>JANOAF010000695.1:0-1583 GCA_031411015.1 Opitutaceae bacterium | reverse complement strand
TGCCGCCGCGAGTCTGCGCGACGGCCGGCTCACCGTTCTCGCCGAGGCAGTCGAGCCCTTGATCGCAGCGCCTATCGCACCAGAAAACGACAGTATCCTTCCGTGATACCTCAGCGCGCGCGTGCGTGCCGGCTACGGCGGCGCGGGTTCGCCGCAGGTGCAATCCAGACACCCATGCGTGGCGCAAACCTGGCAGGTCGCTTCGAGCAGTTCCCGCAGACGACGGCGGGCGCGGTGGAGTTGCACGGTCAGAGCATTTGCCGTCACGCCGCGCTCGGCGGCCAGGGCGGTGGGGCTGGCGCCATCGAGATCCACGCGCCGGATGAGATCGCGGTATTGCTCCGGCAATTCCGGCAGCAGCCGCTCAAAGCACGCGCAGAGCAGGCGCGTTTCGTCGGGATCGGGTGGGTCTTCAAGGTCCGCACGGTAGCTGGCGAGGGCGCGTTCGCGAGCACCGCGCCGCCGGTGCAGGTCGATGATCGTCCGCCGGAGGATGCGGTAGAACCAGCGCACGGCGTCCTCTTCCGCCGGTTGATGCTCCGCGCTGAGCGCCTTGACCAGACTCTCTTGCACGGCATCACGGGCCAGTTCGCCATCACCCAGGCGCGAACGTGCGAAGCCGGTGAAGCCGTCGAGATTTTCCAGCAAGATGGCAGCAGTATCGGCCATGGACGCACCGTAGCGGCGAAGGCTGCTCGGCTCAATACGCGGCAAGGTGTAAGGTTTCGCCACCGCCTGCGTTTGTCTCGGTAAAGGAACCAAATCATCATGCCACACACCGACCATCATCACCCGGCCGCTCCCACGACTCCCACTCCCAAGTCTTGCTGCCAGACCGACTCCGCCGCACCGCCGCCCGTCACCGCGATGTCCTCATGCTGCGGCGGCAAAGCGTCGCCGCCCGCTAAAGACCCAGCGCCCGAAACCCATTCGTGCTGCGGCGGAGCAAGCACCGACGCGCAGCCATCGGCAGCGGCGAAATACTTCTGCCCGATGTGTCCGGGCGTGGAATCGGACAAGCCGGGCGATTGTCCGAAGTGCGGGATGGCTTTGGAACGCAACCCCGCGTGGAAGGCGGAAACGAAAACGATCTACACCTGCCCGATGCACCCGGAGATCGAGCAGGATCAACCCGGCGCCTGCCCGATTTGCGGAATGGCGCTCGAACCAAAGACGATCAGCGCGGAGCCGGAGGAGGAAAGCGGCGAGCTGCGCGACATGACCCGCCGGTTCTGGATCGGCGCGGCGCTCGCGCTGCCGGTGTTCCTGCTGGCGATGGCGCATGTCTTCCCGAACGTGCCGCATTGGGTGATGGGCGACGCCTCGCGTTGGACGCAATTCATCCTCTCGACGCCCGTCGTGCTCTGGGCCGGCTGGCCGTTCTTTGTGCGCGGCGCGCGGTCGCTGCGCACCGGGCACTTCAATATGTTCACGCTCATCGCGATCGGCGTCGGCGCGGCCTACGCCTACAGCGCGGTGGCGATGCTCTCGCCGGGCTTGTTCCCGGCGGCGATGACCGCGATGGACGGGGTCGGCATCTACTTCGAGGCAGCGGCGGTGATTGTCGTTCTCGTGTTGCTCGG
>JANOAF010000694.1:0-5534 GCA_031411015.1 Opitutaceae bacterium | reverse complement strand
CGGCGGCGAGTTCCTCGTTGCGCGCGGCAAGGGCGACCTTGTCGATCTCGAGCTGGCGGGCCCGGGTATCGAGGGCCTGGCGCGCGGAGGCGGCCCCTTGATTGTCGCGTTCGAGCGTGGCGATTTGGGTGCGTAGCGCGGTGAGTTGCGCCGCGGCGAGCGCGCGGGCCTCCGTCTGCACGGTGGCGGCTTGGGTGCTAGCGGCGACGGCGGTTTCGAGCGCGGCCTTCGATTGCGCGATCTCCTGGCGTGACGCGGCGAGGCGCTCTTCCAAAACGGCGAGCTGCCGCACGGCGGTCTCGGTGTCGCGCACCGCCTTGGCGAGGTCGGTCGCGGACCGATCGCGGAGGGCGGAAAGTTGTTCCGACACGCTGGCGAGCGACTGCTGAGTCTCGGTCGCGGTGCGGCGCGCGGACTCGAAATCGGTGCGGGCCTGCGCGAGTTCGCCGCGCGTGGAGCTGAGTTTTTCCTCGGCCGCGGACAATTGCCGCAGGCGCTCGGCGGCTTCGGCGGCGGCCTTGGCGGCGAACGTGGTCAGCTCGCCATTGCGGGCGACGAGTGCGGCCCGATCGGTTTCGAGCTGGCGGGCGCGGGTAGCGAGCTCGCGGGCGGAGATGGACTGCGCGCGGAGGGTCGCGAGTTCCTGGGCGACACCGGCGAGCTGGCGTTGGGCATCTGCGGCGTCGCGCCGTGCGGTCTCAAGCTCGGCCGGGGAAATCTTCGGGATCGCTTCGTGCGCGGCGAGGGCAGTCTTGGATTGACCGAGGTCGTTGCGGGCGGCGGAAAGTTTTTCCTCAAGCGCGGTGAATTGGGCGAGATGGGTGGTGGCCTCCGTCGCGGCCCGGGTGCCGGCGGCGAGCAGATCCTGCCGGGCGGCGTTGAGCTCGATCCGCGTCGCCGACAAATCGCGCGCGAGATCGGCGGCCTTGGCGGAGAGTTCGGCCTGGTCGACGGCGAATTTTTTCCGCGCCTCCTCGGTTTCAGTCTTGCGCGCGGCGTGGGCTGCGGTGGCGGTCGCAGTGAAGGCGCTCTGGCGGGCGAGAGCATCGCGCGTTTCGGCGAGTTGCGCCTGCGCCTTGCCGATTTCGAGGCGGACGGCGGCGGCATCGGCGCGGGTGGTCGCAAGCTCGGTCGATTGCGTCGCGAGCATTGCCTGGACCTCGCGGAGGGAATTCTGCGCCGTCGCAAGCACCGCCTCCGTGGCGGTTCGGGCGGCGAGTTGTTTTTGAAGCTGATCGACCTCTTTCCACGCCGTGGCCAACTCGGCGGCGACCTGCTGGCGATCGCGCGCGGCGATCGCGAGCTGCTCGCGCAAGTGCTGCACTTCGGTCGCCTCCGGCGCGGCCGGCTTGCCGGCCGCGGTCGCGAGGGTCGGGCGGAAATACGGGCTCACGGCGCGCAGCGCATCGAGGCGGCGGTTACCGGCGGCGAGTTGCTCGGCGGTCAGGCTTTCGACGACACTGCCGAGCGGTGCGCTGGCGCCCCCCGACTCGGTCGAGAGCATGAGCCACACGAACGCTTCGACGAGTGGATCGGTCGGACTCTGGCGGGCCTGCGAATACGCGAGGCCGAGATTATATTGCACCAACGCTTGCGTGCGTTCGGCCTTGGCCTTGACGGAGTCGGCGGGCGCAGCGCCATTTTTCTCGACGGGCTTGGGCGCGGCATTCGATTCCGCGGAAGCCGCGATCAGCGGGGAGGGCGCGATTGCGGCGGTGAGCAGCGCAAAGCGGACAAACTTCATTGATGCGCCGCAGTTGAGGCCGCGCGCCCGTGGAGCGCGATAAAATTCTGCGAAGTTTTCTCGGTCGCACCACAGACGCAAAAAACTGTTGCGAAGGGAATCCGGGTGAACCAAAAAACCCGTTACGGAATCCGCAGAATTTTTCCGGCGACTAGACTGCGCTCGTCGACCAGCACATCGCGGTTGGCGGCGACAATTTCGGTCCAACGGTTTGGCGTCCCGTAGTAGCGACGGGAAATATTGGAGAGGGTGTCGCCGACGGTGACGACGTGGGTCCGTGCGGCGGCGCTGGAGGGTGCCATGGGACGCGACGGGGCGTGATCGCCGATTGGCAGGGAAGGGGAAGACACCACCGGGACGACGGCCGCAGCCGCGACTGGCGCGGTCGGCGGAGCGGGATTCGAGACGGCAGTCGCGCGGGCTTCGGCCGCGGAAAGTTTCGCCGTGAGGTCGGCGATCTGGCCGCGCAGTTCGTCGCGCTCGGTGGTGATCAGCGTGTAGGAACGGAGGGCGGTGGCGAGTTTGCCCTCGGCCTCGGTGAGCGCCTTGGTGGCGCGCGCGAGTTCCTCTGGAGACACGCCGGGATTGGCCGCGGCGGCTGCGGCGAGGGCGGCCTTTTCCCCTTCGAGCTGGCGGACGCGGGCGTCGAGTTCGCGCGTCGCCGTGGCGCGCTCGCGCACGGTGGCAAGTTCCTGCGCACTGGCGGCCGCGCGGAGCTTCCCGAGCTCCTCGGCACGGGCGACAGCGACCTGCTCGGCTGCGGTGAGGGCGGCCTTTTCGGTTTCGAGTTGGCGAACCCGCGCTTCGAGTTCGCGCGTCGCGGTGGCGCGGTCGCGCACCGTGGCGAGTTCCTGTGCGCTGGCGGCAGCGCGGAGCTTCCCGAGATCTTCGGCGCGGGCGACGGCGACCTGCTCGGCGGCGGCGAGGGCGATTTCGGCCTTGGTCTTGGCGTCGGCGCTGGTGGTGAGTTGCGCGCGCGCGGCGGTGAGTTGGGTTTGCAGCTTGCCCGTTTCAATCCGGGTGGCGGCTGCCTCCGCCCGCGCTGTGGCCAGTTCGGAAGACTGGCGGGCGAGGTTAGCTTGCGTTTCGCGGATGGTTTTCTGCGCCGCGATGATCGTGGTGGCGGCGTCAGCGTGCTGGGCGACCTGGGCCTTGAGCTGCTCGACTTCCTTCCACGCGGCGGTGAGTTCCGCGGCGAGCTGCGATTTGTCCTTGAGGGCGGTGGCGAGCTGATCCTGCAACGCTTTGTCATCGCCGGGCACGCTGATGATTGGCGTGCTGCCGGCCGCGGGAGTGGCGATGATCGGGACGGCGGCGGCAGGACGCAGGGCGGGATTCGCGGCCCGCGCGGCATCGACGCGGCGGCGCACCTCCCTCGCTTGCGTCGGATTGAGCGTGTCGAGCACGGTCTCGAGCGTTTTGTCGCCCGCGCCGCTTTCGGCGGCGAGAGTAAGCCACACGAACGCCTCGATGCGTTCGGCCGGGGTCGTCGCGCTGCGCGTGAGCGCGAGGCCGAGATTATATTGCGCGGTGGGATCGCCGCGATCGGCTTTGACGCGGAGCGCTCCGAGATCCGCGGGCGGCTCGCCGGCCGTGAGGCGGCATGAAAACAGGACGAGGGCGGCGCCGAGAAATGCGAGGCGGGCTGATTTCATGACACCCATCCAATGCGCGGGGGGCCGTGGCTCGCGACGACAAAATACGCGGTGTCCTGTGGGACTTGGAATTGTGACGCGGGCTTTACCTGCGCGCCCGCGTCCCCACAGTTGGCGGAACTTCCTCCCCATGAAAATCCCCCGTTGGCTTCGCCCGCTCCTCGCGCTGCTTGGTTTTCTCCTCGTATTTGCCGCCCCGAGTCGCGCCGCCGAACTCTTCGACGGCAAGACGCTCACCGGCTGGGAGGGTGATCCAAAGTGGTGGCGCGTCGAGGGCGGCTTCATCACGGGTGGCTCCACGACCGAGAAAATCCCGCGCAATTTCTTCCTCGCGACCACGCGCTCGTTTCAAAATTTCGATCTGCGCCTGATGCTCAAACTCACCGGCGATCCCAAGACCGGCATGATCAACAGCGGTGTGCAGATTCGCAGCCTGCGCGTGCCGAACAACACCGAGATGAGCGGCTACCAAGTCGACGCCGGTGATGGTTGGTGGGGCAAACTCTACGACGAGTCGCGACGCAACAAAGTCATCGCTGAGTCGCCCAATCAAGCCGCCGCCACCGCGGCGGTGAAACCCGGCGAGTGGAACGAACTCCGGATCCGCACCGAGGGCGCGCGCATCCGCTCGTGGATCAATGGCGTTCCGGCACTCGACTACACCGAGGCTGAGCCGGCGATCGCGCAGGACGGGAAAATCGCCGTGCAGATTCACAGTGGCGGCATCGCCCTCGTGCAGGTGAAGGACGTGCGCATCGAGGAGCTCCCCGCGACGCCGGGTCCGACGTGGGATCAAGTCGGCCATCCGAGACCCCGCGAGCCCGCGCCGGCGAAAAAAAATCCCGCCCCGAAAAAAGCAGCGGAGACCAAGGCAAACCCTAAGGTCGCGGCCGCCCTCCCCACCGCAGGCGGCGGCCGCGATATCAGTTACAATGCGGTGACCGACGGGCCGCGCACCCCCGAGGAAGAACGCCTTGCCTTCACGCTTCCGCCCGGCTTCGAAGCCGAACTCGTCGCCGCCGAGTCCGACGGCTTCGGCAAATTTATCAACGTCACTTGGGACGCGCGGATGCGGATGTGGTCGATGACCGCCTTCGAATATCCCGTCGACGGCAACGAACAAAAAGCCGCCTCCGACGCGCTCTTCGCCGCCGGCGGTCGCGACAAAGTCGTCGTCTTCGATTCGCCCTATGCCGCCCCCGCGCCCGGTCGCGCCGCCGTCACCGCGCCGCCCCGCGTTTTCGCCGACGGCCTCGTCATGCCCCTCGGCGTTCAGCCCTACCAGGACGGCGCCTTCGTCCAATACGGCACCGACATCCGCTTCTACCGCGACACAAATAACGACGGCCGCGCCGACCGCCACGACGTGACTCTCACCGGCTTCGGCACGCAGGATTCGCACTTGTTTCCCCACCAATTTCTCCGCCAGCCCGGCGGCCAAATCTTCGTCGCGCAAGGTCTCTTCAATTACTCGAAAGTTCGTCGCCCCGACGGCCGCCCCTTCGCCGACGGCTCCACCGAAATCGCGTTCAACCAGTGCAAACTCGGCCGCTTCACGCCCGACGGCTCCAGCTTCGAAAGCCTCACCGCCGGCCCCAACAACATCTGGGGCCTCCTCACCTCCCGCGAAGGCGAGACGTTTTTCCAAGAGGCCAACGACCAAGGCTACCCCGTCATTCCCTATGAGCCGGGCGTCTACGTGCGCACCGGCTCGAAAGATCTGCTCCGCCCCTACCAACCGCTCATGCCGCCCCCGCTCAACCCCGCGCAGATGGGCGGCACCGGCCTCAGCGGCCTCGCCCTCGCCGAAGACCGCGACGGCCACTTCCGCCGCTTCAGTGCCGCCGAATCCGATGCCGGGGCGAAAGTCTTTTTCCTCGCGAACCCCATCACCAACACGATCAACGCCGTCCGCGCCACGCCCGACTCGGGCCGCTACCGCTACGAAAAACTCCCCGATTTTCTCACAACCGCAGACAAATGGTTCCGCCCCGTCGCGATCCACTTCGGCCCCGATGGCGCGCTCTATATCGTCGACTGGTATAACAAAATCATCTCCCACAACGAGGTCCCGCGCACGCACCCCGACCGCGACAAATCCCGCGGCCGCATCTGGCGCATCCGTCACCGCGACC
>JANOAF010000693.1:0-2250 GCA_031411015.1 Opitutaceae bacterium | reverse complement strand
CGCGCGGATAGCAGGTTAACTTGGACGACCGACTCGTTCAGGTCCGGGACGGAGACACTTCGACGATCGGCTCACCCCGTCCGCCCCGCGCGCGCGGCGCTCCCACCATAAAAATCCACCCGCTTTCCCTTCCCCCACTCCTAACTCCACTCAAAATTAACCACACCCTTTTCCCGCTTGACCCTCTCGCCATCATAGCAGGGCGGGTCTGTGATCCGCCCTTTTTTGTGCCCGTGCAGGTTGGTTGTAGGCGGGGCGCGCTCACCCCGCGGGTTTCAGGTATTGCACGCCCAAATCCGCGGGGTGATGGCACCCCGCCTACATTGCTGACATCACCGCCCGCGCATCCGCGAGAAACGCCGCGACCTCCTCGTCGCGCGTGTCCCACGAACACATCAAACGGTAGCCGTGCTCGCCGACAAATTTGTAGAAATGCCAGCCGCGCGCTTCGAGCGCCTCATAAACCCGCGGCGGCAGTTCGACAAACACGCCGTTGGCCTCGGTCGGCATGACGAGCGAGTAGCCGAGTGCGCGCAAACCCGTCGCCAGCGCCTGCGCCTGCCGGTTCGCGTGTGCGGCATGCCGCAGCCACACGTCGTCGCGCAGCACCGCGTTCCATTGCGCGGCGGCGAAGCGCATCTTCGAGGCGAGTTGCCCCGCTTGCTTGACGCGGTAGTCGAACTCGCGCGCCAGCTCGCGATTGAAAAACACCACCGCCTCCGTCGTGAGCAGCCCGTTTTTCGTCCCGCCAAAACACAGCACATCGACGCCCGCGCGCCAGGTGAGGTCCGCCGGAGAAACGCCGCGCGGCGCCAACGTGGCGGCGGCATTCGCAAAGCGCGCTCCGTCCATGTGCACATGCAGCCCGTGGGCGCGCGCCAAATCCGCGAGCGCCCTCAGTTCCTCCGGCGTGTAGATCGTGCCCAGCTCGGTCGATTGCGTCAGCGACAGCGCCCGTGCCTTCGAAAAATGCACCCCATGCCCGCGG
This sequence comes from Opitutaceae bacterium, assembly GCA_031411015.1. Classification (GTDB taxonomy): domain Bacteria; phylum Verrucomicrobiota; class Verrucomicrobiia; order Opitutales; family Opitutaceae; genus ER46. The sequence goes on along the minus strand of JANOAF010000693.1, from coordinate 1,262 downwards.
CGCAGCACCGGCTCCAGATCAGCGGGGCGAAGTTTTGCCTGCCTACCGGCAATTGGCAGAAGCTTGGCGCCGCCCGTGAAGAATTCCGGCGCGCCGCACTCGTCGGTCTCGATGTGCGCGAGTTCATGGCAGAGCACCGCGTGGTGCCGCTGACAGAGTGCCGAGAGCACGACGGCGTTGGCGGCCGTGCCGTTGAAAACGAAGAACAAGTCGCACTCGCGCTCGAAAATCTCATTGAAGTGCTGCTTCGCCTGCGCCGTGTGCGCATCGTCGCCGTAGCTCGGCACGCGTTCCGCGTTGGCCGCCTGAATCGCCGCGAGCGCCTCGGGGCAGACGCCCGCGGTGTTGTCGCTCGCAAACGCGTAGTTGGGGTGGCCGCCTGTCATAGGATTTTTCGTGTCTGGCAAAGTGCGCCGCGCAAGGTTCTCCTGACAGCGCACGATGGAACCTGCGGACGTCAACCTCTACCTCGTCGGCTTCATGGGCACCGGGAAAACCACCGTCGGCCGCGCGGTCGCGCAGAAACTCGGTTTCCACCTGCTCGACAGCGACCACGAGATCGAGCGTCAGCAGGGAAAATCGATCCCGGTGATTTTCGCCCAAGACGGCGAGCCGGCCTTTCGCGCGCTGGAACGCACCTTCATCGAGCGTGGCCACCCGGCACAACGCACCCTGATCGCGTGTGGCGGGGGCCTCGTCGTGCAACCGGGCATGCTCGCCGCCCTCAAGGCCAAGGGGGTCGTCATCTGCCTGCACGCTTCGATCGAAACCATTCTCGCCCGCACGGCGCGGCAACGGAACCGTCCGCTCCTCGAAGTCGAAAATCCCGAGGAGCGCGTGCGCACCCTCTACGCCGCGCGCGAACCGATCTACAAACAGTCGGGCACCGTGATCCTCACCGATGCGCGGCCGCTTCAGGATATCGTTGCCCATGTGTTGCGCGCCTGGCGGCGTGACGCCGCCGACTTCGCCCGCGCGCATCCGTGACGCGCACGCCCGCGCCGATGGATTCACGTCAGGAAATATTTCGCGCGCGAGTCGAGGCCCTGGGCTTCGACGACGTGCGGTTCGCCAGCACCGCCAATCCCATCAGCCCGCCGCTGCGCGCGTGGCTCGCGGCCGGCCAGCACGCTGACATGCACTGGATGGAGCGGACTGCGGACAAGCGCCTCGGGCCGGAGCTCGTGCTCCCGGGTGTCCAATCCATCGTGATGCTAGGGGTGAATTATTCCCGGACCGAATTCGAAAATCGAAAATCAAAA
>JANOAF010000692.1:0-2645 GCA_031411015.1 Opitutaceae bacterium | reverse complement strand
ACGCCTCGAACAAGTCGTCGCCGGCAACCGCCTCAACGATCTCGTCGCCGCCTACTGCAAAACCCAACGCGGCCTGACCTACATCGACACGCGCACCCTTACCCTCGACGCGGCGGGCAATGTGCGGCCGGAGCTCTTCGTCGCCGACATGCTGCACTTCAACGAAGAGGGCTACAAACTGTTCGCCGCCGCCGTGCGCCCCTTCGTGCCGAAGACGAAGTAAGCGGCGCGCTCACGGCCGCCGAGGATTGCGGCCCAACGGACGACAATTGAAGTAAGGCCAGGTCTGTGACCCGCCCTACTGCCGGACGGCGCGCGCCGGATCATTGCGCGCGTCTCTATTGGTCAGACGTCTGAAAACGAAGAAGGTTCATCAGAGGTCCGCGGTCGTCACGGTTTGCGCGCGGGATTGTTCGCAGCGTTTCTTCGCCAGTTCGATCCCGAGGGCGTCGAGCCCGAGCGCATTGGCCACGGCGGGGATCGTGCCGACGCCGCAGAAGGGGTCGAAGATCAGCTTCGCCCCCACGTGGTCCCGCGCGAAGCGCACGGCGTGCGCCGCCGCCCGCACGCCCATCGCGCGCACCCAGAGGCTGCGGCCCGCGTCCGTGATGACGTCGGGGATCGGCAGGATGTCGGGGCACTTCATCGCCCGCGAAACCGCGATCAGATGGGTGAACCCGGGTCGGCCTTGCGTGAGCATCCCCGGCGGTCGCCGGCAGACGATCTTGTGAAACAGCACGCGCGCACCCGCATCCTCGGCGGCGCGGATGACCAGTGCGCTTTTGTCGATCCATGCGCCGTCGCGCTTGATGTCGGACTGGAAAAAGAGGGCCGCGCTGTCGGCGGGCACCGCGTCCACGACGAGGCGCACGGCCCCGAGAAACCACTCCCGCCACACCGGCAGCGTTCTGCCCAATTCGGACACGTCGGGCAGCGACGTCACCGCGCACGCGCCGTCGATTCGACCGCGGGCATGCATCCACGCGATCGCATCAGTGCACACGATCTCCCGCCGAGGCGCAGGGACGAATGGCGGAAGGGCGGCGGACATAGCCGCAACTATTCGCTCCCACACGGACGTGACAAGCGCGCCCGAGGCGCGGAGCCTGGCCGGTGCCTTGAAGTAGCCGTGCAGGCGCTCGGTGCGGTTGTGCTGCTGGCCAAGCCCAGGGAGCGAACCGGCGCCTAGGCCTTCTCCTCGCGCGGAAGCCGGATCTTTTCCATTTGCCGGAGCCGGTAAAAGCAAACTTTGCTGCCCCATGCGCATCTTCGCGATTGCCCTTATCCTCGTGGTGGCTCCGTCAGCTTTCTCTGCGAGGGACGAATACCAAGTCCGCCAGGAAAATAAAAATTACGAGGCTTGGCGCGAGAAGGCGTTTTTCGGCTCGTCGTCGAATTCCAGCTCACGCCCAACCTCTACCGCTCCCGTGAGTCGTCCCTCCGCGCAGTCACAGGGTGACTATGCGCGGGAGGCCAACAACCGGTATCTGCGGGAGAGAATGAAGGAGGACGACGCCTACAACGCCCGCGTCGCCGAACAGAACGCGCGAAACGCCGCGCTGAACAAAAAATATGAGCATCGAAAAAGCCTGAACGCCCAAGCCCTCGCCGGCGTCGTGCCCGCGATGCGGTTGCTTGCGCTCGACGTGGCCAACGACCCGGCTGCCTCGCAAGCAGACAAACAAAACGCCGCCGCTTGGATGGCGGAGGCCGCCCGCCTCGGTGACATGGAAGCGGCGAAGCACGTCGAGATGGTCGCGCAAGCGCGCGAACGCCAACGCAAGGAAGCCCTCGTCAAAATCAAGGAAGACCTGCTCGCTCGGGCGAATGCGGGAGACGTGAAAGCCATGAGCGCGATCGGCTTCGAGATGTATGAAAAATCCAGCCCGGAGATGCACCGCGCCGGGGTCGCCTTCCTCCGCAAAGCCGCGGAGGCGGACGACCTCACCACCCTTGAGTTGCTTTACTTGCAAAAATTTAGAAAAGACGCCACCGGCGAAGACCGCGAACTCGACTGGCTGGCCACCCAGCGCCTCGGCAAGCTGCCGAACCAGCCGAAGGCGGCCTTTACGGCTGGAGAGCGACACCTGAACACGAGTTGGGGGCGCCAGCCGGACCGCGCGGCCGCTATGCCGTTTCTGCTCAAGGCCGTGCAGGAGGGGGAAAACGACGCCATGGTGCGCATTGCCGAGATCCACGACAAGGCGATCGGCGGCCCCCGCGACGCCGCCACGGCACTCGAGTGGTATCGCAAGGCGCTCAACTACGACCACCCGGAGTTCGGAATCAGGAAGCAACGCACCCGGCTTTGTTACTCGCGCATTCTGCTGGAGCCGGCGAGCAACCCGAAGGAACACGCCCAGGAACTCCTCCAATTATGGGATGATAGTCTGCTCGATCGGTATTTCCCGACGCAGTCACTCGCGCTGCTCGCGGCCGACGCGTTGGCGAGCGGAGTGCTGGGAGTGCAGGATCCCGCCCGCGAAATATTGTATCTTTCCCGTGCGGTCTGCGACGACTGGTCCAGCGACGAGACGGCCGATCGCATCCGCGTCTCCGCGCGCTTCGGGGACTATGTGATGGCCCACGCGGAGTCGGGTCCACGCATCGTCGTCAAGCAAGGCAAAGACTTTGTCATCCGGCCC
>JANOAF010000691.1:0-8579 GCA_031411015.1 Opitutaceae bacterium | reverse complement strand
TTGGGAAGTAGCCGCGAGCGTGAGCGAGTGGTGGTTGGTCCACTCGCTCACGCACGCGGCTACGTGCAGGGTTCAAGGGTCTCATACTGGGGTTGTTCAAATGCCCCGGAGCTTTCTCCGGGGAGCTTTATTCCGCGAGGGAGAACGTCTCCACGGCACGTTTCCGCTTCAGGCGAGCGATTGAGTGCGTGCGGCGGCGACATCTTCGGCGGGCGACCAACTCCCAAACGAGCCGCAAGGGCCGGCGCGAGCAGCAGAATGAGCCATCACAGGCAGCGATCTCCCGTGCCGCGATTTCCCTGAGCCGCGCGGCGCTTCCGATTTCACGCCGAAAGGAGGGCCTGCCCTTGCGCGGGGTGTCGCCATGCTTTCAATCCCATCCTTTCCTCTCTTTTCCTTTTCATGCGCGCTCCTCGTTTCGCTCTGGCTGCTGTCACGGTGCTCGTCGGTGTAGCCTTTGCGGCTGATCCCTATCGGTCGCCGCTCGATCGTTCCTACGATTCCTTCAACGCGCAGTTGTCGCGGGCGTTTACCGCGCCGCCGCCGCCGCCGTCGGCCCCGAGTTATCGGAGCTCGATCTCGTCGGGCGGGAGTTCCAGCTCTTCTTCGTCGTCTTCGGGTTCCGGCTCATCGTCGCGGATTTTATCGGAGGCGAACGCGGGCTATTCTTCCAATCGGCCGTCGGTCCCGCGCGATTGGGCGGCGGAAAAATCGAGCGCGCTCGACACTCAGATCGCGAAGGCCCGGCGGTCCGCCGCGCGGCCGGACGCGGCGACCGCCACCGAGGCGCAGCTCTCGGCTTACTACATGCAGGCGGGGCTTTCGTTCAAAGTCGCGAGCGAGGAAGCGCGCTGGGATCTGCGGCAGCATCAGGCAAACGTGGACAAGGCGAAACGCTCGAAGGAGTGGGCGAATTATTACGCGGAGCAGGCGCGGCTCCAGGCTTATGCCGATGCGCGCCGGAACGCTCATACCAGCTATTATGCCGCGCTTGGGGCGGCGCGGGCGCGTGCGCTCGGCGGCGATGCGGCGGCGATTCAGGAATGGTTCGATCTCGCGCGCACGACCTTTTGGCAGGACAAATTTATCGACGGCAATCCGGCCGCCCGGCGCGAGGCCATCGTGTTTGCGAGCGATCGCGGCTTGCCCGAGGCGATGCGCGCGCGACTGGGGATTTCGCAACCCGGGGAGGAGAGTCGCACGTGGCGCGACCGCTGCGCGGAGCTGGGCGACCTGCCGGTGATGGAGTGGATGATGAAAGACTACGTGGAGGGGCCGGAGCGCAATTTCTCCGCGGCGGCGGCGATTCTTGAAAAAGTCTACGTCGCCGCGCCGCAGCAAAAGGCGTTGGGCCAGAACATGGACGTTAAAAAGGTGCAGGCGGTCGCGGCGTTCTACCTCGCGCGGATTTACGCGCAAGGCGACGCGAGGCTGCCGGCCGATCCGGCGAAGGCCGTGGCTTGGACCCGGAAACTTCCGTTGGCGCGCGTATTTGAGACGTGGGGCTGGGCGTGCCGCGGACTCGCATTGCAGGAATTTTCCCGCCATCCGACCACCGTGCGCGCGGTCGAGGCTGAGCTCGTGGCGCTGTGGGAGGAATCGGCGCGGGACGGCGACAAGGTGGACGCCCTACGGGCGCTCGCCGAGATTTTCGGCGGGCTGAATCCGGCGTATGTTGCCTCGGTCAACCGCGCGCGCGCCGATGCGATCACCGATCAGATGGCGGAGCTTTCCCGCCGCGCCGAAACCCCGGACGTTTGGGTGAGCCGGTATTTTTCGCGGTCGGGGCAGTGGGACAAAGCCGCGGAGATCAATGCCCAGATCGAACGCGTGCCAGGATTACGCCCGGAATATCTCCTCGAAATCGGCCTGTTCTGGCGCGACCGCCCCGACGGCAAGGCCGATCTCGGCCGGGCGAGCGCGCTGCTCGAGCGCGCCGCGCAGAACGTCAAAGACGCACCCTCCGCGCCGCGCGCCCTCGCCGACGCCTACTTTGCCGCCGGCCAGGGCCCCAAGGCGGTGGCGACACTCCAGGGTGTGATCGCGCAGGGCGGGCTTCATGAAAAAGTGCGCGCGCAACTGCGGCTGGCCGTCGCGTCTTTCCGGGGCGAAGGTATGGAACCCAGTTTTTTCGGAGCGAAGAAGCTGATCGGCGAGGCGCGCCATGCGGTGGAATACCGGCTACTCGAAAAGTCGCGGTGGGCCGAGGGGGAGGAGGCAGTGCTCCGGGAGTTCGCGCGGGAACTGGATTTTCAGGAAATCGCCGCGCCGACGCTCGCGGAATTTGCGCGGATCGAAGGCATTCAGGGCAGCTCGGACAAGGCGGAGCGGCATCGCGTGAATTTTGCCCGGGCCGAACCGAAATTGCGCGCGCTGGCGCTGGACGGTTATCGCGAGGCGCAACGGGTCTGGGCGCAAATCGCCCTGAGCAGCTACGTGACGATCGAGGGGCAGGCGTTGGAATTTGCGCTGGAGTTAGTGCGGGCCGCGGCGGAGCGCGACGAACCGAATGCGGCACCGATCCTCGGCCGGTGGTTGCTCCGCGATGCGCTGCGCCGCGAGAAAAACGGTGAACCCGATTCGCCCGCGTGGCAGGCGCAATTGACCGAGGCGGTGGACTGGCTTGAGGTGGCCGCGACCGCGGGTGAGCGGAGCGTGCGGCCGACGCTTGCGGAGTGTTACCGCGACGGAGTGGGCCGGCCGAAATCGCCGGCCCGGGCCCGGGAAATTTTTGCACGCCTGAGCGCGGAGGGCGACGATTACGCGAGGGAAGAATTCGCCGCGCTGAGTGAGCCCGGGTTCAACGCGCAATCGCTCACCCCGGCGCAGGCCCGCGTGGCGGAGGCCGCCCGCATCGAGGCGCGGCGGCGCGCGGCCGATGCCGGCGATCCCCAGGCCCAGCGCGAGCACGGTCTGGCGCTGTATCGCGGCGGGGTCACGGAACAGAATGGATTGGGGGGCTTCGACTACGTCGCGCTGGCGGCGAAAAACTGCGCCGACTTCGAGGCGATGGTCTGGTGCTACCGTGTGATTTATCTCGAGGCGGGCGCCAGTGCCGAGGAAGTCGCCGATGCCCGCACGTTGTTTCTCGAAAACGCCGCGGCGGGCAAACCCGCCGATACCCATCGCGCCGGCTTGGTCCTGCTCAACGATCCGCAGCGGGAGCCGAGCTGTTTCCTCGCCGAGCCCGATCTGGACGGAGCGCAGGCGCTGTTCACCAAAGCGAAGGAGGGCGGCGTGGCCGAGGCGGCGGTCCGGCTGGCCGACGTGGCGGCATTGCGCGCGAGCGTGGGGCGTGGGAGCGCGGCCGGGCTCACGACTGCGCAACTGAAAGCCCAAAAAATCGCCAAGTTCCGCAAGTTGCAGCACGCCGCCGACGCCGGGGATGGCGTGGCGATGCGCGAGCTCGGCCTGGCTTACCTGCGGGACGAGGACGAGGCTGGACGAAGACTCCTCCATGTGGCCGGAGCGGCACACGCCGATTTCGAAGCCGCGGCTTGGCTTTTCCGGCTGACCTACCTTGACCCCAAGACCGACCAAGAGGGAAGAGCGGGGGCGCGCCAGCTCTTCGACGAAATGGTCGCGGCAGGAAAACCGGCCGACCACTACCGCGCGGGCCTCGTGCTGATGAACCACGCCAAGCTGGAGCCGCTGTGCTTTTTGAAGGAGCCGGATTTGCCGGCGGCGCGGGCGCTTTTTCTCCGCGCGAAAGAAGGCGGCGTGCCCGAAGCCGCGGCGCGACTCGCGGAGGTGGAGGCGCTCCTCAAGAAATAACTGCAAACCGCGGGTTAAGCGAAACGCCGTCAGTCCCGCCGCCTATTTCTTCGGCCGGCGGCCGACGCCCCAGACCAGCCAGACCGCCAGCGCGAGCAGCAAGATGAGCCACCAGAAATATCGGAGTTCTAGCGCCGCCATTTCCGCGAACGCCGCCGCGCGCGGGAAAATAAGAAACAGAAGGACTGCCACGACCACCAGCGTGCCGAATTGCAGGAAGGCGCGCGTGCGCGGGGTCATGGGGTCGGCAGTTTCTCGACGGGACCAAGCGGGAGGAGTAGCGCGGCGCCGTTGTTGTCGGGGCCGGAGGGCACGACCATCGGCGAACGGCCGTTCCAACGCTCGACAATTTTCCAGCGGAGATACGAGGGACTCTGCCGCAGCGCCTCGCCGCGCACGCGGATGGCCTCGGCTTCGCCCTTCGCACTGATGACGGCGGTCTCGGCCTCGACCTGGGTTTGCACCTGCGTGAACCGCGCCTGATTGGCCTGTTGCTCGGCCACCATTTTTCCCTCGATGGCTTTTTCGAGTTCGTTCGAGAGGTTGATGTCGCGCACGACGATGTCCTCGACGACGAGGAGCGAACCGATCTTCTGCGTCGCAGCGGCGAGCGCCTTCTTTTTGATTTCCTCCCGGCTCTTCACGATCTGCTCGGCGGTCAGGAGGGCGGTCACTTCCTTGATCGCCTCTTGCACGCGCGGGGCGATGAGGCTGTCGAAGGGATCGCCGGCGAATTCGCGGTAGATTTGGACGACGGCCGCCTCCGGCACGCGGTAGAGCACGCGCAGGTCGATCTTCACCTGCTGGAGGTCGGAGGAAAAACAGTCGGCGCGGACGGTCTGGGTTTTCTGCTGGATGTTGACCGCGACAATGCTGGTGACGAAGGGAGCCTTGAAGCCGAAGCCGGGCGGCAGGAAATGATCCTCGGTCTTGCCGAGCGTGACCTTGAGCCCGCGCGTGCCCGGCTCGATCACGTAGCTCGTGGCGGAGGAAATAATGAGCAGCACGAAGACGAGGACGGCCACGCCGATCAGCTTGGGCACGAGGGAAGGGTTCATGGGATCAGCGAGTGGCCGGACGGTTCGCAGCGGCCGGCTGGGCGGGGGAGGAGGCATTAGACTTCTGGGATTTGAGACGTTCGATATCTTGAAGTGTGAGCATCACTTTATCGCCGCCGCCGATCACGATGGGCGCGATGCCGTCCCACTTGTCGACGATCTGGAGTTCGACGAACGCCGGATTCTTCTTCAGCGCATCGCCGCGGATCATGATCGATTCGGCCTCGCCCTTGGCGCGGATGACGGCGGTGTCGGCCTCGATTTGCACGCGCTGTTGGAGGTATTTTGATTTCGAGGCCTCCTGCTCCTGCACCATCTTGGCCTCGATGGCGTGCTCGAGTTCCTTGGTGAGCGCGATGTTTTGAATCACGATGTCCTCGATCACGAGGAGCGGACCGACCTTGCGGCGGGCGATCTCGAGCGAGCGCGTTTTCACCTGCTCGCGGTTTTTCACAATCTGCTCGGCGCTCTGCAAAGCCGCGACTTCCTTCAGCGCCTCCTGCACGCGCGGGGCGACGAGGCTTTGAAACGGGTCACCGTAGAAATCCTGAAACAGTTTCACGACCGACGATTCGGGCACGCGAAACAGCACCTTGAGGTCCACCGCGATTTGCTGGAGGTCGGACGAATAGCACTCCGCCTTGTCCTCCGCCGTCTGCTGGCGGATGGAGATTTGGCGAATGTCGGTGACGAGCGGCGCCTTGAAGCCAAAGCCCTCGGGTTTGAACGCCGTCGACACGCGCCCCATCGTGACCTCGACACCGCGGAAGCCGGGCTTGACCACGTAGGTGCCGGACACGGCCATGAGGATCGCGGCGAAAATCAGAATCGCGAAGCCGACCAAACGAGCGATACCTTGGGGTGTCATGTGGAGATGAAGCGCCACGTTAGCAGGTGGAAACGCCCGCGCACAAGCCGCGCCTTCTCATCCGAAACAATAATACCGCCATCCGCGCCGTGCCGCGCGAGTTGCGCGGGCGGTGCCAGCGGGGGCTTGTGCCGGCGGACCGGGGCGACATCGTGCCGGTCCGTTCTTTGGATTCGCACGCCTAAGCTGCCACCGCTTCCTCGGTGGCCAGCACGGGGGAACCAGATTCCGTGAAACCAAAATTTCGCGGACGGGGCGCACGGCCGCGGGTAATCGCTGCCAAGGTCACTTCCTAGGACCAAGCCCGTCAGCTAACCTCGTCGGCATTGGGGAGGGTGATCCACTAGGGCCCGCCTACGCGGTGTCTCCACGGTCGCTCCAACGCAGCCGCATTGTGTCCGCGCGCGGGAATACCGCGGGCGGAGCGATGCTTGTCGGAGATTACTGCCATGACCTCGACGTTCGCTTCAACCCTCGCCTCCGCGGGTGCGCTCTGCGCGCTCGCCCTTCTCGTCGGCCTGAGCCTCGTGCTCAAGGGCCTCGCCCTGCAACCGCGCTCCCTCGCCTCGCGCCTCGCGCTCGGCGGCGCGTCGCTCGCCTTGGTGCTCACGGCGTTTCTCGCCGCGAGCGGTTGGTTTGATCGCGCGGTGCTGCTCGGTCTCGGCCTCGTGTTTGCGCCGCTGCTGCTCGGCATTGTCGTGATCCGTGAGGACCACGTCGGCGTGGTGATTAAAAAATTCGCGCGCCGCTCGCTGCCCGCGGGACAGTTCATCGCGCTCGAAGGCGAAGCCGGCTATCAGGCCGACACGCTCCCGCCGGGCCTGCACTTTGGCTACGGCTTCTGGCAATTCCGCGTCGCGAAAGTGCCAGTGGTCGTCGTTCCGCAGGGCGAGATCGCCTGCATCGTGGCCGCGGCGGGAGCGCCGATTCCGCCGGAGCGGCTGCTCGCGAAGGTCGTCGTGTGCGACAATTTTCAGGACGCACGCGCCTTCCTGCACAGCGGCGGCGAGAAAGGCCGCCAGCTCGGTCTCCTCACCGCCGGCACCTACCGGATTAACCCCGCACTCTTCACGGTCATCACAGCCGCGACCGCGCCGCACCATGGCATGTCGCCCGATCAGCTGCTGGTTACACGCATCACGCCCGACATGGTCGGCATCGTCACCGCCCTCGACGGCCGCCCGATCGACACCGGCGACATCGCGGGCGCACTCGTCCACCACCACGACAACTTCCAAAACGCTCAGGCCTTCCTCGTAGGTGGCGGGCGGCGTGGCTTGCAGGAACAGGTCCTTCTCTCCGGCGCGTGGAACCTCAACCCTTGGTTCGTCGCCGTCGAGCAGGTGCCGATGCTCAACATCCCGATCGGCTCCGTCGGCGTGGTCATTTCGTTCGTCGGCCTCGCGCATGAGGACGTAAGCGGCGCGGCGTTTAAACACGGCGACCTCGTCAACGTCGGCCACAAGGGAGTGTGGGTCTCGCCGCTTTTTCCCGGCAAACACCCCGTGAACACCCGCGTGATGCGCGTCGAGCTCGTGCCCACCACGAACATCGTCCTCAACTGGGCCAACCGCACCGAAGCCCATCACTTCGACGACAAGCTCAGCTCGATCACAGTGCGTTCGAAGTACGGCTTCGCATTCAACCTCGACGTTTCCCAAATCATCCACGTCGGCGCGCTCGACGCCCCGAAAGTCATCTCGCGTCTCGGCTCGATGCAGAACCTCGTGGACCACGCGCTCCAGCCGATCGTCGGAAATTATTTCCGCAACTCCGCGCAGCACCACACGGTGCTCGATTTCCTAAACGCCCGCAGCGCCCGCCAAGTCGAGGCCGCCGCGCACATCCGCACTGCCCTCGCCGCCTACGACGTGCAGGCCATCGACACGCTCATCGGTGACATCACTCCGCCCGTCGAGCTGATGAAAACCCAGACCGACCGCAAAATCGCCGAGGAGGAAAAGAAAACCTACGAGACGCAGGAGGCCGCCCAACGCCAGCGCCAGGAACTCGTGAAGGCCACCGCCCTCGCCAACATCCAGCAGCAGATGGTCGACGCCGATCAGGGCGTGCGCATCGCCGAGCTCCACGCGCAAGCCGCCATCCGCTCCGCCAGCGGCGAAGCCGAATCCACCAAGCTCCGCGCGCTCGGCGAGGCCGACGCCATCCGCGCCACGGGCAACGCCAAGGCCGAAGCCTATCGCGCCGGCGTCGAGGCCCTCGGCGGTGCGAACTACACCGTGATGCAACTCACGCAGACGCTCGCCGACAAAAACATCCGCCTCGTGCCCGACGTCAGCGTCACCGGTGCGCAAGGTGGCAACGGCCTCCTCGACTCGATGCTCGCCCTCCTCGTCCGAGAGAAGTCCAACGACAAGGCCGCCTGAATACATCCCGGGTGGATCGCGTTGGGTCAACGCGCGCCACCCTCCCAACCTGCTCAAGCCATCACCATGTCCATTTTCCGCTCACTCTTCGTCGGCCGCGCCCGCTCGCTCTCCGACCACACGCTCTTCCACAAGGTTTCCCTCATCGCGCTTTTTGCGTGGGTCGGACTCGGTGCCGACGGGCTTTCCTCCTCGTGCTATGGTCCCGAGGAGACGTTTCGTGCCCTCGGCGGGCATTCCCACCTCGCGGTCTTCGTGGCACTCGCGAGCGTCGTCACCATCGTCGCGATCTGCGCGAGCTACTCGCAGATCATCGAGCTGTTTCCCACGGGGGGCGGCGGCTACCTCGTGGCGAGCAAGCTGCTCTCGCCCGCCGCCGGTGTCGTCTCCGGCAGCGCGTTGCTCATAGATTACGTGCTCACGATCACCATCTCGGTCGCTAGTGGGGCCGACGCCCTCTTCAGCCTGCTCCCGCCCCCGCTGCTCGCCTAC
>JANOAF010000690.1:0-4766 GCA_031411015.1 Opitutaceae bacterium | reverse complement strand
TTTCCCACACCCGGCGGGGTTCGGCGACCCCGCCCGACAACTGAACCGGGCTTCATACCGCGCCCTCCCGCAGACCGAGCTGTTGCAATTCGCGGTTGTCCACGAGCTGAAGATTGGCGACGCGCAGATACGGGCCCTTCTCGCGCATGAGCTGCTCGTGGGTGCCGCGCTGGACGATTCTCCCCTGCTCCAGCACGAGGATGAAATCCGCCCGCCGCAGCGTGCTCAGCCGGTGCGCCACAATAAATGTCGTGCGTCCCGCAATCGCGCGATCGAGGGCTTCGAAGATCTCGTGCTCCGTCTCGCTGTCGATCGCCGCCGTCGGATCGTCGAGGAGCAGGATGGCGGGCTCGAGCAGCACGGCGCGGGCAATGGCGAGGCGCTGCCGCTGGCCGCCGGAGAGCGTGTTGCCGCTTTCGCCGAGCACGGTGTCGTAGCCCTGCGGCAGCGCCATGATGAAGTCATGCGCCGCCGCGATGCGCGCCGCCTTCTCGATTTGGGCGCGCGTCGCCTCGGGATGACCGAAAGCGATGTTCGCCGCGACGGTGTTGGAGAAGAGAAAGCTTTCTTGGAAAACGAGCCCGATGTTGCGCCGCAGATCGTCGAGATCGATTTGGCGGGCATCGATGCCGTCGAGCAGCACGCGACCCGCCGTCGGATCGAAGAAGCGCGGCACGAGACTCATCAGCACGCTCTTGCCCGCGCCCGTCGCCCCGAGGATCGCGACGCACTGGCCCGGCTCCACGCGCAAGTTGATCTCGCGGACAACGGCCGCGGCACCGTCGTAGGCGAAGGAGACATTTTCAAACGCCACCTCGCCCCGGAGTTTCGGGCGACGCAACGCATCGGGCGCGCTCTTCACCTCGATGGGCGCATCGAGGATTTCAAACACGCGGCGCGCGCCGATGAGTGCCTGCTGCACGGAGCTCACGATGGCGGCGACGTTGTTCACCTGACCGGAGAATTGTTCGAGTAGGCCGGCAAAAACCATGAGGCCCGTGCCCAGCGGCAGCTGCCCGTGCACGACGAGCCAGCCGCCATAGCCGAGCAGCACCATCATATTGATCCGCGTCAGAAAACCGATCGCGGGCGAGAAGAGACTCACGCGCCAGAAGATCAGATGCTGTTGCACGAGCACCTCGCGGTTGGCGGCGTCGAACTTCGCGCGATCCTCGGCCTCGCGCCCGAAGGCTTTGGTGACCGCGATGCCCTGCATGCTCTCGACGAAGGTCTGCACCATTTTTTCCACCAGCGTGCGGTTCTGCGCGTATTCCGGCTGCGTGCGGCGCGTATGCCAAGCGGACAGCGCCCAGAGTATCGGGGCCGTCGCGAGGCACGCCAGCGTGAGCGACGGGCTCAGCGTGACCATGTAGATGACATACACCGTGAGCGAAATCACCATGATCACGCCTTGGATGAGGACTTGATCGACAAACATGCGGACGCTCTGCACATCGCTCGTGACGCGGGTGATGATCGAACTCGTGTTATTGGCGTCGAAGAAACGAAAACTCAGCCGCTGAAGCTTGTCGTAAACCTCGCTGCGCAGATCGACGACGAGCCGCTGTTGCACGAGGCGGTTCACCGAGACGGCGTAGATGTAGTTGAGCACCGCCCGGCCGACAGCGAGCAGGAGAATGAGCCCGGCGAGCAGCGCGAGCACCTGCCAATACGGCCACGCCGTCGGCAGGTTGAGGTGCAGGGCGTTGTCCGAAAGCGGCGTCCCGGTGACCTGATGCTTAATGTAGTCGATCCCCACCCCGGTCAGAGTCAGGCCGCCGATGCCCATGGTGAGCAGCACGAGCTGAATCGCGAGCACCTGGAGGCAATGCAGCCGGTAGCGCCACGCGAGGGCGAGGAGCCGCCGCACGAGCACTCCGTTCGCCAGACCGGTGGCGGTGGTCGGTGCGGGTGTGGTGGCGGTCATGGCTGGCGCACGCTAGCCGGCCCGACCGAGCACGCACGAAATTTTTTCTGCGCTACCGCGCGCGGTTCGGCACCGGTTGCATCGCTGGCATGCCCGGCGGCGGCGGCACCGCCTGGGGAACAGGCGGCGGAGCGACGTTCTGCTCCGCCAACACGCGGAGCGCGCGGCGGCGCGCCACCTCCGCAGCCACGCTTTCAAGCCGGCTTTTTTCGTCAGCTGGTGTCGGATTAAGCACGACAGATTGGGTCACAGCCGCTGGCACGGTGCTGGGCATCGGCGGCGGCGAAACTCCCGCAGGCATGAGCGGACCCGACGACGCGATCTTCGCCTCGCGCGCCGCCAAGGTGAGCACGCGACCCTGATGTTCGACCGTGAGAGTATTGGGCTTCTCGTCGTGCTGTTTGACGATGAGGTTGGGTTCGTCGCTGCGTTCGTTGAGCCGGAGCCAGACACCTTTTTTTGATGCCGTGTCCCGCACGCGAAATAACCGACCGCCACTATCCTCATAGTAGCCGACAAACTCCAACGGCGCATTGGCGGTCGGTGCGGCGGCACCCACGGCGGCCTTGGACATGAAGGGAGACTTACCCGAGAGCTGCGACTGCGCCCCGCTGGCAGCGCACGCCGCCAGTGCGACGGCGGACAACCAAAGGAAAAACGAGGCGCGTGGTCTCATGGCTCGGGGGGAGACCATGAGACGGCGCGCAAGTTGCGTCAAGTGACGCCACGCGCCGACAGCGGCTCAGTTTGGGATTTGCAGGTCGAGCGTAAAGCCGGACCTACGAGTGCGAGCGCAAACTGATCCACTACCCACGCACCCCACCCTCACCACCGAATGCTTCACATTGTTTTCGCTCTTGGAGCCCACCGCACGTGATGGCACAACGTGGCATGCGTTACGTCGCGCCCCTTCTCGCGCTTTGGTTGGTCTGCAGCGGCTGCGCCCGGCGCGAGGTTACCGGCTGGCAGGGCTACCTCGAAGGCGAGTTCGTCTATATCGCCGCGCCGATCGGCGGCAGACTCGATCACCTCGCGGTGCAGCGCGGCGCGCGAGTCGAGAAAGGAATCCTGCTCTTCGCGCTTGAAGCGGCGAGCGAACTTGCGGCCCAACGCGAAGCCGCCGACCGGCTGCGTTCGGCGCAGGCCAAGCTTGATGATTTGAAAAAGGGGTCGCGCCCCAGCGAGCTCGCTGCACTCGAAGCCCGGGTCGAACAAGCCCGCGCCACCGCCGCGCTCTCAAAATCCGAACTCGGCCGACAAGAAGAGTTGTTCAAGGGGAAAGTCATCTCGGCCGCGGATCTCGACCGCGCACGGCTGACGCACGAGCGCAACGCCCGCGCCATTGAGGAACCCGCCGCGCAGCTCGCCACGGCTCAGCTCGGAGGCCGTTCCGATGCCATCGCCGCCGCGGCCGCCGAGGTCGCCGCCGCGAGCGCTGCGCGCGAACGTGCCGACTGGGCCGTCGCGCAAAAAGCGCAGTCCGCGCCGCACGCCGCCCTCGTGCACGACACGTTGTTTCGCGCGGGCGAATTTGTCCCCGCCGGCACCCCGATCGTGGCGCTGCTGCCGCCGGAAAATCTGAAGGTCCGCTTCTTTTTGCCCGAGGCAGATTTCGCCACGCTCAAGGCCGGCGATCCGGTGCGGGTTTCCCTCACCGGCCGCGCGCCGCCGCTTGAGGCGCGGGTGAACTATCTTTCCACGCGCCCGGAGTTCACGCCGCCCATCCTCTACAATCGCGACAACCGCGCGAAGCTCGTCTTCATGGTGGAAGCCGCCCTCGACCCCGCCGTCGCGCGCGATCTGCACCCCGGCCAGCCGGTGGATGTGGTGCTCGCCAAGTAGGGCGGGTCTCCGACCCGCCCCGAAGCCACCCAATGATCCCCGCTGCCGATTTCGCCATCGACGTCGCCGGCGTCACGAAACGCTTCGGCGACAAAACGGTCGTCAACGCGATCGATCTCCAAGTGCGGCGCGGCGAGATCTACGGATTCCTCGGGCCCAACGGCTCGGGCAAGACGACCTTCATCCGCATGCTCTGCGGGCTCCTCACGCCCGACGCCGGACGCGGCACCTGTCTCGGCTTCGACCTGCTTACGCAGCAGGCGGAAATCAAACGCCACGTCGGCTACATGACGCAGCGTTTCAGCTACTACGAGGATCTGACCATCCGCGAGAATCTTGATTTCATCGCGCGCATCTACGCGGTGCCACACCGCGCCGCGGCGGTGCAACGCAGCCTCGAGCGTCTCCGCCTCGCCAACCGCAGCCACCAGCTCGCGGGCCAGCTTTCCGGCGGTTGGAAACAACGTCTCGCGCTCGCCGCCTCGCTGATCCACGAGCCCAAATTGTTGTTACTTGACGAGCCCACCGCCGGCGTCGACCCCAAGGCCCGGCGCGATTTCTGGGACGAAATTCACCAACTCGCGGCCGAAGGCCTGACCATTCTCATCACCACGCACTACATGGATGAGGCCGAGCGCTGCCACCGCCTCGCCTATCTCGCCTACGGCCATCTCCTCGCCCGCGGCACCGTCGCCGAAGTTATCGCCTCGGCCAAACTCACGACGTGGACCGTCACCGGCCCCGAGCTCCGCCGCATCGCGGACGCGTTGCGCAGCCAGCCCGGAGTCGAACAAGTCGTCGCCTTCGGCAACACGCTGCACGCGAGCGGACGCGACGCGGTGAAACTCGACGCCGCCATCGCCGCCCAGCGCGACACGGCCCACACGTGGGCGCGGACGAGCGCGAGCCTCGAAGATGTCTTCATCGGCCTGATGGACGCAGCGAAGGATAATTTCGCGTGAGCACGGCTTCGCGATTCCGCAGGTGGAGCGCGTTG
>JANOAF010000689.1:0-2439 GCA_031411015.1 Opitutaceae bacterium | reverse complement strand
CTGGGGCCGAGTTCGACTACCGGCCCCAGAGACCTTGGCGTCGCCGACGTTGCGCGTCGTGCTCACAAGATAGCCGAGCGCCTCGCCATAGGTGGCGGGATCAATGCCATAGGGCTCCAGCAGGTCGTCGGTCGCCGGCAGCAGCGCTGAACCGAAGAAGTCCGTGATGTTGCGCTGATAGACGCGCGTGGAGAGGACGCCGGTCGAGGGCTCGTTGAAATAATACTCCAGCGCGAGGCCGTAGCTGTCGGCGGTCCAAGGTTTCAAGTTGGGATTGGTGAGCGTGATCGTGCGGTTCGTGGTCTCCGTGTCGGGCAGATTCATTGAAGGGAGAATATTGCCGAAATTCGGCCGGTTGATCGACCGGCCGTAGGAGGCACGGGCGATCAGGTTGGACCGGAGAGAGAACGAGGCGTTCAGGCTCGGGAAAAAACCGTCGTAACTCTTCTTCGCGTGCGATCCCCGCTCGACGTAGGCGAGCTTCGTGCCGGCGAGACTGGCCAGTGGCGAAACCACCACGGGACGACCCGCGGTGTCGCGCACGATCTGGCCGCTGGCATTGCGCTGATAGATGCGCGTCGGATCGATGAGGGGGCCGTTGCCTTCGTCTTCCGTGCGCTCGTAGCGCAATCCGCCGGTTAACTGCACGCGGCCATCGAGGAGCCGGGCATCAAGCCGGACGTAGGGCGCCCAGATGGTCTCGGTGATCGCCTGCGAGCTGGTGACATTGCTGCGGTAGGCGTTCACGGCGTCGGTCTCCGTGCTCGCGAAATGGTTCGGGTTGGCGCGAAACGCCCCGCCGATCTTGTCGTTGTCGAACCACTGCATGCGGGGCCCGAAGAGAAGGTCGCGCTGCGAATAACTGGGATCGAGAAAAGGCGCCGCGGTGTTGTCGGCGTTCGCCGCGATTCCGTCGGCGCCCAGAAAATTCGTGCTGTAGGTTGGCCGGCGCAAGTCCCGTTCTTCGACGCGCAGATCCACGCCAGTCTTGACCGTGAGCGGCACCCACAGATCGAGGTCACGCTTCGTATTCGCGTAAGCCGTGCGCACGACCGCCGCGCTGTTGAACGTCTGGCCCGAAACGCTCTCCAGACGATAGTTGCTCAAGCTGTAGAGGTCTGCTTTGGCCCCAGTCGCATCGGTGATCGCCATCGACCCCGGATGATCCTCCGTGACTTGGTCGAAACGCACCGTGAGGCCGCGATAGAACGCATTGTTGCCTAGGAAATATCCCTCGTTGGCGTAGTGGTTCGACGCGAAGGAATACGCTCCGCCAACCGTCGATTGCCACACGCGGCCGTTGTGCTTCCACCGGATGCTGGGGGCGTAGCTCGTGCCATTTTTTTCGCGCGCGTCGGTGAGGATTTGCGCGAAGCCGGCGCCGGCTGCGCCCTGAGTGAAGTCGCGGCCGAACGATGTCACCCGGCCCACATCGACGTTGAGCTGCCGCACCCAGAATTCGGCCATGAAATACGAATACTGAAACCCGACAGTGAACACATCGGTCGGCGACACCCGCCAGTCCGTCGAGGCGCTGAAGGTATTGCGCACGGTGATCTTCGGCCGTTCCTGCAGACGGTAGCGCACGAGATAGGGATTATCCGGCGTGGTGGCCGGAAAATTGGCTGACTGCGCGGCCACAGTCGGCACCCAGTCCAGCACGACGCCGGGGCCGTTGTTGCGCGTGCGCGCCACGAGGCCGCTGACGGTGAAGCCGAAATTGCGCGTCACCGGCACGATGGCGCTCAGCTCGAGGTTCGGCTCATAAGGATACGCGGCATGCTGGAAAGGCCCGGGAGTCCTGCCCCAGTCGAAGTCGCCGCCGCGAAACGAAAAATAGGTCTTGAACGTGTAGAGCGGCTTCGAGCGCTCAAACGCGCTGCGGCTCACCAGATTCACCGAGCCGCCGATGGCATTGGCTGGCGCATCGGGCGTCGGCGAGCGCGAGACCTCGACGCGCGACATGCCGCCGACCGCGATGTTCTCGAATTCGACCGTGCGATCCGTGTTCGACGAGGCCGCGCTCGCGATGCCGTTTCCGTCCAGCAAAATGGGCGTGCCACTCGGCGGCACGCCGCCGATCGAGATGTTGAGCCCATCGCTACCGCTGCGGTTGAGCGTGACGCCAGGGAGATATTTGGCGAACTCGCCGACGTTGCCGTCCGCGATGTCGGCGAACGAATCGGTGGAGACGACATTCTTGATACCGGCGGCGTAGCGCTGCTCGTTCACGGCGATGTCGGACGCGGCCATGTCGCGGTTGGCGGCGACGGTGAACGCATCGAGTTTCACGGTCGTGTCCATCGCGATGTCCTTTGCCGTGCGCAGCGTGAAGTCCTGCTGCGTGGTCTGGCCGGCGGAAATTTTCACGGTCTGCGTCTCGGCGGGAAAGCCGGTGTAGCTCACGCGCACGATCACCTCGCCTGCAGAAACCTTCGG
>JANOAF010000688.1:0-1812 GCA_031411015.1 Opitutaceae bacterium | reverse complement strand
TAGGTAAAATCGGCGCAGCACCAAACCGCTTCGCCCAGTAAGGGCGATAGCTGTGAATGGGCTTTGCGAGCATTGTTGTGTATTGTTCCAAGGTATTCGCTACAAATTCTAAAGTTTGGGCATTTTACGCGCTAATCGTATGATTAAAAAGCTTTTTTACTAAATACTTACACAATAAAAACCTTACTTAAAGCAAGGCTAAATTAAAAGTACAAAGTATTTATGGGAATAATTAAGCGCAATTGAAGAATTGGCAGAATTTTTTAAATAACTTATGCGTAGCTTAATGAGAATACGCCATGATATTTTGATGAAAAATTTTCACTAAATCACGTTACACAAGCAAGCTTTTACACACGGTTATGATGCAAAGTGCGGGTAACTTTGTTTAAAAAACTTAAATGCTTATTACTTACGCGAATTAATTTAGCAAAGGCAGATTCAATGATTAGGCAGTTCATCACCTTAATATTAATAATAACGGTGCTATTAACGAGTGCTTGTATGCGAAAAGATGCAGTCATTCCAAAAGAGGGTGAGGTGGTGACATGGCGGCTCAGCCCATCGCTCATCATAAGAACCGAGTTAGGACAACGGCGTGAGCATATACCAAATACATGCGCTGGATGTGAAGATGAGTTTTACAATCCTGAACAAGAGCGTTATGTAGGGCAATTTCCGGTTGATTATGAACCAGAAAAATTCCCAACTATCAGTGAAGAGGAAGTAGAAAAAGGGCCATTAGGCTACCCTTTAGGACACCCATTGGAGTTTAATTTAATGTTGAATGGGGCTAAGGTTAAGGCAACGGATAGAGCAAAGGATTCAGAGTTTGATGATATAAATCAAGTCAAGGTGCAGATTCATTCTCTGGGTAATTTAGATGATATTGATTTCACAAATGACGCATATAGAAAAGATAAAGAATCGAGAGAGTTTAAACAGGCCGTACAAACAAACGAATTTGGTCTTGATTGCGTACTCGAAAATAGCTCCGTTACCGTTAATGCCTCTGTTGCCGTTAAAAGTTGTTTTGGAGCATCGAAAGATAAACAAATCTCAGGAGTTTATATATATTCGATTGGTGATGATGGCTGGGTAAGTGGGCACTTTTCTGCGCTTATTTATGGTGGAATCCGTGTGGATTGGCGTATGCACCGCCAAAATTTAAAGCATTGGAAGGAGGTGGATGCTGCAATTTGGCGTTTACTGGAAGCATGGAATGTTTCACCACACCCAGAAACACCAATCTATGAAGATAAACATAAAGAAGGGGATTTAGTTGCGTGGCAATTAACACCCCAGTTAATTATTAAAACAACTTTAGGACAACGAAAAGTCACAAGTTATAGGAGTTTTGAGTCGTTACGCTTTTTGGGACAGTTTGCAATTGATTATCAACCTAAAAAAGAAAGTCTATTGAATAACAAGATACAAATAGAGGATATTTCTAAAATTGAGCAAGGGCAAGGGTTAACCTTCAATTTTTTACTAAATCAAAAGAAAAATTTGCATATTTACGATTTTTATTCCAACTCGGTGGAGGATCAGGCCAAAGTTAGCATTAGTTATTTAGAAGAAGGTAATCCTCCAAACCCTAGAGATCGCATTAAGTATCTACTTAGCCTTGGCAGCTTTATTATTACTGGAGAAAAATTCGACTATTTTGGTATGGAGTGTTATCCAAAAGAATATGGCAACATTATTTGCATTGGGAAATCTAGCAATTCAGAGCATTCTGAATTTTTGATAAACATTGATCAGGGAATCATCAACAATCCAAGCACAGGCTCAGTTAGCGAAGAAGTCTTT
>JANOAF010000687.1:0-7348 GCA_031411015.1 Opitutaceae bacterium | reverse complement strand
TGTCCACGGACTGTGCCGACGAGAGTGCAATCTTCGCCTTCTCGGCTTCTTCCTTCAGGCGCTGAAGCGCCATCGGGTCCTTGCGGAGATCGATGCCGTTTTCCTTTTTGAACGTGTCCACTAGCCAGCCGATGAGAGACTCGTCCCAATTATCGCCGCCGAGGTGCGTGTCGCCATTGGTGGCCTTCACCTCAAACACACCGTCGCCGATCTCAAGCACCGACACGTCGAACGTGCCACCGCCCAAGTCGAACACCGCGATCTTCTCGTCTTTCTTTTTGTCTAGACCGTAGGCGAGCGAGGCGGCAGTGGGCTCATTAATGATGCGGAGCACCTCAAGACCGGCGATTTTGCCGGCGTCCTTAGTGGCCTGACGCTGCGAGTCATTGAAGTATGCGGGCACCGTGATGACGGCCTGCGTGACTTTCTCACCAAGGTAGGCCTCGGCATCGGCCTTCAACTTGCCGAGCACGAACGCCGCGATCTGCTGCGGCGCGAACTGCTCGGTTTTATCGCCCACCTGCACCTCGATGTAGGCGTCGCCGTTTTTGCCCTCGACGGTCTTGAACGGCATGTTCTTCGCCTCTTCGCGGACCTCGGTGAATTTGCGACCGATGAAACGCTTAGCGGAGAAAACGGTATTGCGCGGATTCGTGACGGCCTGCCGCTTGGCGGCTTGGCCCACGAGGCGTTCGCCGGACTTCGTAAACGCTACGACAGACGGCGTCGTGCGAGCGCCCTCGGCGTTGGGGATCACGACGGGCTCGCCGCCCTCCATGATCGCCATGCAGGAGTTGGTGGTGCCAAGATCGATTCCGAGAATACGGCTCATGCGACCCACTCAGCAACGCATGTGCCTCCATGGTCTAATTGCACCCTAGTCTTTGCCGTCCATCAGTTAGAAAACTTCCCGACCTCCTAGAACTCCATCCTCCCTCGCCATAAACACGCCAGCTTGGCACAGTGCTGCGACAAAACTCCGGGCGCGCGCCATCGCACTGGCACAGTTGAATTTACCTCAGTCCCCACTACGCTCCGCGCCATGGAAATGGAAATAACGCTGCCCGATGAAGTGCCCGTGATGACGCTCCCCAACACCGCGTTTTTTCCGCAGGCCCTCATGCCGCTGCACATCTTCGAGCCGCGCTACCGCCAGATGCTCAGCGACACGTTGCTCTCAAACCGGCTTTTCGCCGTCGCAGGTCTCGATCTGGACCAAGCTGGTGATCTGACAAAGTTCGAGCCACCGCATCGCGTTGCCAGCGTCGGGATCATACGCGCCTGCCAAAAAAACAGCAACGGCACCTCCAACCTCCTCCTCCAAGGTCTCTGCCGAATCGAAATCACCAAGATCATCTGTGACGAACCCTACCGGAAAATCTGCATCCGCGCCCTCCCCAGCGAGGCCGGAGCCAGCGACGATGCGAACCAGACGTTGCGGCGCGAACTTGCGCGCCTGCTCAATGTGAAGCTTCGGCTCGCCCGCACCGGGCCGGCCGAAATCATGACGTTTCTCAAGACCGTCGATGACCCCGAGGCCTTCGCTGATATCGCGGCGTTCAATCTCTGCGACGACGCTGCGTTCAAGCAGCAGCTACTCGAAATCCGCGACGTGAACCGCCGTATGTTCCTCTTCGCCGATCACGTCCGCACACAGATCGAGACCATCAAGCTTCAGCGTAAATTACAGGGGCCCTTGCCCGACGAACGCGTCAGCGACAATTAAACCGGAATTTCCGCTCAGGAAATTGACAGGTTTTTGAAGCCTCCTCGGGTATTCCCGCTGGCCGTCACGAGTGAGTCTCTCCATGGTCTCGCTCACACCATGAGCCCCCTCGCTATCGCTCCGTTGTCAGTCTTGGTCGCCGAAGACGAGGAAGGCATCCGCATGCTGCTCGCGCATTGGCTGTCCGAGGGCGGCCACCACGTGCAGACCGTCGAGGGGGGCCAGCAGGCGATGCGTTTGCTCCACAACGAGCATTTTGATCTCGTGATTACCGATGTGGTGATGCCCGACGGCGACGGCTTCGAACTCATCCCGGCGATCCGCAAGATTCAACCAAGCGCGCGTATCCTCGCGATCTCTGGCGGCGGACGCTACATTCCCGGCGGGGATTGTCTCTCACTCGCGCGCGGGCTCGGGGCGCACGCCACGGTCATCAAGCCCTTTGACTGCGAGGATGTCCGTCGCGGCGTCGGCCATGCGATGACGGCGCTTGCGGCCAAGAGCGCCTGAGCAGTCTCGTTGGCCCCGCGCGGGAAAATGGTGCTTGCGCTTCCGGTCGTGCCGGTTTTTTTCCGCACTTCTCGCGCGTGCCAACATAGCTCAGCTGGTAGAGCAACGCTTTCGTAAAGCGTGGGTCATCGGTTCAAATCCGATTGTTGGCTCCAGCGCCCATCGTGTGCGCCGCACGGGAAACGTCCCCGTGCCTCCGCTCGCCGCCGATCTCTTCGACTACTCGCTTCCGCCGCATCTCATCGCGCAGACTCCCGCCGCCCGGCGCGACGACTCGCGCTTGCTGGTCGTCCACCGCGAGACGCACACGGTTGAGCACCGGACCTTTCGCGACCTGCCGGAGTTTCTGCGCGCCGGCGACACTCTGATCCGCAACAACGCCGCCGTGCTGCCTGCCCGCCTGCGGGCGCAGCGGCCGACCGGCGGACAGGTCGAGTGCTTTTTACTGCGACCGCTCGACGACGGTTTCACGTGGCGCTGCCTTGTGAAACCCGGCCGCAAGCTTCCCGTTGGCGCCACTTTCGCCGATGCAAGCGGCGCCTACTCCGCTACGATCATTGGACGGGAGGAGGACGGCTCCGCCGACGTGCGCTTCACTCCGGCCACCGGCGAAACGATCCCGGAAATTGCCAACCGCCTCGGCGCCGTGCCACTGCCGCCTTACATCACGCGGTCCAACGAAAACTCCTCCACCGTCGATCGTGAGCGTTACCAAACGGTCTATGCCGATTGTGCTCGGCAGGTCGCTGTCGCAGCACCTACCGCTGGATTGCATTTCACCCCGGAGTTGCTGGCGACGCTCGCGACTCGCGGCGTGCGATTCGCGGATGCGACGCTCCACGTCGGCCTCGGCACCTTCAAGCCTATCACCACTGAAAACGTGGAGACGCACGCAATTCATCGCGAAAACTACGAACTGCCCGCCGCAACCCAACGCGCACTCTTTCCCCCCCACGCCGGCCGGCGCATCGCCGTTGGCACCACTGCCGTGCGCACGATCGAGGATTTTCTCTCTCACCACGGCGCTCCGCTACCCGGCGAGCAATCCTGCCGCGCCGAGGCGAACATCTTTATCTTTCCTCCGCGCGAATTCCGCGGCGTCGATGCCCTCATCACTAATTTCCATCAGCCGCGCTCGACGCTCCTCTGCCTCGTCGCCGCGTTTCTCGCCCCGGGTTCAACCGATGGCGTCGCCTGGTGGCGCGAGATTTACGCGGAAGCCATCGCGCGCGAATACCGTTTCTTCAGTTACGGCGATGCGATGCTGATTCTGTGAGCACGCGGTTGCATTTGCCCCAGTCGCGCGTTTGTTCGCGCGCCCATTTTCCATGAAAACCAACCGTTCATTCCTCGCCTTCGCGCTGTCCCTAGCTCTCGGCACCGCCGCTTCCGCCGCGGTCGAGACCTACAAAATCGATCCGGTGCACTCCACCATCGGTTTCAGCCTCCGGCACCTCGTCTCTAAATTCACCGGCAGTTTCTCGACTGTTAGCGGCAGCCTCACCGTCGATCGCGACAACCTCGAGCAAAGCAGCGTCGAGGCGACCATTGATGTCGGTTCGGTCAACACCGCTGACGAGAAGCGCAACGCCCACGTGAAGGGCGACGATTTCTTCGCCTTCGCGAAGTTCCCCACGATGACGTTCAAGAGCACCTCGTGGAAGAAAACTGGCGAAGACGCCTTTGATGTCACCGGCGATCTCACGATCAAGGATGTGACCAAGCCCGTCGTGCTTAAGGTCAAGCTCCTCGGCTTCGGCGCGGGCATGGGCGGCGCGCAAGTCAGCGGCTGGGAAGCCACCACGCTAATCAAGAAATCGCAGTTCGGTCTCGGCGGTCCCGCGATGCTGGGCAAAGTCCTCGGCGACGACGTGACGATCAATATCGGCATCGAGGCCGGGATGAAAAAATAACCGCGGTAATTCACGTCCGGTTTCTTTCTCTTTCAAAGGACGGCCACAAAGCCGTCCTTTCTTTTTGCCCGCGTCCTCGCACACTTCACACCGTGACCGCTGACGAACTACAGACCCTTATCGAAGACGCCACCGCCGACTACGCGCTCGGCGAAAGCGAGACCGCGCTTACCAAACTCGCTCGCGCCACTGCCGCCGCGCCCGACTCCTTCGAAGCGTGGCACGCACTCTCCGAGGTGAATTTTTCCCTGCGCCGCCTCGATGCCGCACTCGCCGCCGCCGAACGCGCCCACGCGTTGCGCCCCGCCGATCTCTTCATCAACACCACGCTCTCCCGCATTTGGATGGAACGCGGTGACAAGGCCCGCGCCGAGCATTTCGGGGCGCAGGCGAAGATCGCCGACTGGCGCGATCAGTTGAAGAATCCCGGTGCGGCTCCATCGCTCTGACCTTTCTCGGCCCGCGGTTTTTCTGCTAGTGGTAGCGGGTAAATTACCGCACCCTCCCGATCGCCCCACCCCATGAACCACTCCCCGTCGCTCTGCGCGCGCACGCTTCTGCTCGCGTCTTTGTCAGCCGCTCTCGCCTGCGCGCAAACCATCGCGCCCGCCTCGTCGACCGCGTCCTCCTCCGCAAAAGAAAGCTCCACGCCCGTCCAGCTCTCACCCTTTGAGGTGAGCACGGAAAAGGACAACGGCTTCGCGGCCGCGAGTTCTCTCGCCGGTGGCCGTCTCGCGGGCGATCTGCGCGACACACCCGTCGCCTACTCCGTCATCACGCGCGACTTCATCGACGCCCTCGGCATCACCGATCTCCAGACGGCTGCCGAGTGGGCCACGAGCAGCACGCTCAATGTCGACAACGGCATGCAGAATTTTTTCTCCGCCCCCATCAACTACACCATCCGCGGGGCTGCCGCCGGGCGGCCGCAGCGGAATTTTTTCCCGCAGTTCAACAACGGCGACAGCTACAATCTCGAGCGCTACGACTTCGGCCGCGGCCCCAATTCCATTCTCTTCGGCAACGGCTCGCTCAGTGGCGTCAGTTCCTCGACCACCAAGCGCGCCCAAACCAATCGTCAGGCCGAGAGCGTGCAGTTGAGCGTCGGCTCGTGGCGCAATTACCGTGCGACGATCGATGTGAACCAGCCGATCAACGACAAACTCGCGGCGCGCGCCTCCGCCGTCTGGGGCGACAGCAGCGGCTGGCGACTGAAGGATTTCGACAAGCGCAAGGCCGTCACGCTCACCACCACCTATCGCCCGTGGCGCAATGCTGAGCTGCGCGTCGAGGGCGAATACGGCGTCAACTCCCGCCAGTCCGGCTTCACCACGCTCGACGACCGGCTCTCCGGTTGGGATGGCCGCACCGTTTACAACGGCGTTGCGGCCGCCACCACGCTGCCCGGCAACGCCAACGCCCTAGGCGTTGGCCGCCGCGGCGCCAATTACTACGTGATCGACCCCGTCGCGACCAATCCCGCGATCATGAATTATCAAAACGATCCCATCACGCTGCCCGGCGGCAACAGCACCACCACGCCGCTCGCCGGCTTCGTGCAGGGCAGCCTGCCGTCGTTCGCCAGCGCGGGCGCGACCTTCCTCCACGCCGTCAACATCCCCAATAACCGCTTCAGCACCGCCGTCGCCAACTCGTTTTTCCGCCCGCCCTCCGAAGAGTTCACCATTTCGCCCGACGCCCCGATTCTCGCGCAGCGTTTCAAGGACCTCCAGATCACGTTCAACCAGCGGCTCGGTAATTTCCACTTCGAGGTCGCCGGCGATTTCAACCGCGCCCGCGCCAAGATCAACGGCGAGCAGAACCGCAGCAGCAACGACACCTACATCGACATCAACCAGGTGTTGCCCAGCGGCGCGCCCAACCCGAACTTCAAGCAGGCCTACGGCGACGGCCAGCTCATGCGCGCCGATCGGAAATACGACTACAACAACCTCCGCGGTGCCGCCGCCTATGTGCTCAACACCCGCTGGGCCAACTTCGCCTTCAACACCCTTGGCGGCATCAACCGCGGCGAAGAGGATCAGGACTACCGCTACCTCAGCGTCGCGCAGGGCGCCGATCATCGCCTCTGGGGTTTCCTCTCGTCCCCTGCCACGCAAAACGTCCGCGTGCGCCGCTACTGGAATCAGTTCAGCCGCCCCATCCCCGATCCGTCGGGCTCGCCCATAAAGTATTTCGATCCCAACACCAACACCGCGACGACGATCCAGCCGATGTGGGCCGTGGACATTTCACGCCGCGACACGGAGCGGATCGACAGCTCGAAATTCAAATACCTCCTCGGCTCGGTGAACGCGAAGTTTTTCAACAACCGCCTGATCGTCCTCGGCGCCGTCCGCAAAGATTCGTTTTTCTTCCGCACCGTCCAACAGATCGACAAGGGCGACTATCCGCTCAACTGGGACGGCCTCACGCGCATCATGCGCTCAAGCGCGCCCGCGGATTTTGCGACGCTCACGTTTCGCACCCGCGATGCCGGCGGCAACCCCATCGGCCCCGCCCAGGAAGCCGCCATCCGCCCGCGCCTCGCCCCCAACGGCGATCGCGATCCGCTCTACGCCAACGACCGCTTCAAGGACGACTACAACCCCACGCCCGTGCAGGGCACGCAGGTCACGCGCTCCGTCGGCTCGGTGCTCCATCTTGCGAGCTGGCTCAATCCCTCGATCAACTACGCCGAAACCTTCAATCCCCCCGGCGGCATCGTGCGCATCGACGGCCGCCAGCTTGAGCCCACCATCTCCAGCGGCACCGACTACGGCCTCCGCATGGAGCTCTTCCAAAACAAGCTCAACCTCAACTTCACCTACTACCAAACCAGCGAAATCAACGGCGCAATTTCGCAGGACGGCCCGAACTTTTTCACGACGCTCTACCAGGCCAATGTCATCGGCGACCAAAGCTCCGTCGGCCGCAACAAACGTGGTGCCGGCGATCTCCCCGCCCAGTATCGCGACATCCGCACGCGCTCGGGCCAGGGTTTTGAAATCGAGGTCGTCTACAATCCATCGCGTGCCTTCCGCCTCACCGGCAGCCTGAGCTTCCCCAAGGTTTTCGAGTCGAACCTTTATCCCGACGTCACGGCCTACATCGACAAAAACATGCCGCTGTTCAGACAGATCGCCAATGACGCCGGCGTGCTCATCGACGCCAACAACGTCGCGAGCGTCGATCTCTC
>JANOAF010000686.1:0-5985 GCA_031411015.1 Opitutaceae bacterium | reverse complement strand
GCCCGGCAGGCCGCGCCCCGGTCTCTTGGGTTCGATTGTAATTAACCGTCTGGGAGAGCTGCTCGGTGTAGGAGGCCCCGTGCGCGGCGCTCAAGAGGATACCGAACTTCTGATCGAAAAACGACTCGGCATAACTGAGATTCCAGTTCGGCAGCCATTTTTCAGATTTGTAGTTTTCCCGGCCGTCCTGAATGCCCGGCTGTTTACGCAGGGAAAATTCTTCGCCGTTGAAGTTTGCCGAATACGTGTAGGAAAACACCCGGCCCTTCCGGTCAAAGGCGCGCTTCGTGCGCATGTTGATTGAGCCAGCCGGTTGGTCGGCGTCATTTTCAGGGCTGGAGGTGCGGTTGATTTCGACGGATTCGACGCTGGTGATCGAGAAACCCTCGAAACTCGTGGCACGCGAGGCGGCGCCGCCGCCGCGATTCGCATCCGCATTCGCCGTGCGCATGCCGTCCATCGACACACCCGTGTATTGCACTTCCATGCCACCGAGGCGCGGGCCGCGGGGCTCGGACTCGACGTATTCGAGATCGACGCCAGGAAGATATTTGAGGAACTCACCGACATTGCCGTCCATCACCTCACCAAAGATGTCGGACGAAACCGACGTGATGATGTTCATGTCTTTTCGCTGGGCGGCGATGGCCTTCGAGTTGCCTTCGCGCGCGCTGGAGACGTTAAAGGCCTCCAGCTTGACCACGCCGTCTTTCCCTGTCGTCGAACCGGCCGAGGTGCTGGTGAGATTGATTTCGCGCACCGCCGTCTGGCCCGCGCCGACGGTGAATGACTCCTTCGCCTGATTGTAGCCGCTGTAGCTCACCGTGATCGTCGCGGTGCCGGCCGGGACGCCGAGCAATTGGAACGAGCCGTCTTGGGCCGAATAGACGACTTGATTGCTACCTTCGAGCCGGACTTCGGCGTTGTTGACGTATTCCTTCGTAGCCGGGTTAAAAACGCGGCCTTGGATGGAGCCGCTCGCTCCGGTTTGCGCGGGCAATGAGAGCAGAGTCGCGAGCCAGCCAAGGGCGAGCGCGACGAATCGTAGACAGTTTTGGGATCGGGTTGGATTGGGTTTCATGGTGTAACGCTGGCAGGGCCGGAGGTAATCAGCCAGGGAGGTTCTACAGGGCGGGGATCATCCTCGAAGCAGCCCGAGGACAAGAGGAGAACGATTGGCGGAACAGGCAGTCCGTCAACTTCGTTGTCCAAAAAACATCGGCGGGAGGCGCAAATCAGGTTTCGAGCATCCGCTCAAAATCACGGGCGGAACGCCCGTGCCACGTGGCATGGGCGTCCTGCCGAGGTCCTCAAACCAGCGGTCGCTCAAAACCTGATTTTTGCCCAGCGGCGGGGACAGTAAGGAACCCAAACACTCAGCCCGCCGCACCACCTCGGCACGTCGCTTGCAGCGAGGCCGACCGGGGGCAGTCCACGCTCGGCCCATTTGGTCGAGGCAAAGGACCGAAGCGGTCTCCGCCGCGTTCAGAAGATCCCGCGCACGCCGAAGACCCAGTTCGCTCCGTATTCCTGCAGGCGGCGAAAAGCCGCATCGCGACCCTCAACGGAGGTCGTGGGCGAGGCATACCAGAGGACCGGCACGCCGGTGATGTTGCGGCCCTGCACATAGAGCGAGAGGCGGCTTGAAAACCGCCAGCCGAGCGTGCAGTCGAACTGCGTGATGGCGCCTTTGTAGAGACCGTAGGCCCCGTCCGGCGCGGCGTCGCGATACACCATCCCGAGCGTCGAGCTGAGCCGGCGATAGTTGTAGCCTAGGCGGCTTGTCAGCCGATGCGGCGAGAGGCCGTTGCGGCGCTGGCTCGCGTAGGAACGCGTGTAGGCGACGTTGACGTTGATGCCGCGCAACATTTCCGAAGGCAGAAAGCCGAGCGTTTGGTTGTAAGCGATCTCCATGTTGCGGAAGCGGCGTTGTTCGCTGCTGTTGCGGGTCGTCCGGAACGAGAACAGGGCGAAGTCCGGGTCATCGTTGCCATACTCGGACGCCGAATAGTCGAACGTCTCACGCAGATTCCGGATTTCGTTTTGCGACATGGCCAGCGACAGCTGCCCCGGCGAACGCCCGCCAAAATAATACGCGAGCCGAGCCTGCGAATTTTTGGAATACTCCGGCTCAAGCTTGGCATTCGGGGCTGATACCCGCTGGTTGACTTCGTCGACCGACCACAGGCCCGTAAGGCTGTCGATCGGCGGACGGGAGATGGCCTTGTTGAAACCGGCCTGAAATTCGAGGTTGGGCAGGACCTGATACTTCGTCGTAACGGACGGAAAGAAATCCCGGTATTGCGAGGTCCGCGTGACCCGCGGCTGGCTCATGAACTGATACATGATGCCGGGAACCGTGAGCGCGCGACCGCCGTTCGTGCCGGCGGCGTTGAGAGTGTAGCCAGCCGCCTGAACCTGCGCCCGCGTGCGCGGATCGAATTCCTTAAACGCGTTCAGTGTTTCCTCCATGCGCACCCCGAAGCGGACCTGAAGTTTGCTGGTGAGCCGCACGTCCGCCTGCGTGTAGCCGGCCTTAACCGTCTGGCGGAAGTCACGTTTGTTCGCGACGAACGCCGTATAGAAATTCTCCGGTGTGCCCGTGTGCACGAACTGCTCGGGATGCGCATAGAAGAGATTGGCGACCAGATTGCGGTTCACCCGCGGCGGCATGCCCTGGACGCCCGCAAGGTTGTAAACCGTGAGGCCGTTCGTCGTGCCCATGTCGAACAGATGAGGCGAAGTATATTCGGGGCCGGCGTTGGCCCAGTTCCCAAAGGTGGCGTTCTGCTTCACGCCCGTCGTCGCATTGGTGGTCACCGTGTTCCCGCCCGGCCCGATGTAGGACCAGATGTTCCAGGGGGTGTAGTTGTTGTTCTCCCGCGACTCCTCCGCCCACTTGCCGCCGAATTTCAAGGCCGTGGGAAAATTCTTGAACGGCAAGGCCCAGCGAGCGTTGAGCTGGCCCGTCCAAATCTCGGTGATCCACTTGGGATCATTATTGCTCACCTGCGCGCCACCAGCCCGGACATCGGTGCTGGTAAAGTTGCGGAGATCATACCAGTCGGGCCCCGAGGTCTGGCGAATGGTCCATTCCCACGAGCCCGGGATCGGGCGGGTCGCGACCCAATCGCTCGCGACCCCACCGCCCTCGGCGTTCAGGTAGCCGCGCTCCAGCGAGTCAAAATTATTGGCCGCTTGGGAATAGCCGGCCGCACCGTCAATCACCCACGCGCCGCTCTTGTATTCGAACTTCGGGGTGACGGTGCGGGTGTAGGTGATCTCGGTCGAGGAACCGCCGCCATTGTTCACCGTCGGCACCGTATTCGTCGTGGTGCGCCGGGAGCTGACCGAGAGCAGTCCGTCGCCACCGACGCTCGCGCGGCCGTTGTTCACGTTGGCATTGTTGTTGGCCGCGATGAAAACGAAATTGCGGTTGTGAAACTCGCCGCCCGCATACGAGTAAATCACGTTCAGCGAGAGCACGAGATTCGGCGTCGCCCTGTAGTCCGCCGTCAGGAGCAACGACTGCTTTTCCATGAACTTCGGTCCGTCCTTAAAACTGATCTGGCGGACGACCATCGGCCGGGGGTCGGTCGCGGTGGGCACGCGGTTGTAGTCGAGCGTGATATCATACTGCTCGGTGTAGGAATTGGCGGTGCTGGCGCTGACAAGGATGCCCAGACGTTTGCCCAAGAACGACTCGGCATACTCAAGCGAGAGGTTGGGTCGCCATTTCAGGTGCTTCGAATCGCTCGGGCCCTGCGTCGCCTTGAGGTGAAACTCCTCGGCGTTGAAGTTCACTCCGGTCGTATAGCTGAAGACGCGGCCCTTCCGGTCGAAGGCCCGCTTCGTCTTCATGTTAATCGTGCCCGCCGGTGAATCGGCGTCGGACTCCGCGCTGGTGGTGCGGCTGATCTCGATCGAATCGACCGCCGTGATCGCGAAACCCTCGAAACTCGCCGCGCGGGAATTCTCCGCGCCGCCGCGCACGGAATCCGCGCTCGCGATGCGCATCCCATCGAACGCGACACCAACATACTGGGAATCCATCCCGCCGAGCCGCGGCCCGCGCGCGAGCGACTCGACGTAGTCGAGGTCCACCCCGGGAAGATATTTCAAAAACTCGCCGACGTTGCCGTCGGCGACGTCGCCGAAGATGTCTGAGGACACTGACGTGCTGATATCCATGTTGCGCCGCTGCGCCATGATCGCCTTGGCATTGCCCTCGCGTTCGCTGGAGACGTTGTAGGCTTGGAGTTGGATCGTGCCATCCTTCGCGGCCGGCGCCGCGCTCGCCGCCGTGGTGTTGAGTTTGATCTCGCGCACCGCGAGCGAGCCGGCGCCGACGGCGAAGGACTCCTTCGCCGTGTTGTAGCCCGTGTAGGCCACCGCAATTGTCGCGGGGCCGGCGGCGACGCCATTGAACTGAAAGCTGCCGTCGCTCTCCGTATAGGTGATCTGATTGGTGCCTTCGAGCCGCACCTCGGCGTTGCCGACGTATTCCTTACTGACGGGATTGAAAACGCGGCCCTGAATCCTGCCGGTCGCCGCGGGCTGCGCCGAAGTCGCCAGCACAAGCGAAAGCCAAGTCGCGACGAGCACGAATAATTTCAGGCGGCAGAAAAAGGGAAGCGATGAGGGCATGGTCAGGGTAGGTCGGGAAAGCAAACAGCAGCGGTGGAGCGGGGTTGAAGTGAAAACTGTCGCGCAGGTCGGAATTGCGGCAGGGAAGCCAATGACGTTGCGAAAAATTCCGGCCGCGGCAATTGATTTGGAGGCGCCCGCGCAGAAATCCCGCCCCGCCCCACCCGATGCCCCCCCTTGTCCTCACCTCCCGCGACAGCGTGACGACCACCGCGACCCTCAATCGCCCCGACGAGCGCAACGCCCTTAACGCCGCCCTCCTTGAGCAACTCTCCGCCACCCTCGCCGCGGCGGAAAATGATCCGACGCAGCGCATCTTCGTTCTGCGTGGCGCCGGCCGGCTCTTCTGTTCCGGCCTCGACCTCGCCGAAGCGTCGGAGCCGGGGCGCGCCGAAATTTCCGCTACGCTCACCGCCGCCCTGCTCCGCGCCCTCGCGACGTCGCGCCTCGTCACCATCGCCGCCGTGCAGGGCGCGGCAATCGCCGGCGGCGCGGGACTGATGAGCGCATGTGACTTCGCCCTCGCCACCCGCGATGCCAAATTCGGTTACCCCGAGCTCCGCCGTGGCATCGTGCCGGAACTCATCATGACGTTTCTCCGTCGCCAGCTCCACGAGCGTGACGCCCGCGAACTCCTCCTCCTCGGTAAACTCATCGACGCCCCGCGCGCACTCGCGATGGGCCTCATCAATCGCGTCGTGGCCGACGAAGCCGCGCTCGACACCGAGGTCCGCACGCTCGTGAGTTCAATCCTGCAGGGCGCACCCGACGCCATCGCCGAAACCAAACGCCTCCTCACCGCCCTCTGGCCCGCGCCGCTCGCCGCCGACCTCGATCGCGCGCTGGCCCATCACCGCGTCTCCAGTGACACGCCGGAAGTGCGCGAGGGCGTCGCGGCTTTCCGCGCGAAACGCCCGCCGAGCTGGGCGCCCCGGTAGAGGTGCGCCGTTTGCAGTAGGGCAGGTCTATGACCTGCCCTCGAACGTTTGCGTCGCGAAAGGGCGGGTCAGAGACCCGCCCTACTTCAGATTCGCTCAAAATCCCGTCTGCACCGACAGCGTCGCGCGATTCGCGATCTTGCCCCCGCTGCGCAAATCGGCGGCGTAACCGGCCGAAGCGCTCCAGTTTTTGGCGAAGAACATGGTCGCCGCCCCACCGAGCTCCACGCCACGGCCATCGCCATCGCGCAGCGCAACTGTCGTGGTGCGCGTGAAATTATCCGCCAGCTTACCCGCCACGCTGCGCGACTTCGTGCCGATCTCGCCGTGCCACGCGGCGCGGAAGTCGAGTCGCGCGCTGTGCGAACCGAGTTTGGTGTTGAACGAAAGATCCGCTCCC
>JANOAF010000685.1:0-10710 GCA_031411015.1 Opitutaceae bacterium | reverse complement strand
CGATCGGATTTCGATCGAGAGCGCGGCCTTTTTGCGCGCCGAACTGGCGCGCCAGCCGGAGATTCGTCCCGACATGGTGGCCCGGGCCCGCGTGCTCGCGGCTGATCCGGCTTATCCGCATTCCGAGGCCTTACAGAAGATCGCGGAGCAGATTCTTAATGCACCGGACTTGAGCGAGGACGCGTCCTAAAATCGAGTCCATGGTCCCCTCCGGCTACGCGCGTACCTATCGCGCCAACTCCGTTCTCACCGCCAGTCCCGGCCAGCTTGTCCTCATGCTCTATGATGGGGCGTTGAAGGCGATCGCACTGGCTCGCGAAGGTTTCGAAAAGGCGCCCGACGATCCCCGTCGCATCGAGGTGATCAACCAGCAATTGCTCAAGGCTCAGGCGATCCTCGCCGAACTGCAAAACGGGTTGAACCTCGAAGTCGGCGGTGAGTTTGCCCAGACCATGCACCGGCTCTACGATTATCATAATCGTCGTTTGCTCGACGCCAATATGCGCAAGCAGGTTGAGCCGGTGATCGAAGTCGAGCGGCTGGTGCGGGAGCTGCGTGAAGCGTGGGCGCAGATGCTGACGCAGCACGACTCCAGTCCCGCCGAGCAGATCCGCGGGGTGGCCTGATATGGAAACATCGCATCAACGTTGCTTGCGAATTGCCGGGGCGCTCGAGGATCTCGTGGCGCAGGAGGCGGCGGCGCTTGAGTCGCGTGACTACTCCGCGGCGGGCAACTTGCAGGACCGCGCCGCACCGCTAGTGGAATTTCTTGCCCAAAATGCGCCGGTTCACGCGGTAGATGCGGTGTTGCGTAGCCGCATCGCGGCGGTCCAGCAGTTGCGGGCGCGCAGCTCGGCTCAGCTTGCGATCGAGATTGAGCGGACGCGCGTTGACTTGCTCGATTCGGAACAGGCAAGGCGGCAAGTGGCGAAGATTGCCCCGGCCTATGCGCGCAGCGCGTCGAACCGCGCCAAGCTGTGTGCAGTTGGCTGAGGAATTGCCGGTAGATTGTTCCTGCCGGGAGTCTGGGTTATCCGGTCTGCTTTTGAGCACGAAAAAACCGCGGCCGAATGGACCGCGGTTTTTTGCAAAATGACTTGGCGGTTAGCTCGCCATGGCGACGAGCGGCTGCAGCTCTGTCGGGTGCAGATTGGCTTCGATAATGGTCGCGCCCGAGGGCGGCCCCTGAAGCCAGGTCGTCGCGATGCGCGTGGCTTCATTTTTCCAATTGAGCGTCGGCGTCGAGTAGACCGCGACGACCGCAAGGGCTTCGCTGCCTTTCCAATTCAAACTCGCCTTCAGGCACAGGGAGCCATCCGCGAGGGTGAAGGACTGGAGAAATACCGTGCCGCTCGGCGTATCGCCTGGATTGCCGGCGCTCGGCTTGAGCGTGAGGCGGGCGAGACCGTGGTGGAAATTGACCATGCGCGAGACTTCCCAGCTATGGCCGCTGGCCGTGGGTGATTCCGCAAGCAGGGAGCGCTCGATGTCAGAAAGAAAGGAGAGGAGGCGCATGTTCGTAGTGGGTTGGCGATGCCGTTTGGAGTTGTTTTCTATTTTGGGGCGGCGGCGGGACTAGCTGTTCCAGCGCGGTGCAATCCTGATGGGTCGAGATTGATTCCAGCCGGTGCAGCGTGCAAGTGCGGGCACCGTTTACAGAGTGTAAATTGAAACGGTCGAAGGGCGCGCGAACATTTGTTTGAAATGCGCGAGCCCGCCCCTTTGATGGGCCGTTCATACCTTGCCACGCCTCTCTTACCCTGCCGCCTGCACATGTCCTTTGAGAAAATCCTAATCGTCGAGGACGATTTGGTGATCCGAAACCTGCTTCAGACCATCTTCCTGCGGCATAAGCTGCCGGTGACCCTCGCCCACAATCTCGCTGAGGCTCAAGCGCAACTCGCAAAGGAGCCCTTTGACCTGATGATGTTGGACTTGCGTCTGCCGGATGGCGACGGACTAAAATTTCTCGAACAGGTCGCCACGCTGCCGGAGCGCCCTCTGGTCGTAATGGTCACGGGATTTGGTTCAGTCGAATCGGCGGTCGCCTGCATGCGCGCCGGCGCGTTCGACTATGTGGTCAAACCCTTTTCACCCTCGCAGATCGATGTCATTCTGCGGAAGGCCCAAACCTACCGACAACTGGTTCGGGTCAATAATTTGCTCAGCGACGATCCGGATGACGAGGATGCGCTGCTCGTGGGTCGGAGTCCGGCAATGACGCGCCTGCGCCAACTCATCGATCGCGTCGCGCCCACCGATGCGACCGTTTTGATCACCGGCGAGAGCGGCACCGGCAAGGAAATGATCTCGCGCGAATTCTACCGGCGGAGCCCGCGGCGCGGGCAGCCATTCATCAAGGTCAATTGTGCGGCCGTGACGCAGACACTCATCGAGAGCGAATTTTTCGGCCACGAGCGGGGATCCTTTACCGGGGCGACGGAGCGACGTGAAGGTCGCTTCGAGTTGGCCAACAATGGCACGCTGCTCCTCGACGAGGTGAGCGAGATTCCCGCCGCCTTGCAGGCGAAGCTGCTGCGCGTGTTGCAGGAACGGGAGTTCGAGCGCGTCGGTGGCAGTCGCACAATCAAGGTCAACGTCCGCATCCTCGCCACGTCGAATCGTGACCTGCTGAGTTACGTTCAGAAAGGTGAGTTCCGCCAAGATCTCTATTACCGGCTCAACGTTTTTCCCGTGCATGTGCCGTCGTTGCGCGAGCGGGTGGAGGACATACCGCTGTTGGCGGATCATTTTTTGAAGCGTTTCGCGCGCAAGCACGGCGTGAAGGTCACCGGGTTTTCCGAATCCGCGCGGGCCGCATTGCTGGCCTACCGTTGGCCCGGCAATGTCCGTGAGCTGCAAAACACCGTGGAGCGAGCGGTGATTCTCTCCGAAGACGGCCGGCAAGTCACCGCCGCTGCCCTTGGGCTGCCGGGCGATTTGTCTGCCACGCCTGACCCGACGACGCCGTGGGAGGCTGGCACCCCTGCGCCGACCACGTCCGAAGCGGCCGGTCTGGTGGGCGATTCGGCTTCGCCGTCGTTGACTGATGGGGCGGGCCAAGTGATCCGGCTCGATGAACTGGAAAAGCACGCGATCCGCGCGGCGCTCCGGCAGACACAGGGAAATCGCACCCAAGCCGCCGCAGCTTTGGGCATCAGCATCCGCACGATGCGTAACAAACTTCAGGAATACCGCGTCGCCGGCGATCCGATTGATGCAGGGGCCGATGTGGGCGAGGCGTGATGGATTGGTCTTTGGGCCCGGGATGTGGCCGGCGGTAACGTGCGGGTGGCGGAGCTGATAATTTCCGTTGAGAATTTTTCGCGCCCCGTCCGATTGCCGTTAAAGTTCGAGCGCAAAGCGCCGATATCAGGTTGTCCCCGGATTCCCGGGGGAAAAGATGCCTAACAACGCCACCGTTACCTCGGAAATCCAATGGGTCGGCTGGCCGGAGAGGCTGAGGACCGAAGCGCCTGTTGTGGGTCTCATCGAATAAAATTTGTCAGGGGGTGTGAAGGCTAAGAACCAGCGGGCGGTGCGAATGTGGTCGCACCGCCCGCCCTTCTTTCCGGCGCGGTCAAGTTGTGGCCGAACTCTCGCGTTGACGCGCAACGTTCAGCCCGTGAACTTTCATGCAACATTCCCGGCGCCATCGCATCCAAACGTGGCTCCCCCTCTGCATGAAACCATTCCGTCTCGCTCTCCTCGCTGTGGTATCCTCCCTGGGAATCGCGCATGCGCAGGAGGAAGACCGCCGTGCCCCGCCCGTCGAGATTCCCGATTTCAGCAATCTCGACGAATACATCTACGAACCCCGAAGCACCGTGCGTTTTGGCTTTCGCCGCATCAGCGGAGCCAAGACCAGTTTCTCCGGCCGCGGCAGTCTGCTCGCGCCAGAGAACCCCGGTGCGGCCACCGGCGCGAACCTTGACCGCGCTTACCATGATGGTGGGGTTCGCCCTGATGCTCGCGTCGTCGCCCGGCTCGATAGCGGTGGCAATCCGATCATCGATCCGCAGACGAACACGCAGAGCTTCGACGTGATCGCTCCGGACGGGAAAACCAACACGTGGAACTACTCCGATGCCAGTCAGCTTTCGCTTCCCGGCTACGTCGCTTTTCACACCTATTCTGCGGACATCATCGACACCGGGCTGCGCCGGAAGGATTCCGCTACCAGCGCTGGCATGGACATCTCGGTCTCGCGCGACATGGGTAAACTCTGGGGCGGTCGCCTGCCCTGGAATCTCACCGCTGGCATGTCCATCAACGATATCGCGGCCAACACCAACGACCGCGTTCTTGCCCGCCTCAATACCGTCACCGACTACTACTCGCTCTATGGTATTACACCGGGCGACGCGCCGTATTCCTCGCCGAGTTCCACCACCACGAGTGTGGTCGATGCCAGTGGCAACGCCGTGCTGAATGACGACGGCACGGTTCGCACCGTCACGACGGACACAAGCGTGCTCATCGGCAACGCTCCGGCCGGCCGCACGGAAACTTCGGGCACGGACAGCACGAGCGTGAGCAACGGCTGGAAGGTCAAAGGCGCCTACTACACCTTCCGGGCCGGGCCGACCGTTTGGCTCCCTATTTCCACCCGCCTGCGCGCCAGCGTGAGCGTCGGTGCTGCGATCGTATACTCCGGCTCGACCTACACCGTGACCCAGACTTTCGACACCCCGCTCGGTGCGGATATTTCCGACACGAATTTCAACGCCGCTTCCAAGCTTCTGCCCGGTTACTATGCCGATGCGACCATCCAGTTCGATCTCACGGAGCGCGCGGGATTCTACGCGGGCGCCGTCTTTCAATCGGCCGGCAGTTACACGCAGAACATCGATACTGCGACGAAACATTACAGCACGAAGATCGACCTCGCGAACCAGAACGGTATGCGTGCGGGTCTCTCGATTCGCTTCTGACGCGCAGCGTTGCTTCTCTTATCCGAACGCCGGGCCGCGCGCCCGGCCTTTTTTGCTTTCGGCTTTTCACTCCTCGGGTGCACCCGTTTGCTCGCCGGCCGTGAGTCTCAACGAGAAGAAACCACTCTGGCCGCGCGGATCGCTCGCGGTTTTGACCGGCCTGAATCTTGTCGACTACCTCGATCGGCAGCTGCTCGCCGCCGTGCTCACGCCGATCAAGGCGGAACTTAATCTCACCGACCAGCAGCTTGGGACGATCCAGAGTGCTTTTATGTGGGGGTATTTTTTGACCTCGCCGATTTTCGGTTACCTCGGCGACCGCGTTCCTCGCCGCTGGCTCGTGGCGGCCGGGGTGTTTGTCTGGAGCTTCGGCACATTGATGTCGGGGCATGTCAGTGCGCTTGGTGCGCTAATTTTTTACCGCGTGCTCGTAGGCTTTGGCGAAGCAAGCTTCGGCACGATCAGTCCGGGCTGGATCGCTGATTTGTTTCCCGCGGCCCGGCGCAACAATGCGATTTCCGTTTTCTACCTCGCGATACCCGTGGGATCCGCGCTCGGCTACATCCTCGGCAGCAAGATTGCGGCGGTCTACGGGTGGCGCACAGCGTTTTTGTGGGCCGGTTATCCCGGCCTTTTGCTGGCCTTCATCCTTTTTCTCCTCCGGGAACCGGCCCGGGGCGCGTCGGAAGCTCCAGCTCCGGCGGCCGCAGTCGAGGGAAAGAAACCAGGTTGGGGCACCTATCTGACGCTCCTGCGTTTCTCCCAATACCGGCTCGTGCTGGCCGGCTACGTGGCGCAGACATTTGCCATGGGTGGATTCGCGCTCTGGGCACCGACGTTTCTCCACCGGGTCCATCACATGACGAACGAGGACGCCGGTGATTTCTTCGGCAAGGCGCTCGTGATCTCCGGTCTGATCGCGACTCTCGCCGGCGGTTTTCTGGCCACCGCCTGGCAGAAACGCACGGGCCGCGGCTACGCCGGCATGCTCGCGCTCAGCTCGCTCCTCACCGCTCCCGTCGCCTACGTCGCCTTTTCCGCGACCGACTCCGCCGTTTCAAAGGCCGCGCTCGCGCTCGCGATGTTCCTCATCTTCCTCTCTACCGGTCCGGTCAACACGCTGATTCTCGAGACGGTGCCGGTCGCGATGCGCGCCACCGCGATGGCCGGTTCGATCTTTGCGATTCACATGTTCGGCGATCTGTGGTCGCCGCGGCTCGTCGGGCACTTGTCGGACACGTGGGGAGATCTCCAACGCGCGACGGTCACAGTGCTGCCCGGCGCGCTCGTCGTGAGCGCTGTTTTCTGGTGCTGGCTCGTGCTGGCGACGCCGCGCAAAGCGGTGACGACCGGCGGGCTTTAGGGAGCGAGGTCGCGCAGCACGTCTTCGATGGGGCGGATACTTGCCACCGGGAAAAACGAATTTATCCGCGCGATCACCTGCTGGATAATTCCGTCCGGGCAGCTCGCACCGCCGGTGATGAGCACGTGTTTTGGCCGGGGATCGCGGGGCTTGGTTTCCGCAGCGTCGGCGGATGCGGACCAGAGGGCGCGCGATTCCGTGCGGCCCGGGCCGCCGCCGTAAACGTAGTGCTCCACTGAAGCACGCGACGTAATCCCGGACTCGGATTGAATGAAGAACGCGCGCTCCCCGAGCCGTTCTTCGCAGAGACGGAACAATTGGTAGGTGTTCGAGGAATTTTTTCCGCCGATGACGAATGCCGCGTCGAGCGGCTCCTGCAACGCACGGTTCAGTGCGTCCTGATTGACCTGCGTTGCATAGCAGAGCGTGTCACGGCGACTCGTTCCCCCTACGCGAGTGTCGTCACCGAATTTCTCTCGGTAGATCGCGCGCAGGTGCTCGATGATTCCGATCGTCTCGTTCATGAGCAGGGTCGTTTGATTCACCACGGCGACGCGCTGCAGATCGCGATCCACTTCAAAGCCCGGAGTGTGGCGGTCGGCAAAGTGAGTGAAGAATGAGGCGCGCACCGCCGGGTCGTCGCTCGCGATGATTTCACCGAGAAGGCGCGCTTCGTCGAGATTGCGCACGATTACCGCGGGGGTGTGACGGCGCGTGTTGGAGAAGGTGGCTTTGGTCTCTTCATGCTCGTGCTTGCCGTGGATGACGACCGTGAAGCCTTCGCGACCGTAGGAGCGCGCCGCCTTCCAGACTTTCTCCACGAGCATGCAAGTCGCGTCGTAGTGAAAAACGGCGATCCCCTTGCGCACGAGCCGGCGCTTGTCTTCGTCGGTCGCACCGAACGCTGGTATGATCACGATGTCCTCGGGCGTGAGTGTGTCCCAGAGCAGGGGAGTGGCGTGTGCGTCTCGCCCATGACCTGTCGGACTCACGGGCGGGACCGCCGTGCCCCGCTGGTTGCCATCAACGGTGTAGGGCACGCCCTTGTCCGTCTGCAGGTAACGCAGTCCACGGCGCAGGAGATCCTCGTTCACAAACGGGTT
The DNA here is from genome assembly GCA_031411015.1 of Opitutaceae bacterium. Classification (GTDB taxonomy): domain Bacteria; phylum Verrucomicrobiota; class Verrucomicrobiia; order Opitutales; family Opitutaceae; genus ER46. The sequence goes on along the minus strand of JANOAF010000685.1, from coordinate 3,310 downwards.
GTGGATCAGCTCGGAGAGCATGAAAACCCGCCGGCTGGGATTTTCCGCGAGTGTCTCGTAGGCGCGCTCGATGGCATTTTTCACGCCGAGACAAAATCCAAAGTGGCTCGGGATCACGTAACGCACCGCGCCGAAATCGAGTATCACCGGCGCCGTTGCCGTGCGTTCGTGCTGGCGCGCAAGCGCTTTGATGGCGGCGCAGAGCTTGGATTGGTAGAGCGCACCCGCCGCTGCATCCTGCGCATAGATCGCGGTGTTGCGCTCCTGTGCGGGACGAAACTTGTAGATGAAGTCGTTTTCGCCGAGATGGAGGTAGGGGATATCGACGAGATACGGCTCGAGTTCGCGCACGAGGGTCGCGAGCGAGGGCGCGAGTGCGGCGGGCTGGGCGAGCAGGGCATCGATCGATTCGAACACAATTTCTCCGTCCGCCGCTGTGCCGCTGACTTGGGCGAAGCACACGCGGTAGCCGCGTCCGCCGGCGTCGGTGGAAAAATATTCGGCCGGGGGAGTGTGAGTTCGAAACGCGCCTTCCAGCCGAGCCGTCGCCATCGCCAAATCAGTGCCGGTAAACGCGAGTCCCATCTTGGTGCCGAGTCGGCGCACCGCGACACGGTTGCTGGCATCGAATGCGAGCACGGCGACGAGCGCAGGGAGGGCGGCAACTTCAGGAGGCATGAGAGCGCAAAGGTTGGACCGCACGTGCGCCTCCGGCAAGGTTCGGTGCGTAGGCACCGGTCAGTCGTCCTCGGTCGAATCCGTATCGCAAAAGGTGTCGCCGACGAACTCGATGCCGAAAAAATCCTCCGCTTCGAGCGCGGCCATCACGCTATGAACGATTGCGGTGCGGGCGCTCGGGTTGAGGGTGGGGTAGTCCAGCGTGATTTCCTCGTCCACGGCGGCGCGCGCGAGCTTTCGGTCGCCGACGCCCGCGAGGAAATCGTCAGCCCGGTGGGCGAGGTCAGCGATGATGGGGCGCAGGTCGACCGTCATTTGAAAAGTGTTCGAGCTGCAGTGGATTTTGCAACGCCCGCTTCGCCATTGGGGCGCCGTCGCGATCCCGCGCCCGGCTCACCCGCCGAGCCGTGCGTCGAAGATGAAGGGCTCCGGTTTGGTGAACGCGATCTTGGGGAAATCCGCGTGCTTCGGATTGAGCAGGTAGTTGAACTCGCCCAGCACCACGGCGCTGGGCACGCGCAAAGCCGCCGACCGCTCCGTGTTCGCCCATTCCGTGCCAAAGCGCTGGGCGCCGGCGACCGGGGACTGGCCGCGCCAGTCCGGCGGCACGCGCGGGGGAATCTCGATCAGCGCGGTGGGCACATCGGCGGCGATCTGCATCCACGTGGCGGCGCGGAACACCTTCGTGCCCATCCGATGCACGAGCACTTCCATGGCCGCGAGCGAACGTGACTCCGCGCAATACACCAAGGCCAGTCCGGGCGGGCTCCACCTTCCGCCGAAGCGGAAGGCGCCGTCGCCGGAGAACGCACTTTCCGCATATTCGGCCCGGCACACCCGCCACACCCGCAGCAAGTTTACCACGGGATGCCGTGGCCGATGCGACCAACGAGATTTTCGACCTCACGGGCACCCTGCTCCGTGCGCGCGAAATCCAATGGGGTGCGGCCGCTCAAGGCCGGCAGCTCCGTGTTGAGCCATTGGCGCGTGTCCTCGTGCGTGCCGAGGAGTTCCTTGGCGCAATCGTAGAGGCGCATGACACGCACCGCGCGCTCGCCCTCAGGGAGGCTCAGCCGGGCCTTGCTCGCCACGCGGCGGGCATAGGTGCGCGGCGGGATGTGCACGAGCTTCGCCAGCTCATCAATCGTGAATCCCGTCTCTCTCCCAAAGGCCACGAGGTCGGTCACGGGCACACCTTCCTCCACGCGCGTGGCGTTTTCCTTGTGGTCGTCCAGTGTGTAGGGCTGGGGCTTGGCGGTGTTCTTTTTCTTCATGCCGCCACGGTGCCCATCCTGCTGCCGGGCACAAGCGGATAATGCCAAGTGGCAGTAGTCCTAATGCCACTTGGCGTGCTGTTATTAGCGCAGCACCTCGGCCAACTTCGCGACGTCCTTCCCGCCGCCCATGGCGAAATCCGGTTTGCCACCGCCCTTGCCGCCGATGGCGGCGCTGAGGGTCTGGATGATTTTTCCGGCTTGGTGCCCGGCTTTGATGGCGGCAGGGGAGCAGAAGGCGACTAGGCTCGCTTTGTCGCCGACCTGCGCGCCGAGCTGCACGACGCCTTCGCCGAGTTTGGCCAGCACTTGCGAGCCAAGGCTGCGGAGCGCCTCTTGGTCAGAGACGGGGACGACGGCGGAGACAAACTTGAGGCCATCGCGCGCGGTGGCTTTGGCGGCGAGTTCGTCGGCGAGACCGGCGAGGGCTTTTTGCTGAAAGCCCTTCAGCTCCTTCTCGAGTTCCTTTTGGTGGGCGAGGAGCGACTCGAGTTTCTTCACGACATCGGCGGTGCCGCCGCCGAGATGCGCGCTGACGGCGGCAAGTGCGGCCTCGCGGGTCGTCACGAAGTCCAGCGCCGGCTGGCCGGCGACGGCCTCGATGCGGCGCGTGCCCGCGGCGATGGCCATCTCGGCCACGATTTTGATCAGGCCAATTTCGCCGGTGGTGCTGACGTGCGTGCCGCCGCAGAGTTCGCGGCTGTAGCCGCCGATATCGACGACGCGGACGAACTTGCCGTATTTGTCGCCGAAGAAGGCGAGCGTGCCCTCGGGCTTCTTGTCGAACTCGGTCTCGTAGGTCTCGACCTTCGCGTTGTCGATGACGCGCTCGTTGACGAGCTGCTCGACCTCGCGGAGCTGCGCGTGCGTGACGGCCTCGAAGTGGGAGAAATCGAAACGCATCCGGTCCGGCGTCTTCGAGGTGCCCGCCTGGCGGACGTGCGTGCCGAGCACCTTGCGCAGCGCCCAATGAATTAAGTGCGCGGCGCTGTGATGGCGATTGATGGCGCGACGGCGGACGAGATCGACGGAAAGTTCGACCGAAGAGCCGAGAGCGGAGGGCTGAGAGCTGAGAGCCGAACCGTCGGCGACTTTGTGCAGATGCCGGCCGGATTTGTCCTTCACGCAATCGGTGATGTGGACGAGCTGCCTGTTGATGAGCGCGGAACCGGTGTCGCCGGCTTGTCCGCCCATCTCAGCGTAGAATGGTGTCTGGTCGAAGACGAGGAACGTGTCTTTGTCGGCCTTGATGATGTCGATGAGCGTGCCGTGCGCGGTGGTGTGCTCGTAGCCGAGGAATTTGGTGGCTTCGAGAGCGGTGCCTTCGCCTTCAGTCGCGGCGACGATGATTTCCTTCT
>JANOAF010000684.1:0-3938 GCA_031411015.1 Opitutaceae bacterium | reverse complement strand
GGGCTTGAGCACCATGCCGGCACCGCCGCCGAAAGGCCGGTCATCCGCGGTGCGATGCTTGTCTACCGCCCAGGCGCGCAGGTCGCGGACGTTGACGGCGAGATGCCCTGCCTCGATTCCTTTGCCCAAAATGCTCTCCGTCAGAAAGCCATCGAGCATCCGCGGAAACAGCGTGAGGATATCGATCGTCAGTGGCATGATTTCAAAAAGGAGAGGATCGCTTCAGCAGCAGGACATCAAAAGGCACACCGGGGTTTTCGCCTACAAAAAAGCCCCGGTGCGAACCGGGGCTTGGAAAATTTCTTTGGCCGACCTTTGTGCTCTTCGTGTCTTCGCGTTGAAGACTCAGACCGTCGCAGGCGCAGCGGCTGCGGCGGCGCGGCGCGCCTTCTTGATCATGGCGTGCATCGTGTTCGTCGGCTTCGCACCCTTGCTCAGCCAGTAGTCAACGCGATCCATTTTGAGCGTGATCGGGTTGCCCTTGGTCTTGGGCGTGTAGGTGCCGAGGAATTCGGCCGGCGCGCCATCGCGGCGCGAACGAGCCTCGGCGACGACCACGCGATAGAGCGGCTGATGCACGGAGCCAACCTTGGTGAGACGGATTTTGAGAGCCATGTCGGATGTATTTCGGAGCGGTTCTTACTGTGAAAAGCGAAGGACAAGACCGTCCCGCCCGCACGCTGTCAAGTCCCTTGTCCCGGCTTGGCTCTGCTTGTCCCTGTGGTCGTTCCCGTCCGCTGCCGTCGAACGGCATCAGCGGCCCGCTTCGCGCAAGAGGGAAGCCTTGCGCTCCGGCGGCAGGGTGGTTTCGCGCAGCCACATTTCGGCGGCGGCGGGATTCGAGGTAAGCCATTGCTTCGCCGTCCGCTCAACCCACTCGTCACTGCGGTCCGATCGCGGCAATTGCCGCAACCAATCCGCTGCCGCAGCCGGAGACGTCATGAGCAATCCGTCCATATAGATCTCCATCGCGCGATCGCGGGTCGACCCGCCCGGCAGCGCCACCACCCAAGGCCCGAGCCCACCCGCCGCAGCCGAAGCGCGCTGGCGGACAAACTCCAGAATCGCATCTTCGCGCGACAACCCCGCCGGCTGCGTCGCGAGCCACGCCAGAAACTCCGGTGTGTCCGTCGCCGCTAGGGAACCGAGGGCGGCGCCGCCACCGCCGCGCAGGCTGATCCCGGTGCCGCGGGTGTTGGGTCCATTCACCATGCGCCGCGCCCCTGGCACGCCGAGTCCGGTATCGACTCCCGCGAACGCCGAGAATCTCGCCTCGCCCGCCGGCAATCCGCGCGCCCACGCCAATGCCGCCTTGGAATCCACCGCCGCCCACGTCTGCCCGATGGCAGCAAATAAGAGCCAGCGGTCGCGGCCCTCTGGGAGCGTCTCCGCCAGCGTGATGGCCCGGCGGGGATTGCTCTGCGCAAGCTCGAAACCGATCCCCGGTGCCACGCGCGAACGCAGTTCGCCTTCCGGTAATTCCCGCAGCCAGCCCACCGCAGCGTCGGCGTCGCTCCGCGCCCAGGCGGCCGCGGCAAAAACCAAAACATCGTCTCGCGCCGCCCGCTCCGGTAGCGCCAGCAGCCGTTCCATCGTCGGCCGTGCGTTCGCGCGCACGAGTTCGCTGGCTACCATTCGCCGGGCCAGCGCCGCGGCTGCAGGATCAGCAAGGTCGAGCGCCCATTGCAGCGCCGCTCCAGGCTCGCGCTGGGCCCAGCCGCGCGCCGCGCGCTCGAGCACCGCGTCGCGCGCGGGTCCTTCCGGCAACAGCAGCGCAAGCATCGCTGCGCTCGCCGCGTCCTGCTCCGTCAGCATCGTCCCGAGCGCGAGCTGCATTCGCAGCCGCGCCGCCGGTTCCGCCACCGCTTCGATCGCGCGCAACGCGCCGGAAAAATCCCGCTGCCGCGCTCGCTCCAGCGCCCCGGCGAGCACATTGATTTCACTCGCCGCGGCCGTCGCCGGCTCCGTCGGAGGCAACATGCTCGGCATGGCCGGCGGTCGCACCGGCGGATGCTCTCCTGGGGCTGCGACAAACGCACAACCCCCGAGCAGCGCGCCGACCCCGCCGAGAAAAACTTCCCGAGAAAAATTCCGCCAATGGTTCATCAGCCCAAAATTGTTTCCCGCACTTAAATCCCCCGGCCGGCCAACGCAACTCGCGCGACGATTCACCGGCGATCCGCGGCCGATCCCGCCTGAATCGTTGACAGCCCCTCGCCCCACCCTATTGCCTTTTGCCTTTCGCGCGTCCGCGCGCCGTTCCGTTTTTCCATCCCAACCATCCTCAACATGGCCGCCAAATCCAAAGCCAAGAAACCCGCGAAGGCCCAAGCCTCGCCTGCCAAGAAATCCGCCTCCAAGGGCCCGAAATACGTTTACACGTGGGGCGCCGGTCGCGCCGACGGTAACGGTTCCATGAAGAACCTCCTCGGCGGCAAAGGCGCCAATCTCGCCGAGATGACGCGCATCAATCTCCCCGTGCCTCCCGGTTTCACGATCACGACCGAGGTCTGCACTTACTTCTACGCCAACAAGCGCACCTATCCCACCTCGCTCCAGGCGCAGATGGAAGCCGGCGTGGTCAACATGGAGAAGATCATGGGCACGAAATTCGGTGCCACCTCCGGCATGCCGCTCCTCGTCGCCGTCCGCTCGGGCGCCCGCGACTCGATGCCCGGCATGATGGACACGATCCTCAACCTCGGCCTTAACGACCAGAGCGTCGTCGCCCTCGAGCAGGCCACCGGCAACGCCCGTTTCGCCTACGACTGTTACCGCCGTTTCATCCAGATGTATGGCGACGTCGTCATGGGCGTGCAGAAGCGCGAAGGCGAAGACCACGATCCGTTCGAGCACACAATCCACTCGTTCAAGCACGAGGTTTACCATGGTGAGACCGAGGACTCCAAACTTACCGCCGCCGACCAGCAGGAACTCATCAAGCGCTTCAAGGCCCTCATTAAAGAGCGCACCGGAAAAGCGTTCCCGAACAATCCGTGGGACCAGCTCCGCGGTGCCGCCGGCGCCGTCTTCGGCTCGTGGATGAACGACCGCGCCAAGGTTTACCGCGCGAAATACAACATTCCCTCCGAGTGGGGCACCGCCGTCAACGTGCAGGCGATGGTCTTCGGCAACACCGGTGACACCTCCGGCTCCGGCGTCGCGTTTACCCGCAATCCCGCCAACGGCGTCAACGAATTCTACGGCGAATTCCTCGTCAACGCGCAGGGCGAAGACGTCGTCGCCGGCGTCCGCACCCCCGAGCCCGTCCTCAAGCTGAAGGACGTGATGCCGAAGTCCTACGCCGAACTCCTCAAGGTTCGCGCCACGCTCGAGAAACATTTCAAGGACGTGCAGGACATCGAATTCACGATTCAAGAGGGCAAGCTGTTCATGCTCCAGACGCGCAACGGCAAGCGCACCGCCGCCGCCGCGCTCAAGTTCTCCATCGATATGGTGAAGGAGAAACTCATCACTTGGCAGACCGCCATCATGCGGAATCCCGCCGACCAACTCGAGCAGCTGCTCGCTCCGATCTTTGATCTCGCCGCGGTCAAGCAGGCCAAGGTCATCGCGACCGGTCTTCCCGCCGGCCCCGGCGCCGCCACCGGCAAGATTTACTTCAACGCCGACCGCTCCGTGCAGGCCGCCGAGAAGGGTGAGAAAGTTCTCCTCGTCCGCGTCGAGACCTCGCCGGAAGATCTCCGCGGCATGATCGCCGCCGAGGGCATCCTCACCGCGCGCGGTGGTGTCTCCTCCCACGCCGCGCTCGTCGCGCGCCAGATGGGCAAGGTCTGCGTGTGCGGCGCCGCCGCCGTCCACATCGACTACGAAAAGAAGACCGCCACGATCGACGGCCACACGTTTGGCGAGGGCGACTTCCTCTCGATCGACGGCACCTCCGGCACCGTTTACGCGGGCCAGATTCCGACCGCTCC
>JANOAF010000683.1:0-2789 GCA_031411015.1 Opitutaceae bacterium | reverse complement strand
GGGAGCGGCAACTGACAACCGGTGAGCTGCTCATTCAGCTCGCGGTGCATCTCTCCTATCATCTCGGCCAGATTAGTTATCATCGTCGCCTGGTAACGGGCAATCGCACCGGTGTCGGCGCATTAGCCGCGGCTGATTTGTTTGGGGATTCGCCAGGCCTTTAGCCCAAAGGGGCGCGTCCGCACCGAGCCGGGGTCAAGCCTTGGGGACTGAGGTGCTGCCGCCAGACTTTGATCGCTAAACTGCTGCGCGGTCCAGGACCGCTTTGATCGCGTTGAGGTAGCTTGGGTGCCAGAGCTCGTGCTCGACGTCGGGGACAACGGTGTAGCTGGGCTGGCGATAGAAGTCGCGCACGGCGATCGCACGGCGGTGCATCTGCTCGTCTTCCAACGCGCCCACGAGCACGTCCACCGGAGTGTGCGCGTTGCCGTCGCGGTAGGAGATCATCCAGCGCTGCGGCTCGTCGTCATCTTCCAAAAAGAACGGCGAGATCGAGCCGAGAATCAGGCGTCGGGCGCGCAACGCACCCAGATGCGCGTAGACCGCCCCGAGGGAAAAACCCATGACGACCTTGCCCGCGGTCTGGGCGTCGACCTGGCGGAAGAGCTCGGTCGAATCGAAGTTCGGCTGGCGGCCCGGCCAATCGAGGCGGACAAATTCCGCCTCCCAGCCCGCCGCCTGCACGAAATCGACAAACGGTTTGAAGCGGCGTTCGGCGCCCGGCATTGGCGGGACAATAGTCAGCAACGGCATGACCGCGTAGATTGGTGGGATGAATCGGGTGCGGCAAGGCGATGATCAGGGGCTTGAGTAGCCCGACGGGGCCCGGTGTGAACTCTTGCCCGATCGCCGCCGGTTAGGAAGCCGCCGGCGTGCACCACCAATGCTCCTCGTGGTCCGCGCCCGCGACCGTCCACCGGTAGCCCGCTGTGCGGAGAAAATCTTCCACCTCGGCTACCGTGCGGCCCAGCTTCGGCAAAACGTCGGGATGCACGCTCAGCAGCACCACCGGCCGCGCGTGGCGCAAAAGCTCCGCCGCGCCGCGCAGCACGGCGAGTTCCCTGCCTTCCACGTCGATCTTCAGGGCGACGTGGCGGCCGCGCAGTTCGGCGCCCTGCCCGGTGAGCTGGTCGAGCGAGCGGATGGGAGCTCCCTCCGTGCCCGCTGCACCCAAGGGACGTTGACAGGGTCACGTTGAACTCTTGACAGCACGATTGTCGTCAAGCGGACAGGACCAAGGCGAACGTCCCGTCCACCTTCACTCTTGAGTCTGTGTCCGATCTAAGGAGTGTCGTCGCTACTAAGGAAATGCCATGACCACCTCCACCCTCTCCCAAAACGGTCAGACCACAATTCCCGCCAAGGTGCGGCAGTTTCTGCACCTCGAAGCCAACCACAAAATCCTCTACCGGTTCGAGGGCGGACAGGTGGTGCTTGAGCCGGTGCGGTCCTCGACGGAGGCCCTTTACGGCAGCCTGAAGACCACCAAGAAGGCGCCGACGCCCGCGCAACTGCGCAAGGCGCGGGCGGACTATGCGGCGAAGAAGTATGGCCGATGAGCAAGCCGCACCAGCTGGACGCCAACGTCATCCTGCGATTTCTCCTCGCGGATGACCCCAAGCAGTCGCCCAAAGCGCGGGCGCTGTTCGACCTCGCGCAGGCAGGAAAAGTGACGCTCCGCATCTCCCACGTCTGCCTCGCCGAGGTCACGTGGGTGCTGCTTTCGTTCTACGCCTTCGAGCGCACCAAGCTCGCAACCACGCTGCGCGAACTCGTGCTGCACGACGGCGTCGAGGCGGAGGACGAAGCCGTGCTGCTCGACGCGTTCGACCGTTTCGGCCGGATCAACGTGGATTTCATCGATTGCTACGCTGCCGCGCTGGCGAAGCACGCGGGTTGCCCGGTGGTGACGGAGGACCGGGACTTTCGGAAATTTCCGGATGTCGTTTCCCGCCGCCCGGCCGAGGTGCTGCAACGCTTTGCGTCCTGAGATTGAACCGCTAATCTCCGCTAATGCTTAGAGACGAGTTGCGGGTGGAAAATATGCCGGCTTCGCCCAATCGGCGAAGCGCGACCGGATCAGGTTTGTTCGAGAATTTCATTAGCGAGAATCAGCGAAGATGAGCGGATAACCGGTTTGGAAGTTTTGCTCGGGATTGGGTCGTGGCGATTCGTCCCCCAGACACCCCCGGCTTGACTTCGTTTTATTGTGCTACAGCCATTGTAGCACAATGAAAACGGCCACCGCCCGCACCTTGCGCAACGATTACGCCAAGCTCCTGCGTCGCGTGGAGACCGGCGAGGAAATCTCCATTTCCCGCCACGGGAAAATCGTGGCCAAGCTCGTGCCCGCCCACCCCGCCGCCAAAAAGGGCAAAGTGGATTGGACCCAAAGCGCCGCGTTCCGACTGACCCGAGACGACAAGCCGTGGACGGCCGAGCAAACCCTAAAACTGATCCACGACGCCCAAGGCGACTGGTAACCCGCCATGCCGTGCGCGGACACCAGCTTTCTCTTTTCCCTGTATCATCGGGACGCCCATACCGCTCGCGCGCTCGCGCGACTGGCCGAAGCGGGGCAGCCGTTGCTGCTGTCAGCGCTAAACGAATTTGAAATCGGCAACGCCTTTCGCCTGGCGGAGTTTCGCGGACTGCTACCGGTAGGCGAAACGGAGCGTCGGTTAGCTGGGCTCGCGGAGGATTACACCAGCGGACACTGGCGCTACAGCGATGTGTCCTTGAAGGAAATTCTTGCTGAAGGCGCACGGCTCTCCGCGGAATACACCGCC
>JANOAF010000682.1:0-6222 GCA_031411015.1 Opitutaceae bacterium | reverse complement strand
ATGTTGAGTGAAATCGCCGCGTCTGCGTCCGACGCCGCCCGACTGGCGACGCTGCGCGAGTGGGCGGCTACAGCCGCGCAACTGGGCTCGGACCCTGCCGGTGTGATCGCGCGGCTGCCGGCGACGCTCGCCGCGCGAGGTGAATTGCTGGCGGAGGTGCGCCGTGAAGTCGCGGCGCTCCGCGACGAGCTCGGCCTTACGATTAATGCGGATGGGGCGGATTTTCCCGCGGCGCTCCGCTTCTATCTGCCCGAGGCACCGCCGTGAAGTGGCCGCAGATGATTCTCGTGCTGGTGGGGATCGTCGCGGTCGCCCTAGCGGTGCGTTCGCGTCGCGCGGCCGACTCCACCGCCGCGACTGCCGCCGCACCCGTGCTCGTCCGACCTGATATCGGCCGTCCCCTTCCGCCGTCGTTTGATCGGCCGGGAGTTGTCAGCCGTCAGATCGGACTGATGCGGGTCTATCTCGCGGTCGTGCCGGAAGTCACCGGGGCGGACCCCGCCAACGTTCCGATCCTCCTCGTTCTGGAGAATGACACCTATCAACCGCTCGCGGGCACCGCGCTGGGCTGGTTGGGTGGGCAGCTGGCGGCGGTGACGGTGTTTCGCGTGGGAGCCGGTGGCCGTGACGAGGAGGTTTTTCAGACTGACCTGCCGTTGCCGACGCGCGCCGACTGGCTGAGCGCCGAGCGCCGAAATTTCACCGTCGACTGGCCGCTGCGCACGGGCGCGCCGGGCCACTACCGCATCACCGTGCAACTGGCGCTACCCGATCAACCCACGCTGGAAATCGCCCTGCGGGTGTTGTGAAGCAACGTGAGTGCAAAGGTTCCGCGCGGAGTGCGCCCCGCGGTGAATCATCAAACCAGCGATTTTAACCGGCGGCCGATTCCGGCGAGGCGGGCGAGCGCGAGGAACCGGCCAAGGTGTCTCATGGGAGTGAGAGCCACGCTGAGCAGAACCATTTCGTGCGCGCGCCACGGCGCGCGGTTCAGAGTGAACGAAATGTCGCCGCAGCGTTGCTAAGCTTTCTGCGTCCCGGAGTATGTTCCCCGCGGATGTCCGCAGACCAAACCCAACAGGTCCTCCAGCTCTTCGTTCGTCACCAGACGCGGATTCGGGGATTCATTGTCTCGCTGCTCGGGGATTTTTCGACGGCAGAGGATGTGTTGCAGGAGACGTTTCTCGTGGTGCAGGCCAAGGCGGCCGAGTTCAGCCCGGGAACCAACTTCATCGCCTGGGCGTTTCAGATCGCGCGCTTTCAAGTGATGAAAGCCCAGGGCCGGCACCAGCGGACCTTGGGGCGGTTCTCGGATGAAGCGCTCGAAGCGCTTGCCGCCAGTGCCCCGGAGGAGCCCTTCGACGAATCGAAGCTGGGCGCGCTGCCCGGGTGTGTCGCCAAACTGGCGCCTCAGGCGAGGCGCATCGTGGATTTGTTTTACCAACACGAACACCCGCCGCGCGAAATCGCGCGGTTACTGGGTTGGACGCCGGCGGCGGTGAGCGTGGCGTTGTCCCGCTCCCGGCGGTTCCTCCGGGCGTGCATCGAACAGCAATTGCGGAGCAGCACACCATGAACGACCAACGCCTCGACGATTTGATCGACCTGCATCTCAACGGCGCGATCAGCGACGACGAGCGTCGTGAGCTTGAGGACTGCATCGTGCGATCGGCGGCCGACCGCGCGCGTTTTTGGCAGCTGGCGGAGACGCACGTGGTGATTCACGAAGGCTTGCAACAGGGGCTCGCACCAAGCGTGGCCGGCACCTCGCCCAGCAGTGCACATTGTCCGGAGCCGATAGCTCGTTTCAACTGGTTCAAGTCGCGGCAGCTGCAGGCCGCTGCCGCCGGATTGGTGCTCGGCAGCTTCGGTGCCTCGGCGGCCTGGGCCTACGTCTCGCCGCAGCTTCCCAAGCTCGTCAAGCATGTGCTCGCCGTGGCCAATGGGGGTTTCGAGGAAAATGTCGCTCCCGCGCCCAACGGCGTGCCGGTGCGCTATGGCGTGTGGAGCGGCGACCACGCGGCCCTCGTGGGCGCGGAGCAGGGAATCGCGCCGAAGGAAGGCACCCGGATGTTTCGCTTTCTTCGGTCCGACTCCACGGAGTCGTCGTCGCGCGGCGCGATTCTCAACGGCAATATTTATCAAGTGGTGGACGTGCGGGCCTTCCGCGATGAAATCGCCAGCGGGACGGCGGTGGTCGACTGGTCCGCGTGGTTCAACAGTGTGCCCGATGCGGCGAAGGAAAAATCCAAGTTCGTGGCGAGCGTGTGGGCCTTTGCCGGCGACACCGCGATCCTGCCGCGAAACTGGGCGGAAAAACTCTACACGGAAATCGCCTACAGCTCCTCGAAGATCACGGCCGACGACGACCCGCAGACTTGGCAGAAAATTTCGGGCAGCATGATGGTGCCGCCGGACGCTGACTTCCTCGTTGTCGAGCTGAAGATCGTGCCGGGCGAACCGGTGCCGGTGGATGGCGCGGTCGCCTTCGCCGGGCATTATGCCGACGACGTGCAGCTCGTGCTGCGCACCAATGCTCGTCCGCTGCTCGCCGCCGCCCACCGCGCCATGCCCTGAGCGCAGTGCCTGCCGTTCAATTTCCATTCCCCATGAAATCCTCCGTCACTCGCCGTCAGTTCCTCGCCACCTCCGCACTGCTGCCCCTCAGCCTTGCGAGCGCGGTCCACCTGTCCGCGGCCGCGCCGGACAAACGCCCTGGCGGATCGCGCCTGAAGATTGGCCTCAACGCCTACTGCTTCGATCCCTTGTTGCGGGAAAACCTGAAGGACCCGGCGAAGGGCATGAGCCTCTTCGACGTGCTCGAGTATTGCGCCGCCGAAAACGTCGATGCGATTGATCCCACGGGCTACTATTTTCCCGGCTACCCGGAAGTGCCACGGGACAAATTCCTGAACGATTTCAAGCGCCGGGCTTTCAATCTCGGCCTCGATATCAGCGGCACCGGCATTAAAAACGACTTCGCCGCACCCGACCCCGCGGCGCGCGCCAAGGATGTCGAACGGGCGAAGCAGTGGATCGAGGCCGCCGCGCGTCTGGGTGCACCGGTGCTTCGCGTCTTTGCCGGCGCGGTCCCGCCGCCGCCACACACGTGGGACGATGGAGCGAAGTGGATGGCCGACGCCCTGCACCGGTGTGTCGAACACGGTGAAAAATACGGTGTGATTGTTGGGCTTCAAAATCACGGCGACATGCTGAAGACCGCCGACGAATGCCTGAAGGTGCTCGCCATGGTGCCGTCGCCGTGGATTGGCCTTATCCTCGACACGGGAAATTTCCTCACCCCCGATCCTTACGTCGACATCGCCCGCGTGATCCCCGTCACCGTCAACTGGCAGATCAAGGAACTCCTCCAAAGCCTCAAAGGCCCGAAGACCGATCTCCCGAAACTCGTGCGCATCATCCGCGCCGGCGGCTATCGCGGCTACATCCCGATCGAAACGCTTTCCATCAAGGGGGTGCCCTACGACGCGCGGGCCCGCGCGAGCGAAATGCTCGCCGAGCTGCGCGCGGCGCTGGCGCAAACCGCCTGACCTAACAGCTCAAGTTCTCCCGTCCGACAACCCCTGCCAAGCCACTGCTATGTCCAAATCCAAGCACCCACTCGCCCTCGTCATCGTCCTCGCCGGCCTCAGCGCGGCTGCAGTCGTTCGCGGCCAGACCGTCACGCCACCAAAGCCGGCCGCCGACAAGGCCGAACCCATCAAACTCTCGGAGTTCACGGTCTCGACCGATCGCGACATCGGTTACTACTCGAGCGACACCGCTGCCGGCTCTGTGCTCACCGGCAAGCCCGTCAAGGAACTCGCCCTCTCGATCTCCCTCGTGAATCGCGACCTCCTCGACGATTTGCAGACAACGAACATCGCCGAGGCAATGCAGTTCTCGGCGTCGTTCAGTCCTGAGAACGGTTTGGTCCGCGGCCAGGGCGCACAGATGAATGCCGAGGGACAATTCACCAACCGCGTCGGCAACAGCACCAACGGCGTGCCCGATTCCGGTGCGGTCGAGCGCATCGAACTCATCAAAGGCCCGCCCTCCGTGCTGATGAGCTCCGCGTCTGCCGGTGGCGCGGTCAACATCACGCCGAAGCGCCCGCAGCGGAGAAATTTTTCCGAGGCCGAGTTCCAATATGGTAACTTCCAGAAGCGCTATCGGGGCGAGGTGAACCGTGTGATCACGCCCAAGCTCGGCGCGCGGCTGGGCGTCCAGTTCTCCGACGCCTCCTTCAACGGCGCTTCCGTGCAGAACCAGAGCAACATCCCCGAGTTCGACGCCGACCGGCGCCTATTGATGTTCGGCGCGGTCGAGTGGCGGCCATTTAAGGACACGATCCTCGGCGTCGACGTCGAACAGGTGCGCGATCGCTCCGTGCCGAGCAATCGCACCAGCCTGCGCTTCGTCACGGTGACCCGCAACGGCGTGTCCCAGCGGCTTCCGTGGTATCTCGCCTACAACGTCCCGCTCAATTGGTCCATCACCGGACCCGACATCGAAACGGGCAAGGATCACCGCTACATCACGGCGCGCTGGAGCCAGACGTGGACCAAATACTTCAAGACCGAGGGCAACATCTACAATCAATGGTATAACGAAAAGACCCTCCGCGGTAACCAGAACATTGAGGAGTCCACCACGGTGGCGGGCCTCGGCGGTCTTCGCTCCGTGCGCGTCTCCAGCTACGACCGCACGCAGACGGCGCAGCGCACCACGCAGATGGCGTTTCGCGGCGTCTTCGACTACGCGATCCGCGAGACCAAGCACCAGTTCATCGCGAAATATAATTACTACACTTTCTACACCGATTCGGAGAATTACCGCGCCTACACCCCCGGCACCAATCCGATCACCGGTCTCGTCGCGGCGAACGAAATCAAGGGACCGTGGCGCCAAGTCGAAGGTGTGAGCGCCGACCAGCTCAACTCCTACGATCGCAGCTGGCAGCCGAACCTCAGCTACCTCTGGCGCTACGCCAACGACGCGCACGACAACCCGCATCGTCATCAGGGTAACCTCATCTACACGGGCGAATTTCCGACCCGCATCGGCACCTTCTTCCCGCTCGCCGGCATTTCGTATCACAGCCAGATCGAGTCGTTCCAATCGAAGTATGCGAATGTGGGCGGTGTTCTCACTAACCAAACCAAGCTCTTCTCGCGTCCGCATCGCTGGGGCAGTGCGCCGAGTGCCGGCATTGTCTGGCAGGCCACGCCGTCGGTCGGCGTTTTCAGCAGCTACCTCGAGTCGTTTCAGGTGCCGACTAACACCAAATCTTTACAAGAGCTGCTGCCGAACCGCGAAGGCGTCAGCCATGAGACCGGCCTCAAGCTCGACTTCCTCGACCGCAAGGTCACCGGCACTCTCAGCTACTTCAACACGACCGACAAAAATCGCGCGGTCACGGACTCGAGCGCATTCAACATCAACACGCGCGACATCAACGGCAACGGCCCGCGCGATCCCGGGTTCAATGCCAATGCGCTCGCCGCCAATACCTCGCGAGGCGACACGGTCGCAGTCGGCGAATACAATTCGAAGGGCTGGGACGGTGAGCTCATTCTCTCACCCGGCCATGGATTTCAGGCGACGCTCTCCGCCACCTTCGTCGATGCCAAGGTGATCGATGATCCGAATCCCAGTCTCGTCGGCTCGAGACAGGGCGGCTTCGCCAAGCGTAATTTCGGCACGGTGCTGAGCTACCGGTTTCCCAGCGGCCGCCTCAAAGGCCTCAGCATCGGTGGAGGCTACCGCTACACCTCCGATCGCTATTTGAGCCGCGTGCGACAAAACGCGAATGTCGTCGGCTCGCCCTTCGTCGACTACTGGCAGCCTCCGGCGAAGACCATGGCGGTCTTCTCCAAATACCTCTTCAAACTCGGCAACAAAGACGCGTGGGTGCAGTTCAACGCCGACAACCTGCTCAAGGCGAAAAAATACATCAACGAGACCTCGTTCACGAATCTCCTCATCTACCCGATCGAAACGCCCGTCGTGTGGCGCGTCACGACCGGCGTGCGCTTCTGAGTCACCGCTCAGCCGCGCGTCAGCTTCCGGTATTTGATGCGGTGCGGCTGGTCCGCTTCCTTGCCTTTCCGGCGGCGGAAATCTTCGAGGTAGCTCGAATAGTTGCCGTTAAAAAACACCACGGTGCTGTCGCCTTCGAAGGCGAGGATGTGCGTCGCCACACGGTCGAGGAACCAGCGA
>JANOAF010000681.1:0-1609 GCA_031411015.1 Opitutaceae bacterium | reverse complement strand
AGGCGGTGGAGGCGGGGGCCGTCTACTCGACCGAAGATCAAATCGTGAAGGTGGAGGCTTCCAACATCCATGAGGCGTTTCTGGTGGTCGCGGGCGGCCGCCTCGTGGGTTTTTTTCTGCCGGTCGAAAAGACGTTTGCGCCGGTTTCCGAGCCGTTGTCCTTAGAGATGAAACCGCTGCCTTGAACTTTCTCCATGAAACCAAAACTCCCACTCCTGGCATCGTTTCTCATCATTGCCTTCGCGCTGCTTTCTGGCTGCGCCACCGGGCCGAAATTTTCCGAGGTGAAAGATACGCTCCCCGCCCTCGCGCCTGACAAGGGCCGCCTCTACGTCTATCGCACCGCGGTTATGGGCGCGGCGGTGCAGCCGGATGTCCGCGTCAGCGGCGATGTCGTGGGCAGCGCGAAGCCCAAGGGCTTCTTCATCGTGGATCGGCCGGCGGGGGAATACAAAGTCAGCTCGTCCACGGAGGTCACGCGCACGCTCTCGCTCACGCTCGCGGCGGGGCAGACGCGGTATGTGCGGCTCAATCTCGCGATGGGATTCTTCGTGGGCCACGTTTTTCCCGAACTCGTGGAGAACGCCGTCGGCGAAAAGGAAATCGCCGGCTGCAGTTACATTGGCGGCAAGTGAGCATTCCGGGTGAAAGCTAACCACGAATAATATGTTCCATCCGGGCATGGCCTCGCGTTTGTGCCGCGTATGGATTTTGCTCGCTGCGAGCGTTGCCTTTCTTGCATTCGCTTTGGACGCACGTGCTTCGCTGAATCAGTGGACGGCGCGCCGCGGTTTCTACGGCGGCAGTTTCGAGCAGTTCAACGCTGTCACCTGGAACGGCAGCCTTTTTGTCGCGGTGGGGTTTTCGTTCGGAGACGGGGGACGCTTCAACGGCTTGATTGAGACGTCGCCAGACGGTGTCGTCTGGACGGCCCGCAACACGACGGGACCGTCCAGTGTCGGATCCATCGTAGGACTCAACGCCGTCACGTGGAGCGGGCGGCTGCTCGTGGCCGTGGGCGACGAAGGCGCGATCTTCACTTCGACTGACGGCGTCGATTGGACCGCGCGCAGAGTGAGTGCATCCTACGATTTGTTCGGTGTCGTTTGGGATGGTCGGGCGTTTGTCGCCGTGGGCTACGACACCACGTTGTCCACGCCCGCCGTCGGAGTCGTGCTCACCTCGGCGGACGGCGTTAACTGGACCACGCGCGTGACCGGATTCGCTACGGCCTTCGCCAGTGTGATCTGGACGGGAACGCAGTTCGTCGCAGTTGGGGGCAATCTCTCGGCAAACCGGATGTCTGCCAGCGGCACGATTCTCACCTCGCCCGATGGCGTCACATGGACCGCGCGCGCATCCGGCCTGGCCGGCCTCCCGTTTGCCGTCGCGTCCGGTGACGGCGGTTTGGTGGCGGTCGGACAAGCCAATAACGGAGCCACACCCTACATCGGCACCTCCCCAAACGGTGTGACTTGGACGACTCGTGCGCCCAATACCAACAGTGATCTTGCCGGAGTGGCTTGGGCAGGAAACACCTTCGTTGCCGTCGGCAACAATGCCACGATTATCAGTTCGCAAGATGGGGTCGCGTGGACGCCGCGGGCGC
>JANOAF010000680.1:0-1701 GCA_031411015.1 Opitutaceae bacterium | reverse complement strand
GACGGCGCGCTCGTGGTTGTATTCGGCGACGCGGTTCTGGTGGAAGTAGGCGATGGTCTGCGGCGCGGGCGTGGCGGTGAGGCCGATGAGCGAGGCGTCGAAGTATTCGAGGACCTGCCGCCAGAGATTGTAGATGGAGCGGTGGCACTCATCGGTGACAATGAAGTCGAACTTCTCGATGGGGACGGCGGCGGTGTAGGTCACATCCCGGGTGCGGGTGACCCCGAGCGCGGCGGCGATTTCCGCGCCGGAGAGGTCGTCGGCACCTTCGGCGAGGTCCTCCCCGCGCAGGATCGAGTAGAGCCGTTGGATGGTGCAGATCGTGACGCGGCAGACGTCGTCGAGGTGCGGCGAGGTGAGGTGCTGGACGTTGTAGAGCTCGGTGAAGAGGCGGCCGGTGTCGGGCGTGCGGTAGCGGTGAAATTCATCGCGGGCCTGCTCGCCGAGATTCGCGCGGTCCACGAGGAAGAGGACTCGGCGGGCCTTGGCGTATTTGATCAGGCGATAGGTGAAGGCGCACGCGGTAAAGGTCTTTCCCGCGCCGGTGGCCATGTGGATGAGCGCGCGCGGGCGGTCCTCGGCGAAGGATTGCTCCAGGCCAATGATGGCTTCGATCTGGCACTCGCGCATGCCATTCGTGGCGAGCGGGTGGGCGAAGGGCATGGCCTTCAGCCGGGAGCGCAGAGTGTCCGGCTCGGCGGCCCACTCGGCGAGCGTCTCGGGACGATGGAACGTGAAGACGCGGCGTGAGCGTGGCGCGGGATCGCGTTCGTCGCGGAAGAATGTTTCCACTCCGGTGGATTCGTAGAGGAATGGGAGCGTGCCGGTGAGTCCGGCGGCTAGCAGCGGCGGAAGGCTGTTGGCGTAGCGGGCGGATTGGTCGGCGACCGTCGAGAGCGTGGTGCCGACCTTCTTGGCTTCGATCACGCCGAGGGCTTTTCGGTCCACGAGCAAGAGGTAATCGCAGGGGCCGGTCGTAAGCGGAACTTCGCGCAGCGCGATGCTGCGACCGGCGGAGAAGTCCACCGATCTGTAATCCTGAACGACCCAGCCGCACGCAGCGAGTTGCGCGTCGATCTGCTGGCGGGCGAGTTGTTCCGGAGTCAGGTCAGGCATGACGGGAGAGGTGGCAGGTGATGGAGAAATGCCATGGACAATTCCGAAAGGAACAGTGACCGGCACAGATGGATACGTTGACCTGCTTCATTGGCTTTGTCTGGCCGCAAGGATGGAGAATGCGGCGCGAAGTTGCATCAAAAAACTCTTACTGCACGACTTCCCGTGAGAAGGGATGCCCAGTGCGTCATCGACAGAGAGGTCTGATTCTGAGCGGGCCGAATCTATCTACCATCGGCAATCGTCCGCTCCCGCACCGGGAGGGGAACGTTGTTGATCTCGATGCGGCCGATGCGGTGGCTGAACCAGTCTTCGCGGCGGTTGCGGCGGGATTCGATCAGGGACTGGAACGTGGCGGTGTCCGTGCGCAAAACTTCGAGCCGAGTGCGTTCGGATTCCGGCACGTCAGCCGCCACGCGGATGGATCGGATGGGCACGCGTTGTTCGGGCTTCTCGTAAAAGCCCATCGGCTTCGGTCCGCGCGGCAGCACGGAAAGCAATTCGATGCCCTGGACGATGCGGCCAATCAAGGTGTCGTTGCGATCGAGATGCCGCGGCGCGTGACCGATCACCGCGAAGAGTTCG
>JANOAF010000679.1:0-10467 GCA_031411015.1 Opitutaceae bacterium | reverse complement strand
GATCCCGGCGTGCCGTTCACGTTTCGCGTCGGCCCGGATGAACTGATCTTCGGCACGTTTCGCGAGCGCACCTCCGAGCCGACGCTCGCCGAGGGCTACCTTCCCATCGCCGAGATCCGCTATCAGCACACCTCGCCCGTGCAGTCCGAAGGCGCCGTGCCGCTCACCCAGGTGCGGCCTCAGCGCACGCCGGAGATTTATCGCGTCGAGGCGTTTGCCAGCACCGATCCCGCGCTGGCGGGCAACGGCGTGGTTTTCGTGAAATTCTCCCTCGCGCAGGGCACCGCCGGCACGATCACCGTCACACTCGACGACCGCACGCCGGTCACGTTTGCCACCGGCAACCTCAGAAACGAAAAGGGCGAGCTGCTCGCCGCCTTCGATCCGGCGTGGAAATGGGAGCGTCAGCGCGCCACGGCGAAACTCAGCGCCACCGGTTCAGTCACGCTCGCGATCGCCACCAAGCCGCTCGGTGCCGCGGCTCTTGCCGTCGACTACGACGCCCAGCGCACTACGTGCCTCGCCACTTGGAAATCGCTCCTCGCTGCCGCGATGAACGTCGAGACGCCCGAGCCGCTGGTGAACGACGCGTGGCGTCATCTGCTCGTCCAGAATTTCCAGCTCATCCGCGGCGACCGCATGCACTACAGTGCGGGCAACCAATACGACCAGCTCTACGAGGCCGAGGGCAGCGATGCCGCACTCGCGCTTATGCAGTGGGGTTACGCCGCCGACATGCGCCGCCTGATCGGACCGCTCCTCGACTTTACGCGCAAGGGGCTCGAATACCATCAGGCCGGTTTCAAAATCGCCGATATTTGCCGCACTTATTGGCAGACGCGCGACGCCGATTTCGTGCGCACGTTGCGCCCACGCTGGGAGAAGGAGGCGCGACGCCTCGCTGAGGATCGCACCGGACCGCACGGACTTTTTCCCGCCGAGCGCTACGCCGGCGACATCAGCACGCCCGCCCAGTCCGTCAACGTGAACGCCAACGCCTTCCGCGCGCTCCGCGATCTCAGCGCCGTGCTCGCGGAAATTGGCGAGACCACCGAGGCCGCGCGCTACGCCGCCGTCGCCCGCGAGATTCGCGCGAACGTGCTCGCCGCCATCGCGCAGAGCGCGCGCCGCGAGACCACACCGCCCTTCGTCCCGATCGCGCTGTTCGGCGATGAGCCCGCGCACACGCCCATCATCCGCAGCCGCATCGGCAGTTATTGGAACATCATCATCGGCTACACGATTGGCAGCGGCATCTTCCCGCCCGGCAGCGCGGAGGAAAACTGGATCCCGCGCTACCAGGAACAGCACGGCGGCATCTTTATGGGCATGGTTCGCTCCGGCGGCGATGAGTTCAATTTCTGGACCGGCTCCGAGCGCGTGAATCCGCTCTACGGCACGCGCTACACGCTCGACACCCTGCGCCGCGACGACCCCGAGCGCGCGCTCGTGAGTTTTTATGGGATGCTCGCGCAGGGTTTCACGCGCAACACCTTTATCTCCGCCGAAGGTGCCTCGCTGCAACCGGTCGACGCAGCCGGCCGGATTTTCTACTGCCCGCCCAACAGCGCCGCTAACGCCCACTTCCTCTCGATGCTCCGCGCGCTGCTCGTGCAGGACTCCGATCTCGACGACGACGGCAAACCCGAAACCCTCCGCCTCCTCTTCGCTACGCCGAAGCGCTGGCTCGAAGACGGCAAGTCGATCACCATCGAGCGCGCCCCGACCGCCTTCGGCGAAGTCTCGCTGCGCGTAGAATCAAAACTCACCGCCGGCGAAATCCTCGCCGAAGTGACGCTGCCTGAGCGCAACCCTCCGCGACGCACCCTCCTCCGTGCCCGCGTGCCCGATGGTTGGAAAGTGATCTCCGCCCGCACCGACGCCGGGCCTCTCTCACTCGACGCTCAGGCCAGCGTCGATCTCTCCGCACTGCGCGGAACAGTCAAACTCCGCTTCGAGGTCGCCCCGGCCTCAACTCGGTAAATGTCGAGGATGCTCCCAACATCGCGCCAGCCCTCGCACCGGCTCTCGCTCCAATTTTTCACGCCCGAACTCCCCTCTGTGGCCCAACGGGCCAAAGGAACCCAGCCCAGGGTGCAACCCTGGGGTTCGGATGCCCCAAAACCTGCGCCCTGAAAGGGCGCGGGAAATTTCCACCCCCACGTCACTCCCTCGACCGACCGACGCCCATGCCCCAATCGCTCGCGAGAATCCACGTGCACCTCGTGTTTTCCACGAAACACCGCGACCGCATTCTCGCCGACGACATCCGCTCCGATCTCCACGCCTACATGGGCGGAATTCTCCGCGACCTCGATTCGCCCGCGCTCGATATCAACACGGAACCCGATCACGCGCACGTGCTGCTTCTCCTCGCACGCACGCACGCCCTGAGCGATGTCGTCGGCCAGCTCAAACGCGGCTCGTCGGTGTGGCTGAAACCGAAGGGTGCCGCCTACGCCGCGTTTCACTGGCAAAACGGCTACGGTGCCGTCTCCGTCAGTCAGTCGGCGCTCGCCGAGGTCCGCGATTACATTCGCAGTCAACGCGAGCACCACGCGCACACGACATTTCAGGACGAGTTCCGCGCGTTCTTCCGCCGGCACGAGATCGAATACGACGAACGGTTCGTGTGGGATTGATCGCGCGTGCGCGGCGTGCGCTCGCAGGCAAATCCTGCGGTCTTTCAGACCGCGCCGGATTTCGGATGGGACTCCATTTCCCATGGTCTCGCTGCGCGAGTCCCTGGGCTGGATTCCTGTGGCCCATCGGGCCACAATGCACGCGCACAGCCAGTGCGCATCTCAGTTTCTTGCAGAAGACGAAGGAGCGCGCCTCACGCGCACCCTCTCCGGAAGAGGCGCGGTCGAACCGCGCCCCTACGATCGGAAACCCGGATGAAGGATTTTCAAAAAACTGAGATGCGCCCGCGCGGCCGCTTCGGACCACAATGCACTGCCGGGGCGGAACCCCCGTCCCCAGACGGCACGGGCTCAACGCGCCAGTGGACCCCATCCAAGGATACGCCCTGTAATTTTAGATCGGCGAGAACCGTCGCCGCGAAGTTTTGTGCGCCAAGTTTAGCGACCACACGACGCGCCTGGCCCAACGGGCCAGCGGAACAAAGGGTGCCAATCAACCGGGAACCCAGCGCCCAGAATGGGCGCTGGAGCCGGCTATTTCTCCGCCACTTTCGTTGCCTCGAAAACCAACATACCAGCCGTGTCATGCAGCCGCAAGGTGAGGGTCGCACTCGCGTTCGTTGGCTTCACCTCGCCGGAGAGAAAACCGCCGAACTTCGTGCGGAGAAAGCGATGTTCGGGCCGCATTGTCGTTTCATTCCATCCCCCTGCGTGCGAGTCGCTCGCCGCGCCCACGCTCCACTCCTGAAGCTTGGTGGCCGGATCGACGGAGACATACTGCCAGTGGCGGTCGCCGGTGATGACGGTGAGATTGGCGTGGCGGCCGAGCATCGCGCGGATCTTCGCCCCCTCTGCGGCGAAACCGGGATTGGAATAATTGTCGTCCTTCTGCGGGCGATCAGGGCCGACAATCGGCGTCGAAGTAATCAGCACGCGGAAGGTCGCGTCGGATTCCGCGAGCGTCCGGTCGAGCCAAGCGATTTGCGGCGCGCCCCAGATCGTCGCCGCCTCTTTCCCATCTTTGCTGCGCACGGTGCGAAAGTCGCGGCCCTCGACCATCCAGACTTGGAGATGTTTGCCCCAGCGGATGGTGCGGAATTGGGACGCAGGCAGAGCAGTCTGCTCGTGAAAAATGCGCAGTCCCTCCTCGAACGTGAGATCACCGGTGCGCGAGCCGGGCTCGCAGTCGTTGGCGAGGATGTCGTGGTCGTCCTTCATGAAGTAGCTGCCGACCTGCCGATGAAAATCGCGCAGCGTGGGAAACCCATACATCCGCGCCCAATGGTAACGCGCGAGTTCGACGGTAACGGCGTGCACCGGACCGTGGTCGTAGTAAACGGCGTCACCTGTGTTCACGAAAAAATCCGGCCGCAGTTTTCCCATCGCCGGATAAATCGCGAGCCCATCGGGCCGATCCCGATCCTCGTATTGCTGGCACGACATGACGCAAAACGAAACGCCCGTCTTCGTGTTCGCCACCGGAGCGGTCACGAATCCACCCGTGGTCGCGCTCGTCGGTGCCGCGTCCGCCCGTGGTCGCGCCTCGACGACGACCTCATGCCGAGTCTGCGGCTTTAAGCCCGTGAGCGAAAAAACCGCCGTGAAGTCCTGCCGCGGATCGGCGTCCTTCCACTCGGTCGAACTCCACGCCGTGGCTCCGGTCGCGCGATAGCGCACCCGCGTCTGCCCGGCGGTCCCGCTGGCTGCGCCACGAATCGAGCCCAGATCCACTCCCGGCGGAAACGTGATTACCGGACGTCCGTTCGTGTAGGAGGCGTTGTCGCGCAGCGGGATTTCCTTCTCGCTCGTCCGGTCGAAGATTTTCGTGATCGGCAGC
This sequence comes from Opitutaceae bacterium, assembly GCA_031411015.1. Lineage (GTDB taxonomy): Bacteria > Verrucomicrobiota > Verrucomicrobiia > Opitutales > Opitutaceae > ER46. Next base: position 5,988 of record JANOAF010000679.1, on the reverse strand, counting down.
GGACCGTCATCGGAGATGCGTTCGGCATCACGCGTCACGCGCGTCCAGACGCTCACGCTCGTCGCCGTGGGCTCGGTTATCTTAATGCCGGTCGCTTGCTGCGCGGCGAGGCCCGACAGCGCGGACGACAGCGCCGCGAAGAAAACTCCCACCGACCGGCACCGACGCCCGCAATTCACGGACAAACTTGGGGGTAACATAGTGCCGCCAACGAAAGCCCTCCGCGCCCGGCAGGCGAGCCCCAACCGGCGCGTGCGGACTTTGAAAACAGTATCACGCCGGCCCTGGCTTTGTAGGTCAGCTCGCTTGCGAGCGCGGGTCGGGCGCGCGCAAGCGCGCTGGCCTACCCAAATGATTTTCCGCAAACACACCCCGACTCAATCCAGCGGCGCCTGCTCAAAATCCGAATCCAGCACCCAATTCGCGCGGATCTTTTCGCCCTTCATGTAGCGCTCGTAGAAATTCACGTTCGCGGGATTGGCGTGCAGATAACGGTCGAACACTTCGCCCTGACCAAACATCCGCGGGTCACCTTGCGCTTTCAGTTCGGAATACATCACGGCTTTCAGCGCAACGCGTGCTTTCTCTGTCGCCGGTTGCGTCGCGAGATTTTTCACGCAGTCCGGATCGGTCTTGAGATCGTAGTGCTCGACGCCGGGACGTCGGCCAAAGCAGAGCGTCCAGTAGGGATCAGCGCCTTTGGCGCGGCGGGCATCGAGGATGAGCGACTTCGTCGGACCGGCATCGACATTGAGGTAACCCGTTTCGGGATTGCACGCGGGCCAGCGCGTGGGTTCGAAATTTTCCAGATAGAGCGCGCCGTTCTTCACGATGCCGCGAATCGGGTAGCCGACATCGCCGGGGCGGCCAATATCGTGGCGCTCCATCCCGATGAGCACGTGATCGCGCGCGGGGTTGATCTGGCCGGAGCGGTTAACGCGAAAAATATCCATGAGACTGCGGCCCGCCGCTTCGGCCATGCCCATCTTCGCCCACGCAAGACCGGCGACTTCGGCAAACGTCGGCGCGAGATCGATGAAGCTGATGTAGTCGTCCACCACGCGGCCGCGGCCCGCGATGCCACCGGCCCACATCGCAGCCATTGGCACGTGATTGGAATACTCGTAGGCGCTGCCCTTCCCGCGCGGAAATGGCATGCCGTGATCCGAGGTCACAATCACGAGCGTGTTTTCGAGCAGGCCGCGCTTTTCCAACGCCGCGAGCATTCGGCCGAGGTGGCGGTCGAAGTGCTCAACCTCGAAGGCGTAATCGAGCATGTCGTTTCGCACCGTCTCGTTGTCCGGCCAAAACGCCGGCACGCGATCGATCTCATCGAGCTTGTGCCCGCCCTTGTTCACGCCCGAGCCAAACTCGTAGGCGCGGTGCGGCTCGATCGCGCCATACCAAAAGGCCCACGGTTTTCCTGGCGTGGCGGCGGCGAGGAAGTCGTCGAAATTCGCCGCGTAGTCGGAGTCACTGATGCCCGTGGCGGGTGGAGTGGCGCGGCGCGCATTGAAAGCCTTGCCCGTCATCGCGCGCGGCTTCCCGCTCGCGTCATTCGCGACGCCGGGAGCCCAGCCCTTGGTCGTGTGCCCGACGAACCAGCCGTTCTCCGCGAGCGCCTCGCCCCACCCTTTGAACTCGGCCGGGAAATACGGGATGTGGTTCGCCGCCTCCTTGAGCTGCCAGGAATTACGCCCCGTGAGAATGCACGCCCGCGACGGCGCGCACTTCGCATTGGGCGTGTAGGCGTTCTTGAAAAGAATCCCATCGCGCGCCACGCGATCGAAGTGCGGCGTGCGCACCCACTTCGTGCCATAGGCCCCGGCATGCGCGCCCCAGTCGTCTGCGATGGCGAAGAGGATGTTCGGTGGGGTCGCGCTGGCGGCGCGTGTGAGCGTCGAGCATGCGACGCAAGCTGCGGCGATCAAAATCTTAACCGAGGAAGCGATGCGGGAGAAATTCATATGCGGAGTTATTCGAGGCGTTGAGCAATCGACGCGTCGTGACTGTAGAAGCGTCCCTCGACTGGCAATCATGCATTGGCGCCAGACCAAAGCTGAACCGTGAAGCAGGTGCTTTTTTGCGAAGGATTCCCCCCCCCCCGGCCGCGTATTTAGCTGTAGCCACCACCCACGATGAAAACACCACTCGTTCCTATCGCCGCATTCGCCCTCCTCGCTCTCCTCTCCGCGCCCGCCGTCGCCCAAGTCGCGCCTGCGGACAAAACCAAGGCGCCCGAGGTTAAATCCGCTTCCGCCAGATTCGAAATAAGCGTCAGTCGCACCGATCCCCCTGAACTCATTCAAGCGGTCAAAAGGCTCGAGTCGGCGAAGCAGCGTCTCCGTATGGGGAATATCTCTCCAGAAGAAGTCTCGGAATTATCCTCTATAGTCGACGCCCTCGATCGTCGCGCCCCGCTTTTATTCTCCCTGTATTCTCCCGGCGGGCCGTTGAGTGCGTTCATCAGGGCCGCTTCTGAGATTAGCCGTTATACCAGCACGCTGTCATTTACCCTGATCAACGCTGGGGAGCCCGCCGACGTTGAAACGCAGCTACCACCGTTTACTCTCAGTAACGCCAACTGGGCGACAATCATCGGCGTCCTCGAAAACTTTTTGGCTACTCGCGGGCTCAGTCTCAAATTCGTTGGGGGCGACAACCCCAATCCCGCCGAAGCCCGCTCCGTCGTCTGCGTCCTCCGCCGCCTTGAGCCTTCCGCCGACGCGAAGCGCGCCGGCCGCGCCGAACTCGAATCGTTTCAGATCGGCCACAATATCTTCAAAGACCAGACCGTCGAGGTGATCGTGGACGCCATCCGTTCAGCTTGGGAGCTGGACCCCACCAACGACCCCGCCGCGCTCCGCATCAAGTTTCACCCTGCCACCAAGCTCCTCCTCGTCTCCGGCCCGGCTCCCGCCGCCCATATTGCTCGTCAGGTCGTCAACGGCCTGCAGCAAAAACCTGCTCCCATCCTCTGAACGATCTGTCATGGTCACGGCCACATGCACGTCACCGCGAGTCCGTTGAACGCCGCCGGCTACCCCGCCCGCATGGAGTCCACCTCCGCGCCCTCGCCGCTGCGTGACCTCACGAGCGGCCTCGCGCGCGGCGACGACATCGCCTGGACCGAGTTCCACCGCGATTACGGTCCCGGAATTTTCCGCCAGCTCCTCGCCGCCACCCGCGGCGATCACGATCTCGCCAGTGAGGCATTACAACAAACCTACCTCCGCATCGCGCGCCACGCCCGTCCGTGCGACTCGGCGCCGATGTTTGCCGCGTGGCTGCGCACTGTCGCCCGCTCCGCGCTGCACGACTGCTGGCGACGGCAGCGGACGTTTTGGCAACTCCTCCGCAATCCGCTGGCCGCGCCTGAAGACGCGACGAACGAGCAGGAGGATGACACGCTGGCTGAAGCACTCGAATCTGCGCTTGCCCAACTCGACGCAGCGGACCGCACCTTGCTCGAACAAAAATATTTCTCCGGCCGCGACGTGCGCACGCTCGCCGCGCAACTCGAGGTCACGCCCAAGGCCGTCGAATCGCGCCTCACGCGCGCCCGCGCCGAACTCCGCCGCCTGCTCGTCGCCGCCCTGAAACGCCATGAATGACAAAAACGATCCCCGCGCGCGGCTGGTGGCCGAAACATTTCACGACGACTGGAGCGGTGGCCCCGCCAGCGAGTTTGCACTGCACGCCGCCGCGCATGCCCGCACCCGACGCACGCTGCGCCGTGCGCTCGCGACGGGAGGCGCATTGGTGGCGGTTGCGGCAGTCGTATTTTTTACGACCAGCCGCCGGACTGCTGCGCCGCCGGCGGTTTCATCAGTCGCGGTTGTCGCGAAATCAGCGCCCGCCTACGAAATTATTTCCGACGATGAATTGGTCGCGCTCCTGCGCGGTCGACCGTTGTTAATTTTGCCTCAAGAGCGCGCCGACCGGCGCTTCGTTATCCTCGCGCAATCGACTCGTTGAAAAAACTATTCCTTGCACTTCACCGACGCGCTGCGTTACCGCTCGCGCCTACATGAAGTCACTCGTCATCGCCGAGAAACCATCTGTTGCGGCCGACCTCGCGCGCGCGCTCGGTAAAGTTCCCAAGACTGGCGACCACTACGAAAACGCCGAATACGTCATCTCGTATGCCCTCGGCCACCTCGTGGAACTCGAGATGCCGGAGGACATCGACAAGAAGAAATACGGCTTCTGGCGGCTGGAGACGCTCCCGATTGTGCCCGAGAAATTCGGGCTCAAGCCCATCGAGGATTCCAAGGAGCGCTTCAACGCCCTGAAAAAACTCCTCGCCCGCAAGGACGTCGATCAAGTCATCAATGCCTGCGACGCCGGGCGCGAGGGCGAGCTGATTTTCGCCTACCTCTACCAGCTCACGAAGAGCAAACTGGCCGTGAAACGCGCGTGGATGCAGACGATGACCACCGGCGGTATTCAGGAAGCGTTCAAGAATCTGCGCGAGGGCGCGAAGATGCGTGGACTTGAGGACGCCGCGCGCTGCCGCAGCGAGAGCGACTGGCTGATCGGCATCAACGGCACGCGCGCGCTCACCAAGCGGATGTTCGGTTCGCGCGCCGGTAACGTCGCCTCGGTCGGTCGCGTGCAAACCCCCACCCTCGCCATCCTCTACGCCCGCGAACTGGAGATTCGGAATTTCAAGCCGCGCGATTTCTGGCGCGTGACCGCGACCTTCGAGGTCGCGAAGGGCAAATACGAAGGCGTCTATCAGCGCGCCAATTTCAAGAAGGCCGAGGGCGACGAGCACGATCGCATCGACCGCATTTGGGAGAAGGCGATGGCCGAGGCCGTGCTCGCCGCGTGTCAGGGCCAGCCGCTGGCCAGAGTCACCGAGGAGAAGAAGGGCAGCACGCAGGCCGCGCCCCGCCTCTACGATCTCACGACGCTCCAGCGCGAGGCGAACAACCGCTTCGGTCTGCCCGCCCGGCGCACGCTCCAGATCGCGCAGGCGCTCTACGAGCGCCACAAGATGATCACCTACCCCCGCACCGACTCGCGCGCGCTGCCGGAGGATTATGTGCCGACTGTCCGCGAGACGATGCAGAATCTCGGCGGCGATCTCGGCGGCCACGCCGCGAAAGCATTGAGCGAAGGCTGGGTGCGGCCGAACAAGCGCATCTTTAACAACGAACAGATCTCCGATCACTTCGCCATTATCCCGACCGCGTCCGAGGCCAAGAACCTCGATGAGATGGAGGCGAAACTCTACGACATGATCGCACGGCGCTTCGTCGCGGCGTTTTATCCGGCGGCAGAGTTCGATGTCACCACCCGCACGAGCACGGTTGCGCCCGGCCACGATTTCAAAACTGAGGGCAAGGTGCTCACGTTCCCCGGCTGGCTCGCGGTTTACGGCAAGAACACCGTCGACGACGACTCGGCCGATTCCAAGGCGCTCCCCGCGCTGAGCGCCGATGACGGTTCGCCCGCCAAGGCGAAGATCGTCGATCCGAAACTGCACGCCGAGGCGACCCGCCCGCCGCCCCGCTATACGGAAGCCACTTTGCTTTCCGCCATGGAAGGCGCCGGCAAACTCATCGACGACGAGGAATTCGCCGAGGCGATGAAGGAGCGCGGCCTCGGCACACCCGCGACGCGCGCCGACACGATCGACGGACTCATCAACCAGAAGTATGTGGATCGCCCGCAGCGCGAACTCATCCCGACCGCGAAGGCCGAGCAGTTGATCCAGTTTCTCGGCGCAGTGAAAGCCGATGCGCTGACGCAGCCCGCGATGACCGGCGAGTGGGAATTCAAGCTCCGCCAGATGGAGCACAACAAATTCTCCCGCGCGCAGTTCATGGAGGAAGTGATCGAGCAGACGAAGGGCATCATCGAACGCGTGAAAGGCTTTGAGGAAGACGACTCGGTCGCGCGCGTCACCGACATCCCCTCGCCCACGGACGGCAAACCGCTGCGTGAGACGCTGCGCGGTTACAAATCACAGGACGGCGA
>JANOAF010000678.1:0-24150 GCA_031411015.1 Opitutaceae bacterium | reverse complement strand
CGAGAAGCTGGTGGCGTCGATCAACGCGGGCAATCGCTACCAGACGCTGCTGGGGGTCACCGGCTCCGGGAAGACGTTTACGATGGCCAACGTCATCGCGCAGACCCAGCGGCCGACGCTGATCATGTCGCACAACAAGACGCTCGCGGCGCAGCTCTATTCGGAGTTCAAAAATTTCTTCCCGGAAAACGCCGTCGAATACTTCGTCAGCTACTACGACTACTACCAGCCCGAGGCCTACATCGCTTCGAGCGACACCTTCATTGAAAAGGATTCCTCCCGCAACGAGGAGCTGGAGCGATTGCGCATGTCCACCACCAGTTCGCTCGTGTCGCGCAAGGATGTGATCGTCATCGCAAGTGTGTCGTGCATCTACGGCCTCGGTTCGCCGCAGGAGTTTACCGAGATGCGGATTTCGCTGCGCCGCGGCGCACCGCTGGGCCGGCAGCGGCTGCTCGAACGGCTCGTGGACAACATCTATGAGCGAAACGACTTCGAGCTGAAGCCCGGTCGCTTCCGCGTGCGCGGCGACATCGTCGATATCATGCCTTCCTACATGGAGCACGGCGTGCGTGTGGAATTTTTCGGCGACGATATCGACGCGCTCACCGAGTTCGATCCGCTCACGGGCAGCGTGATCCGGCCGATCGAGCAATTTGATCTCTACCCGGCGAACCAGTATGTGACGAGTCGCGGCAAACTCGACCCCGCGATTGCCGCCATCAAGCGCGAGCTCGACGATCGGGTGGCCTACTTCGAGGGCCGGGGGCAGTTGCTTGAGGCGCAACGCATCCGGATGCGCACGAACTACGATCTCGAAATGCTGCAAGAGATGGGATTCTGCAACGGCATCGAAAATTATTCACGCCACCTGACGGGCCGGAAAGAGGGCGACCGGCCGTTTTGCCTCATCGATTTCTTCCCCAAGGATTTTTTGCTGATCGTCGACGAGAGCCACGCGACGATTCCGCAGATTGGCGGGATGTTCAACGGCGACAAAGCGCGCAAGACCACGCTCGTGAATTTCGGTTTCCGGCTGCCCTCGGCACTCGACAACCGACCGCAGGCGTTTGCCGAATTTGAGGAAGTCACCGGGCAGACGGTTTACGTCTCCGCCACGCCGGCGGAGTTTGAATTGAAACGCTCCACCGTGATCGCGGAGCAACTGGTCCGCCCCACCGGCTTGCTCGACCCGGAGATCACCATTCGGTCGACGAAGGGACAGGTGGAAAATCTCACCGGCGAAATTCGCGCCGCTGCCGCCGCGGGCGAGCGCGTGCTCGTGACGACATTGACGAAGCGGCTCTCGGAAGACCTCACGACCTTTTTGCGCGAGGCGAAGATCCGCGTGGAATACCTGCACTCAGATATCGACGCGATCGAGCGGGTGGAAATCCTGCGGAACCTGCGGCTGGGAAACTTCGACGTGCTGATCGGGATCAATTTGTTGCGCGAGGGTCTCGACCTGCCCGAGGTCGCGCTCGTGGCGATCCTCGATGCGGACAAAGAGGGTTTTCTCCGCAGCGAGACGTCACTCATCCAGACGGCGGGTCGGGCGGCGCGGCATGAAAAGGGCCGGGTGATTTTCTATGCCGACAGAATCACCGACTCGATCAAGCGAACCTGCGATGCCGTGACTTACCGCCGGCAAAAACAGATTGCCTACAATCTGGAGCACGGCATCACGCCGCGGAGTGTGAAGCGTTCCGCGCAGTCGAGTCTCCGGGTTTACGACGGCAGCGGCGAGGGTGGGGCGGAGGCCGCCGTGGCCGAGAGCGTGGACGATGTCGCGGCGGTCGTGGCAGAACTGGAAGAGGAGATGCAGACGGCGGCGGGCCGGCTGGAGTTCGAGCGGGCGGCGGTGATCCGGGACCAGATCAATGCCCTGAAGTCCGGTGATTTCAAAAAAATGGCGCCGAGAAAATCGCAGGACTATCCGCGCGCCAATAAAACGGCGGCCGCGGTGCGCGGGAAGTCTCGGACGAGTTGAAACCTGAAGCAGGGCGGGTCTGTGACCCGCCCTTGGTGCCAACACTCAGCATGCAAAAGGGCGGGTCACGGACCGCGCCCTGCGGCTCAGCCGGTGGCCCAGTCGCCGGCGGTTTGTTTCTCCGCTTTCAGCACGCCGATGCCGCGGAGGTTGCGGTAGCGTTCGGCGAAATCGAGGCCGTAGCCGACGACGAATTTGTCGGGAATCTCGAAGCCGACGAAATCCGCCTCAAGGTCCACTTCGCGCCGAGCCTTTTTGTCGAGGAGGACGCAGGTGCGGAGGCTCGCGGGCTTCAAATCGCGGACGAGTTCGCTCACGAGCTTCAGCGTCTTGCCGGTATCGAGGATGTCGTCGATGAGGAGCACGTGCCGCCGGGTGATGTCGAGCGTGAGACTGTGGATGATCTGTGGCGTGCCGATCGACTTGGTCTTCGTGCCGTAGCTCGACACGCGGATGCAGTCGAGGCGCACGGGATTGTCGATCTCGCGCATCAGGTCGGAGGTGAACATGACCGCGCCGTTGATGAGGGCGATGATGGTGAACTCGCCGTCGCCGTAAACGGCCTTGATCTCGCGGGCGAGGGATTTCACGCGGCGCTTGATCTGGGCATCGGTGAGCAGGACTTCCGCAATGTCGGGGTGAACTTTCGCAGGCTTTTTCTTGGCGGGCATGAGGAGTGGGCGCGAGCCAGACAAAGCGAATCGCGGGATGCAATCTGTTCCTGATCGATCGAGTCGCGCTAGGCGTCGCGCATTTTTCGGGCGCCGATGCCTACCGTAGCGCGGTCAGCCTGATCGCGTTTTCCGCCGCACCACGGGCCGGCTGCCGGTGCGACGGACCGATGGGCGAGCCGGGCCGGACGCCGAGCGGCGGCCATCGCTGCGCTTCGTCGCTTGCGCTTGGCACGGCGACGGGTTGGAAAGAATGCGCCCGGTCCGCCTTCGCCAAGGCCTCGGCGCGACAAGCATGATTTCCATCCGCATTCAGCAACTCACGAAACGCTTCGGGTCCGTCACTGCGCTGCAGGGGCTCGACCTCGCCATCGCGCCGGGTGAGTTGTTCTTCCTGCTGGGGCCGAGCGGTTGTGGGAAGACGACCCTGCTGCGCAGTCTCGCGGGATTCTACATTCCCGACGAAGGCAGAATTTTTTTTGGCGACGACGACGTGACGCGGCTCGCGCCCCACAAACGAAACACCGGGATGATGTTTCAGAGCTATGCCCTCTGGCCGCATATGACGGTGGCGCAGAACGTGGCGTTCGGACTCGAGGAGCGAAAAGTGCCGCGCGTCGAAATCAATCGCCGCGTCGGTGAGGCGCTCGAATCGGTGCGCATGGGCAGCTACGCGGAGCGCCGGCCGAACCAACTCTCGGGCGGCCAACAGCAACGCGTGGCCTTGGCGCGCGCGCTGGTGATTCGACCGCGCTGCCTGCTGCTCGACGAGCCGCTGTCGAACCTCGATGCGAAGCTACGGCTCGAAATGCGCGCCGAGATCAGGCGGGTGTGCAAGGAGTTCAACCTGACGACCGTTTACGTGACGCACGATCAAAAGGAGGCGCTGTCGGTTTCGGACCGCATGGCGATTTTGGATCGAGGGAAAATTCTGCAGGTCGGCGCGCCGCGCGAGGTCTACCGCCGGCCCCAAACCAAACTTGTGGCGGATTTCATCGGCGAAACCGATTTTTTGCCGGGCACTGTGCTGAGTGCGGCGGCGGGACGGGCGCTGGTCGAAACCCCGGTGGGCCGTTTCGAGGGCGTGTTGACCCGCGATGGAGCGGCGCCCGCTGCGGGCACGGCGGTGACGTTGTCCATTCGCCCGGAGTGCTGGGTTTTGAGTCGCGCGGCTCCGGCCGGGAATTTCGTGCGCGGCAAGATCGGCGAGGCGATTTACCTCGGCGAAGTGGCGCAATACGAACTCCTCGCGGGCGAACTGCGCTTGAAAGTGCTCGAGCTTAATCCGCGATTCATCGAGCAGGCGCAGCGCGGTGAAGTCTATGCGAGCGTGGAGGCGGACGATGTCGTGGTGCTCACCGACTGAGGAGATGAAGAAGGAAGCCAGGAATCCCGGAGGACTGATTCATGGGTTCCTGGCTTCCTTCTTAATTTTTTCTTTCTGCCATTGAAACGCGCGCTCTTCATTCTCGCCCTCGTCGCGATCGTGGCCCTGCCGTTTGCGCTGCGGCCGAAGCGCGCGCCGCTGGCGCAGGCGGACGACACGGTGGTCATCATCACGCCGCACAACGAGGCGATCCGCTACGAGTTTACGCGCGGCTTTGCCGCCTGGTATCGCGCCAAGACCGGCCGCACGGTGGCGATTGACTGGCGGATGGTCGGCGGCACGAGTGAAATCGCACGCTTCCTTGAGGGGGAATACGTGGCGGCGTTTGAAAACCATTGGTCCGGAAAACTCGGCCGGCGTTGGAGCGTGGAGATTCAGGCGGGGTTTCAAAACGGCCGTCTGCCCGCGGATGCGCCGGAGGACGTGCGTGCGGCGCGCGCCGAGTTTTTGGCGTCGGAGGTAGCCTGCGGCATCGACGTCTTCTTCGGCGGCGGCACTTACGATCTGGAGCGGCAGGCAATGGCGGGGCGGTTGATTGATTCGGGGGTGATGAAAATACACCCCGATTGGTTTACCGAGGCGGCGATTCCGCGGCGCTTCGGAGGCGAGGACTACTGGCGCGCCGATGGCCTGTGGATCGGCACCGTGTTGAGTTCCTACGGGATCATTTTTAATCGCGATGCTTTGCAGCGAATCGGTTTCGAGCGTGAGCCGGCGCGATGGGAAGACCTAGCCGATCCGCGGTTTGCCGGGGAGATTGGCCTCGCCGATCCGACGAAAAGTGGATCGGTGGCGAAGGCGTTTGAGAATATCATTCAGCAGCAGATGCAGCGTGAGCTACGACGGCTGACGGAAGAGGGGATGCCCGATCCTGAGCCGAAAGCCGTGCGCGAAGGATGGCTGGCGGGATTGCGGCTCATCCAATTGATGGGCGCCAATGCCCGCTACTTCACCGACACGTCGCAAAAGCCGCCGATCGATGTGGCGGCGGGAAATTGCGCGGCGGGCCTGTGCATCGATTTCTACGGGCGGCAGCAGCAGGAGGCGGTGCGGCGGCGCGATGGCTCGGAGCGCATCGGCTACGTCTCGCCCTCCGGTGGCTCGGTGGCATCCGTCGATCCGATTGGCTTGCTGCGCGGGACGAAGAATCGGGGCGCGGCGGTGGCGTTTATCGAGTATGCCGTGTCGCCGGAGGGACAGAAGCTGTGGAATTTCAAACCGGGCACGCCCGGTGGGCCGCAACGCTTCGCGCTGCGCCGGATGCCGGTGCGGCGCGACTTCTACGCCAACGAAGAATGGAGGGAGTGGCGCAGCGATCCGGGTGATTCGCCCTTCGATCAGCCGGAGCCGTTGATCTATCGCGAGGCGTGGACCGGGCGGATTTTTCGGGAAATGGCCTTTGTGATCCGCGTGATGGGTCAGGACACGCACCGCGAGCTGGCGGCGGCTTGGCGCGCGATCAATGCCGCGCCGACGCCGGCAAAAGCGCGGGCGCTGGCGGTGCTGCAGGATCTGTCGGTGGTCGATTACGACCGGACTCTGACGGAGATTCGGTCGCGACTCGCGGCGAAGGACAAGGTCGAGGAGGTTCGCCTCGCGAAGGAAATGGCGGCGAGTTTTCGATTAAACTACGCTCGGGCCGAGGCGATGGCGCGGGGGGCGGAGTAGGGTGGAAAGAGGTGGTGCCGGAGGAGAGGTCAACTCGGCGTCCGGGAAGTGGCACGGGCGTCCCGCCCGTGGCGCGGAGGCGTCGCGCCGCTACCCATCTCTCCCGTGGGCGAGACGACCAGGCCGCGTCGGATCAGCCAGGCTTCACTTGCGGTCACATCCAGTTGAAAGGTTGGGTTAATATCCGCGCTTCCGTTTTGAAAAAAAAATCCCAACATCCCGCGTTCCCGAACCAACTGTGAGCCAATCCGAAAATTCTCCCGACGACCCCAGCGCCTCTACCGACCGGCTGACGTCGCTGCGTGAGAAGGCGATGGGGTTCTGGGATCACCTCGAAGAACTGCGCGGCACGATCGTCAAGAGCGTCATCGCGTTTATCGTGTTTGCGGTGTTGGTCGGCATTTTTGTCACCGAGTTCAACCACCTGCTGCTGTGGCCGCTGGAGTATGTGGCGAAGGATTTTCCGACGCTCTCCACCAAGCTCGGCATGAACTCGATCATGGAGCCATTTAACATGGTGATCCAGATGTGCGTCTTCGGTGGCCTCGTGCTGGCCTCGCCTTTCATTCTGTTTTTCGTCGGCCAGTTCGTGGCGCCCGCGCTTACCGAGCGTGAGATGAAAGCGGTGCTGCCGATGTGTTTGTCGGCGCTGATATTGTTTCTGGTCGGGGCGTCCTTCGGGTTTTTTCTGCTCATGCCGAGCACGATTCGAATTTCGATCGAGCTGGCTATCCAGTTCGGCATCGAGAACCGCTGGACCGTGGGAACCTACTACAGCACGCTGACGTGGCTGGTGGTGGGTGCCGGAGGAGTCTTCGAGTTTCCGCTCGTGATCGTGTTACTCGTCTGGCTCGGCATCATGACGACTGCGTTCCTGCGCAAATACCGGCGCCACGCGGTCGTGGTGATCTTTATTATCGCGGCGATTGTGACGCCGACGCCCGATCCTTTTACGCAGACGCTTTTCGCCGTTCCACTTTACGGGCTCTACGAGATTGCGATTCTCGTCTCATCCCGCGTTGAGAAGAAGCGACTGGCGAAGGCGAAACTCTGAGTTGGCCAACGGCGCTCGGCGCCGCCCGTGACTCGGGTCACATGCCTTTTTTGACGAAGGCAATGTCGCTGTTGGTGTCCTTGATGCGAATCGTCTTCTGGCCTTGGGTGTCCTTGCCGATGTAGTCGATGCTGGCCGCGACGAGCACGGGGAGATTTTTCCGGATGTCGCGGCTTTCGCCTTCGCTGGTAATGTCGACCGTCCAGATTTCGGAGGGAGGGCGGCCTTCGGCGGCTGCCTTGTTTTCCCGGGCGGAAAGCTTCAGGTATTTCTCATACACGACCACGGTAACCACATACTCGCGAAAGCCGGCGAACTCGGTGCGCGGCGGATCCTGCACGGTGACGGTTTGGTAAACGGGCCGGCCCTGTGAATCGGTGCCGACTTGCACGCGCTCCGTGCGCATCTGGCCGGGGAGCGTGACGTAAACCGGTTCAGAAACGGTCTCGCGTTTCATCTGCGGCGGGCCGACCCCGTAATCGAGGTCGACGACCAAGTCGGGCTTGGTGTTCGCGGGGGCCTCATAGAGGCCTTTGCCGGAGAGGGCGGTCTTCACATAACCGGCGGCCTCCTTGTAGCGCAGCGAGTCGTCGGCGACGAGGGGGTTCCGGTTCTTGATCTCGTAGGAGATCGCCGGGGCAGCGTTGGCCTTGGCGAGCGAGTCGACCTTGAGTTCGTGAGTCGAGGCACAGCCCGCGAGGAGCAGGCTGGAGAGTAGCAGGGTGAGCGCGTGGCGGAAACCAAACTCAGTTTGGCAGCGCGTCGGCGAATCCGATGGGCGGTCGGCATTCATGGTGGTCGGCGCGGACCATACGAGGCACATGCCGTGACGCAACTCCAAGCGTGAAACTCTTGGGCGAAATACCCAGCCAACCGAGCTCCACCGTCTACCCGCCGGCGAATCAGTCGCGCTTCTCGGCCCGCTGCGCCCGCAGCACCACGCGAAACATCTGAATGCAAAGCCAGAAGACGCCGCTCATGCAGGCGGAGCAGAGTGCGCCCCAGAGCAGAATCATCTTCTTGTCGGTCGACGGCACATGCGGCGACACGATCCCGAAAATGACGTAGAAGAACCCGATGACCAGCACCGCATCCACGATGAGGCTGAGGGGAGAAGTGAGCTTCGTTTCCGGCTGGGACATCCTCGCAAGGAGAAGGACAAGGCGGGCCTTGTCCACGGAAAATTCGCGGCGCGCGATCCGCGGCTGATCTCAGTTTCTTGCCCCCCGCAGTGAAAGGAAGCACGCCGTGACGAAGCACGGGCAGGCTGCCCGTGGCTTGGTCGAAAGGCGCGGTCAAGCGGCTGACCGTGCTACGCCGGGTGCCGGCTGCTGAAAAAGTGCTTTGCGCCCGGACCGGCTAAAGGTGTTTCGGAATTCCTTGGGTCAACACCTCCGGCGCGCCGGTGGTGACGAGGACGTTGTCCTCGATTCGCACTCCGCCGAGGTGCAGGTGCTGATCGACGAGCGGCCAGTTAACACAGTCGCGGTAGCGCGCGCGGCGCTCCGGGTCGTTGAGGAGCGGGGGGATGAAATATAGGCCGGGCTCGACCGTGACGACGTAGCCCGGCGCCAAGGGCAGATCCATCCGCAGGGTGCGCAGACTGGCGCGCGGATCCTTTTGCCGGCCGGGTGCGAGTCCACTGCCGTCGCGCACGCCGAGGCCGACCAAGTGCCCGAGCCCGTGAGGAAAAAACAACGTGTGCGCTTCTTGCTCCACTAGTGACTCTGCCGCCCCACGCATGACGCCCATCGCCACAAGCCCCGCGGTCATCTCGACCGCCGCGGCGAGATGGATGGTCTTCCACTCCGCGCCTGGCACGCAGCGCGCGATCGCGCGCTCCTCGCCGGCGAGGACGACGGCGTGAAGGTCGCGTTGAAACGCTGTCGTCGCGCCCGCGACAAACGTCCGGGTGACGTCCGCCGTGTAACGATCAATTTCGGCGCCGGCATCGATGAGGACGAATTCGCCCGGTAAGATTTTGCGCGCCGACGGCGCGAAATGCAGCACCGCGGAATTTGGCCCGCCGCCGACGATGGTGCCGTAGCCGGGGCGGTCGCCGCCGCCGCGAAAGAACTCCGCCTCCAGCTCGATTTGGATTTCGCGTTCGGTGCGCCCCGGGCGGATGAAATCACGGGCCGCCCCGTAACCGCGCGCCGTGGCGGCGACCGCGCGACGCAGCAGGGCGATTTCGCCGGCATCCTTGGGACGGCGGGCGTGACGCAACGCTTCGCGCACGGTGTGCGTCAGATTGGGATCAGCTTCCACGCCCGAAATCGGAGCGCCTAGTTGCGCCACTGGCCGGCCGGTCCGAGCGGCTAGCCACGCGGATAAATTCTCGATCGCCGTGCCGGGCTGCTGCGTGCGGCCTTCCCACACGCGCTCTCCTTCAGTCACGACCGGCACAAAGGAAACCCAGCCGCTCGCGGCCCCGCGTGGATCGAAGACGAGCACACCACCGGCGCATTCGTGGCCGGTGAGGTAGAAATAGTCCGCGTGCGAGCGAAAGGGATAAGTCTGGTCGCTGCCTTCGGGCAGCGGGATGGGCTCGCCGGCACCCATCACGAGGAGGCCGGCACCGAGCGGGAGAGTTGCCGCAACCCGCGCGCGGCGGGCGGAAACAAAGTCGTTCATCGCGGTGAACGTGGCGGTCCAAAGGTGGCCTGACAACGATCACGTTTTCCTCGCCACCGGCAGTGGGATGGTTTGCCTTGAGCTGCGCGTTCGCTCGGTCCCGCCGGTGACAGGTGTTGGTCTGCCGCGCACCGCGCCGAATTTCCCCATGACCTCCCGAATCCTCCCCTGTGCTTGGTGTCGCATTCTCCCGTTCTTGTTTTTGGCGCTGGCGCCCTGCGCCGCCCAAGCTGCGCCCGGGCCCGCGCCGCGGCCAAACATTCTCTTCATCATTTTCGACGACTGGGGCTGGCAGCACGCTGGTGCCTACGGCTCGACGTGGGTGAAGACGCCGAACTTCGACCGCGTCGCGCGCGAGGGCGTGCTGTTTAAGAACGCGTTCACCTCGAATCCGAAGTGCTCGCCGTGCCGTGCGACGATTCTCACCGGGCGTAACACCTGGCAGCTGAAGGAAGCCGTGTCGCACAACGGCTACTTCCCCGCGGGATTCGAGGTTTACCCCGACGTGCTTGAAAAATCCGGCTACACCGTCGGCCTCACGGGCAAGGGCTGGGGCCCGGGCGATTTCAAGGAACTCGCCAAACGCACGCGCAATCCCGCGGGGCCGTCCTTCGACGAACATCGGCTCGTGCCGGTCGCGTCCGGAATCAACCGCAACGACTACTCGAAAAATTTCGACGCCTTCCTCGAGCAGAAAGACAAGTCCAAGCCGTTTTGTTTCTGGATGGGCTTCCATGAGCCGCACCGCGGCTATGAACTCAATTCCGGCGTGCGTCTCGGCAAGAAACTCGCCGAGGTGGTCGTGCCGCCCTACCTGCCCGACACCGCACTCGTCCGCAGCGATCTCGCCGATTACGCGATCGAAGTGGAGTCGGCCGACGCGCACATCGGCAAGGCGATCGCGGCGCTGGAGGCACGGGGCGAATTGGAAAACACGCTCATTGTCGTGAGCTCCGATCACGGGATGCCGTTTCCCTACGTGAAAGGGCAGATTCACGCGGATGGTTTCCGCCTCCCGCTCGCGATGCGCTGGGGCAAGGGCATCAAGCCCGGTCGCGTCGTGGAGGATTTTATCAACGTGCGCGACTTCGCCCCGACCTACCTGGAGCTCGCGGGCGTCGCCCCCCATCCGCAGATCACGGGCCGCAGTCTCGTGAACCTCCTGCGCTCCCCGCAGTCCGGGTGGATCGAAAACCGCAATGAGATGCTCATCGGCAAGGAGCGCCACGATCTCGGGCGGCCGAATGACGCCGGTTATCCGGTGCGCGCGTTGCAGACGAAGGATTTTCTTTACGTGCACAATTTCCATCCCGACCGGTGGCCGGCGGGCAATCCCGAGACGGATTTCGGCAACTGCGATCCGAGCCCAACGAAGGAACTGCTCAAAATGATCGGCGGCCACTTCTACGATCTCTCCTTTGGCAAACGACTGCCCGACGAACTCTACGACCTGCGCATCGATCCCTCCGGCGTGAACAACCTCGCCCACGATCTCGCGCACGCCGGCACAATGGCCGCGATGCGCGAGCGCATGATGAAGCTGCTCACCGACGAAAAAGATCCGCGCGCGCTCGGGCAGGAAGCGATTTTCGACACCTACCAATACGTGGGTGCGGGTGGCAGCAACAAGAGCTACGCCAATTGGCTTAAGGCCCAGGAGGAAAAGCAAAAATTATCCTCGATCGAAAGTGGGCCGTCTGCGGAGTCGGCGAAAAAGGGCGGCAAGAAAAAGCAAAAATCCCCGCCATGAGCGTGAATTAGTTTTGGCCCAATGCCGTGCGCCGGCGGGTCTATCCGGCGTAACCCCATACCCCATGCACCTCCCTCGCATTTTCCTCTGCGTGCTCCTTGGCGCGCGCGTTGCGTTGCTCGCGCAAACTTCTCCGACGCCCGCGGCCGCTCCCACCCCGCCCGCGCGCGAGGAGGTGGTCGAGCTGAGCCCATTCTCGGTGAACACCACCAAGGATCTCGGCTACGTCGCCGAGAACACCCTCGCCGGTAGCCGGCTCAATGCGAAGCTGCGCGATACGCCCGGCTCGGTGTCGGTATTCACGAAGGAGTTTCTCGAGGACCTCGCGATCTCGGACATGAAACAGCTCGTCGAGTATTCGGTGAACTCGGAGGTCGACACGCAGTCGCGCGTCGCGGGCTCCGGGCAAAACGCGTTCATCAACGCGCAGAATCTCAACGGCGGCATCACCACCCGCGGCATTGCGGCGAGTCAGGGGCTCGACTACTTCCCGAGCATCGCGCCATCCGACGGCTACCGCATCGGCCGCTACGACGACAGCCGCGGCCCCAATAGCATTCTCTTCGGCATCGGTGCCGTCGGTGGCATCATCAATCAGTCCTCGAAGCTCGCGACGCTCTATCGCAACAACGCCAATGTTCGCTACGGCTTTGGCTCGTGGAGTCGCAGCCGCGGCGAGTTCGACAGCAACATCGTGCTGAAAAAGAATTTCATCGCCGCCTCCGTCGCCGCCGTGGACCAGAAGAACGGGGGCTGGCGCAATTTCGACTTTCAGGACAAGCAGCGCGTCTTCGCGTCGGGCTTGTTTCGCGCGAGTCCGCGCTTCACGGTCACCGTGATGGGGGAGACGGGCCGCGACACGGCCGCCGTGATGCGCTCCGGCATCGAGTCTGAGGAGGTGCTCGCGTGGTATGACAACCGCGCCGCCCGCGGCATCGAGGCGGTCGCCGTCACACCGACGACTGCGCTGCCCACCGCTGCGCAGATCGCGCTTGGCGTCACTGGCCGCAATGGCGCGAGCGGCGGCCTCAACCACCGTGTGACCTACATCGAAAACACCGGCGCGATCGTGGACTTTATCGGCGCCTACCTCACGGGCACCTATAACAACGCCGCTGTGCGTGCGCCCGACGGCACGGGCGGGCGCACCGGCGGCACACTCCGCATCAGCGACCCGAGCATCTACCCGTATTTCAACAACGCCTCGGGTCCCGGCATGATGCGCACGCAGTCGCTTTCGAATTACACCATCGCGGCGGACTGGCGCGTGACCGACAAATTTTTTCTCAACTTCGGCCACAACTACCAGCGCACGGATCTCACGGTCCAACTTATGGTCGCAGCGAGCCCTGTGCTGCGCGGCGAACCCAACCGCACGCTCGGCCTCAACGGTCCCGCGAATCCCTTTCTCGGCCGGCTCTACTTCGACGGCGACTGGCGACGCGATTTCCACCACCGCGACTACAAGGAATCGCGCGTCTCATTTTCCTACACGCTCGACCCGAAGTGGCGCTGGCTCGGCCGGCATAGTCTCGTCGGGCTCGCCTCGCGGTCGCTCGACTATGACGCCCGCGCCAACACCTGGCTCGTGCTCGCCGGCCGTCCCTTCAACGCCGACGCAATCAATGCGAACAACCGGGTGACGGTGAGAAACTACATCACCGAGGGGGACTACAACACCTACCGCGTCGGCGACTACCGCTCGCTGCCCGCGAAGATCGCCTTCGGTGGGCGCGACTATGCGACCGCCTATGCCAACGATACCGCGACGGGCGGCACCAACGGCGCGGCGATTCAGGAGACCGACGCGCTGCTCGCCGCCGTGCAAAGCCATTTCCTCCGCGACCGGATCGTCACCACGTTCGGCCTGCGCAAGGACTGGGTGACGCTCCGCCAGCTCGGCTATCGCAACGATCCGATCATCGGCGATGTCGTCGACGCGGATCCCGCGAAGCACGTCGTCAACGATTTTTCCGGCCACACCCAGACTGCGGGCATCGTTTATCACGTGATCGATCAGGTTTCACTGCTCGCGAACCGCTCGTCGAACCTCGGTGTGCCGTCGTTCAACCGCACAGTGTTTCCCGATGGCAACCTAGCCGGCGCGCCGAGCGGGCGCGGCACCGACTACGGCGCAAGCTTCGACCTGCTCGGCGGCCGGCTCAACGCGAAGCTCGTGCGCTACACCTCGGGTGAACGCGGCGCGGTGGGCGCGTTCATCGCCACCGGCAGTTTCACCAACCGCAACCAGCGTGTGATGGAGGCGTTCGGCGGCGTGCTCAGCGGAGCGGGCCTGCCGTATTCCACGAGCCAGTGGCAGGCGATCCAGAAAACGTATACGCCCGGCGTGTCGGGCGGTCTATCGGATTTCGAATCGTCCGGCTACGAGGCGCGGATCACCGCGAACATCACCCGCAACTGGCGGCTCGTTGCCAACTATTCCTACAGCGACTCTTCGCGCACGCGGCTCTACGCCGAGGCTTTCCAATGGTATGGGCTCAAGGCTGGCGCTAACGGGCTCGCCGTGCAGGGCGTGTCGCAGAATGCCACCGGTCAGTTTGTCGTCGATCCCTCCGCCTACGTCGCCGGTGGTGCCGTCGCGAAATGGATCGAACTCGGCGGCCAGCGGCCCACGGCAAACCTCCCGACGCTGACGACGAGTGCAAGCGTCACCGTCGCCCAAGAGCTGTTCAACCTCGTGGACGACATCAACGGCAGTAAACAGGATCAGGAAAAGCGCTGGGGCTTGCGGCCGCACAAGGTGAGCGCGTTTACCGCCTACGATTTCAAGCAAGGCTGGGCGCGCGGATTTTCCGTCGGCGGGGGATGGCGCTGGCGCAGCGCCAACATCATCGGCGCCGACGCCGCCGGCAAGGAGTTCACCGGCCGCGCGCTCTCGTATTTCGATTTGATGCTCCGCTACGCCCGCAAGATCGACCGGCTGCGCGGCACGCTCAGCTTTCAGGTGAACGTAAGCAACGTCCTCGACAATTCCGATCCGGTGCCGCAACGCCTCCTCACCGACGATCTTGCCTACCGCCTGCCCGGCGGCCGCGGCATCCCCTACGGTCGCCTCGACCTCGTCGATCCGCGAGAGGTGCGGTTTACGACGACGTGGGCGTTTTGACCAGATGGAGGTCCGGTTTATCTCCGACATGTCGGGCGTAAAGCACGACTTACGTCCCGATGGGCTGCACGGCGTCAAAGCGCACCACGGCGCGATTCTGCCCGCGCGACTCTGCGAGCGGGATGGCGAAGCGCACTTCCCAGTCGTCGTGGCCGTCGGAATCGGCGAGCACCTGGGCGATGTCCCACTCGGGGTCGTGGTCTTCGTGCAGCCAGTGCGTGTGCTTCGCGGCGCGGCCCTCGGGATCGAGGCGGAAACGGCCGCGGGCGTCGAAGTAGGGTGCGAACGCCGCCGCGATGCGCTTTGCCTCAGGTGACATCGGTGCGCCCTCTGGCGCACTGCCGGCCTCTCCGGTCGCGAGTCGCGACGCGGCGCTCTCCCAATCGCGCGCGGCGACGTCCTGAAGGAAACCAAAGATCGTCGTGCGCACGAGGCGGCGAAACGATGCAGTGTCACGGGTGATATCAAACGACGCGGGGCGTGCGGGTTTGTCCGCGGCGTCGGTCGCGTCTTTGGCGACGAAGTCCGGATTGCGCATCCGCTCCCATTCTTCGAGCAGGCTGGAATCGATGCCGCGGATCAATTCGCGGAAGTAATCTTCCATCTCGATTACCTCCTCGGTCTTCGCGCTGGTCGGCACGGTTTGAGCGAGGACTTTCCAGACTTGTGAGAGGTGGCGCAGCAGCAGCCCCTCGGAGCGCTGCAGCCCGTAGTCGCGGATGTAGTCGGCGAAGCTCATGTAGCGCTCGAACATCTCGCGCGCGATCGATTTGGGGCGGACGTTCTCCTGCTCGACCCATGGGTGCGCGGCGGCGAAGGCGTTGAACGTGTCGTAGAGAAATTCGCGCAGCGGCTTCGGGTGTTCGACCTGCTCCAGCTTCTCCATGCGCTCGGCATACTCGATGCCGGCGGCGCGCATCTCGGCGAGCTTGTCGGTCTTCAGTTTGTCGACCTGCCGCCGCAGGATCGTGTCGGGGTCCTCGACGATCGCCTCGCAGAGGGTGAGCACATCGAACGGATAATCGGGCGACTCGCGGTTGAGTAACGGCAGCGTGTCGATGAGGTAGAGCGAGAGCGCTTGATGCAGGGAGAAGTCGTCCTGGAGCTCGACGTTAACGCGGAGTTTCGATGTAGCACTGTCAGCCTGACCGTGCTGGATCGGAGACGCGGTCAGGCTGACCGCGCTACGTGGCGCAATTTCCACAATCTTCCTATCGACGAGCGCGCGGAAGAGTTGCCACGCGCGTTTGCGCAGGGCGGCCTTCTTGTGCGGCGTCTCGTGGCAGTCGCGGATGAGCTTCTGCATTGCGCGGCAGCCGTCGCCTTCGCGGCCGAGGACGAGGAGCAGCATGCCGTGCGACACGTCGAAGCGCGACACGAGTTCCTCGGGCGGCGCGGTGCGCAGGCGCTCGAAGGTCTTTGCATCCCAGCCGACCGAACCCTCGGGCGCGCTTTGCTTCACGAGTTTCTTTTTCTTCGTCGGATCGCGCGCGACTTTTTCCTCGGCGCGCTTGTTCTCGATCATGTGCTCGGGCGCCTGGATGAGCACGTAGCCCTTGTCGTCGTAACCCTTGCGGCCGGCGCGGCCGGAGATTTGGCGAAAGTCGCGCACGGTGAGAATCGCGGCCTTCTTGCCGTCGTATTTCCAGAGCTGCGTGAAAACGACGGTGCGGATCGGGACGTTGATGCCGACGCCGAGCGTGTCGGTGCCGCAGATGAGTTTGAGGAGGCCCTTTTGCGCGAGTTGCTCGACGAGGATGCGGTATTTCGGGAGCAGACCCGCGTGGTGGACGCCAATGCCGTGGCGGAGCCAGCGGCGCACTTCCTTGCCATAGGGACTCGTGAAGCGCACCCGTTCGAGTTCGGTTTGCAGCGCGGCCTTCTCCTCCTTCGAGCAGACGTTGAGGCTCATCAACGCCTGTGCGGCCTCGCTCGCCGAGCGCTGCGTGAAATACACGAGGTAGATCGGCGCGCGCTTGAGTTCGAGGAGCTCGGCCACGCGCTCGGTGAGCGGCATCTCGGAATACTCGAACTCCAACGGCACGGGCCGGCGATCGCTGCGGACCGTGAGACTTGGCGCGCCGGTAACGCGCGTCATTTCCTTTTCGAAAAACTCCGTGGCCCCGAGCGTCGCCGACATGAGCAGGAAACGCGCGTGCGGCATCGTGAGCAACGGCACCTGCCACGCGGTGCCGCGCTCGGCGTCGGAGTAGTAGTGAAACTCGTCCATGATCACCACGCGCACGTCGCTCTCGGCGCCACGGTGCAGAGCGATGTTGGCGAGGATTTCGGCCGTGCAGCAGAGGACGGGGGCGCGCGGGTTCACGCTGGCGTCGCCCGTCATCATGCCGACGTTCTCGGGGCCGAAGTCGCGGCAGAGCGAAAGGAATTTCTCGTTTACGAGCGCCTTGATCGGGCAGGTGTAAACCGAGCGTTCGCCGGCGCACAGCGCCTTGTAATGAAACGCCGCCGCGACGAGCGATTTGCCGGAGCCGGTCGGCGTGTTGAGCACGACGTTGGTGCCGCCGAAGAGTTCGAGGATCGCCTCCTCTTGCTCGGGATAGAGCGCGAGCCCGCGCGATGAGAGCACGTTGAGAAACCGCTCCAGCACGGCGTCCGCACTGGGCGCCGTGCCATCCGCGGCGCGGAAAGGCGCGAGCGGAGCGGCGGGCGGAGTCGTCGGTGCGAGCATCCGCTACAAGGGCGCGACGCAGGCGGCGGAGTCAATCCGCGGGCCACGGTCGTGTCGTTCTGACACTAGCGAACCAACGCCGAGCCCGTTGGGTGGATGCGCTGGGTTAATTGTAGCGCGGTAGGGCGCGTGTCTTGCCCGCGCCGTGGTGTGCATCCGAGCGGCGCGGGCAAGACACGCGCCTACCATTCGATGACGCGCTCAGGGATTCTCGCCGCGGCGCCCCGACTGGCGTTCGTTGCGCGCGGGAGGAGGGGCCGCTGGTGGCGTCGCCGTCGCGGCCGGTGCCGGGGAAGTAGCCGCGGGAGCAGGGGCCGGAGCGGGAGCGGGGGCCGCTGCGGCTGGAGAGGGCGGCGGCGGAGTGTAGCGCGAGCCGCGGTGTTGAGGGGCGGTCGCCACCGCGGGTGCATTTTGGGGCGCGACCGCAGGCGAGGACGAAGTCGCGGGGGCGGAGACGACCGTGGTGCGGTGTCCGCGGTAGTTCACCTCCGGCGCGGTGGAGCGGTCGGAGAACGAGCGGGTCGTGGGCGGGGGAGGATTCGACGGCGGGACTGTGGCAGCGACGGGCGGTAAGTTGGGCAGCGGCGGTGCGACCACGGCGGGCGTGGCCCGGCCACGATTATTGGCGGGCGGACGCGCGCTCGGGGTGGAATTGGACACAGCGTCACCCGACACCGGAGGAGTATTTGGACGGCGACCTTGCCCATACGAACGTTGATCATCGTAGGCGCGCGGCGGCGCCATTCCAACGATGGTGGGACGGACGACGGGCGCCGGGCGGAAGTTCGACGGGCCCGGCGAAAAACCGGGGCGCACGACCGGGGGCTGCCATTGCCGCACGACGGTCACGACAGGACGGTTCGGCACCGGGGCGACGTAGGTCACCAAGGGACGCCGCCAATCGTGGCCGGACCAGTGGCGATGCCGGTTGCCCACCCAGATCACGTTGCGGCCCCAGTCGCAGTCGAACGCCAGCCACGAACCCACGGCCACGCCGACGCCAAAGCTAAAAAACGGCCGCCCATACGCGTAAGGATAAACGGGTCGATCCACGAAGACGATGTCGGGCTCGTAGCGTGGCACGTAGATGATGTCGGGCTGCGTCGGCACGATCCGGATCGCACTGGGCTCGACGAGAATCTGCTGCTGCGGCGTGTCGATGAGGCTGCCGTTGGCGCGAGCTTTGGCGCGGAGACGTTGCACGGCCTGCATCATCTCGGCCGGCTGCGTGGCGAAGGACTGGCCGACCTGCTTCACCCAGTCGAGATTCTCGTCCATCCACGTGATGATCTCGGGATAACTGGTGAGCGACTTGACGCTCTCGTCCCACGCGCGGTGCTCGATTTGGCTGCGGTCGTTGGGAAATTCCCGGAGATGCCGCGCGGCGAGCACGACGTCCGTCGGCGCGGTCGTGGCGGGCAGAATCAGGGCGATGAGCGCATCAGGATAGAGCGCGACGGGCGCGATGAGTTGTTCGAGTTCCGCGGGCGAGCGGAGCGCGGCGAGGGGCGTGGCGGACGCCGGGCCGCCAGGCTCCTGCGCGCTAGTCGCGACGACGGTGAGAGTGAACAGGGCCAGCAGGGCGCGGAGGGTTTTCATGGCGGGGAGGGGAACGAACGGCTCTCAGACGGCGGTCTCCACACTGCTATTCACTTTTTCCCGAAGCGCACGCGGGAAAACGCGGTGGGCGGGCACGTCCCTGTGCCCGCATGGCGACGCGTGTATCGGACGATGAATGCGGGCACGGGACGTGCCCGCCCACCCACGAACTAGAGCGCTGCCTCTTAGATCTGGGAATACGCCGTCGGCGCGAGAAAGCGCGCCGTGTTCTTCGACGTGTTGTCTTTGTATTGCGGGTCTTCCTTCAACTTTACCCAGCGCGGGTCGGGGCCGAACTTGCCCCATGGGGCGAGGTGCGAGGCGAGGTCCTTGCCGCAGGTGATGTAGCGGAGGTGCGGCAGATTCGGGCCGGCGATGCCCTGGCCAAAGAACACCGGCGACATGCCGAGGTCCTTCATCAGGGGAATTTCGCCGTTGTTGAACATCGCCATCTTGCTGAGGGCGGCGCGCTCGCTGTGGCTCTCGTAGTCGCGCATCTCGAAGACGCGGGTCGGCACCTTGGCCTTGGAAAACGCCGGAATTTCCGTGCGGGTCATGCCGTCGAACGCGCGATAGAGCCATGTGTCGACGCGCTCGAAGGCCGGATTTGCCTTCGGCACGTTGAGGTATTCTGCGCCCGCCTGTTGCACGGTGGCATCGGCGTTGAGCTCGGCGCTCACGCTGACGAACGACTCCAGCGACGCGTGCGGCACGAGCACCCAAAGCGGCGTGTCGGCCTTGGGCTTCGAGGTGACGGCCTTCTTGTCGACTTCGAGTTCGGTGAACACGCCGACATTTTTCACGCCGCGCTGGTTGAGCGCGGGAATGAACGCCTTCGCCAGATAGCTCTCGAGTCCTGCGGTGGAAGCGCCCGGCTTCAGCCGATAAGCGCGCAGCTCGTAGTAGTCGCGCCCTCCGGAGGCGGAGGCGCTGGCGGCCACGCCACGGCTGGCGAGCGCAACCGCCGTGGAAGCGGCGAGGGTAGTTTTGAGGAAATCGCGGCGGGGGAGTTTCATGGGATGAGGGAATTTAGAAAAACGAATGACGGGAGCATGACGAGCGAACTATGACACCGGTGCGAAAAAAGGTGTCGCGCGCGCTGGGCCGACGCCCTTGCATCCGAGGCGCGTTTCGCAACCCACTCCGTTTACTTCGCACATGTCCGCATCCCTCTCGATCGCATTCATCGGCACTGGCGTCATGGGCCGCAGCATGGCCGGCCACCTCCAGAAAGCCGGTCACTCGCTCCACGTCCATAACCGCACCAAGGAAAAAGCGCAGGCCCTCCTCGATGCCGGCGCGAAGTGGCACGCCTCCGCCGGCGCCGCCGCTGCCGAAGCGGATGTCGTGATTTCGATCCTCGGTTTTCCGACCGATGTGGATGCGAGCTACCTCGGGGCAGGCGGTATCGTCGAGCGCGCGAAGTCCGGTGCGCTGCTGATTGACATGACGACTTCGAGTCCGGTGCTGGCGCGCAAAATCGCGGACGCCGCCGCCAAGCGCGGTCTCGCCTCGCTTGATGCGCCCGTCTCCGGCGGCGATCTTGGGGCGAAGGAAGCGCGGCTGGTGATTATGGTCGGCGGTGACGCCGCGGCGTTCGCCCGCGCCAAGCCGCTATTCGAAATCATGGGCAAGAACATCGCCCTCCTTGGCGCCGCGGGTGCCGGCCAGTATTGCAAGATGGCCAACCAAATTGCGGTCGCTGTCGGCATGGTCGCATGGGTGGAGGCACTCGCCTATGCGAAGAAGGCCGGCCTCGATCCGAACGCGGTCCACGCCAGCATCAGCGGCGGTGCGGCGGGCAGTTGGGCGCTCACGAATCTCGCGCCGCGCGCCCTCGGCGACAACTTCGCGCCCGGCTTCTACGTGAAGCACATCATCAAGGATATGAAGATCGCGCTCGAGAGCGCCGCCGAGCTGAAGCTCGTTCTCCCCGGTCTCGCGAACGCCAAGAAACTCTACGAGCAAGTCGCCGCCAAGGGCTGGGAAGACTGCGGCACGCAGGCGTTGTATCGCCTTTACGCGGCGCTCTAAACGCCGCGCGCTGAGAGCTAAGAGTCCAGAGCTGAGAGCCTGAAGGCTTGCAGCGGTTTGGCTCTTCGCTCTCAGCTCAAGACTCCTAGCTTTTTCCAATCCCATGAAACTCCCCCCTGATTTCCGCAAACGCGTTCTCGCCCGCGAATGGATGTGCGGCACGTTCCTCAACCTTGGCTCGTCCATCACGGTCGAGATCGCCGGGCTCGCCGGCTTCGACTGGGTGCTCATCGACCATGAGCACGGACCGGGTGGCGAAGACACTATGCTGCACCAGTTGCAGGCCTGTTCCGCGACGCCCGCGTTTCCCGTCGTGCGCATCGCGCAGAACGAGACCGTGCGCTTCAAGCGGGCCCTCGACATGGGTGCGCTGGGCGTGATGGCGCCCTACGTGAGCACGGCCGCCGAGGCGCGCACTGCAGTGCAGGCGATGCGTTATCCGCCGCACGGCGTTCGCGGCGTGGCGAAGTTCAACCGCGGCGCGGGCTTCGGCGGCGATTTCGAAGAATACTACCTGCACGGCCACGAGCGCCTGCTCACCGTCATCCAGATCGAGACGGTCGAGGCGGTGAACAACATCGACGAAATCGCGGCGGTCGACGGCGCCGACGTGCTCTTCGTCGGCCCGACCGATCTTTCCTACAACATGGGCATCCGCGACCAGCTCGACAGCGCGCAGTTCAAGGAGACGCTGAAAAAAATCGCCGACGCCGCGAAGCGTCACGGCAAGGCCGCGGGCATCCTCGTGCACCTGCCGCACCTCGTCCCGATGGTCCGCGAGCTCGGTTACACCTTCACCGCCTACGGCAGCGACGGCGGCGCGGTGCGCAGCGGATTGCTCGGCCTGCTCGCCACGCTGAAGGGGAAGTAGGAAACACTCTCAACCAGCCTTTTCGCTTTTTGCTCCGATGCTGTTGAGCGCTTTGTTGCCTGACGCCAAGGACGCAAAGGACGCAAAGCAAGCGATTCCCCTCTCCGAACCCTTGCGCCCTCTGCGCCCTTGGCGTGAGGCAAACTCCGTCGTCGAAGAATAAGTGAGCGTTCGCTTTCGTTCCGCCCCATGAAGATCACCGAAATGCACATCACGCCGATCGCGCTCGGCGATCCGCCGCTGCTCAACGCCGCGGGGCTGCACGCGCCGTATTGCTTGCGCACGGTGGTCGAGCTGAAGACTGACACCGGGCTCACGGGCCTCGCCGAGGTGCCGGGCAGCGTGGCGGTGGATGCGGCACTCGCCGCGGTGCGCGATGTGGTCATCGGCGCGGACCCACTCAACTGGCACGCGCTGCGCGCCGAGCTTACGTCGCGCTGTGCGCCCGAACTCTCCGTCGCGCGCGGCGACAAGCCGTGGGACGGGCGCACGCGCGTGCAGGTTTACAGCGCGCTCGATGTCGCGTGTCTCGATCTCCAAGGCCACGCGTTTGGCGTGCCGGTGGCGACGCTTCTCGGTGGCATCGCCCGCGAGCGCGTGCCGTATTCCGCCTACCTCTTCTACAAATACGAGGGCGCCGGCGGTGACCTCGCGTTTGGCACCGACCCGAAGGCGACCGGTTGGGCGGCGGCGCGCCAGAAGGCCGCGCTCGATCCCGCGGGTGTCGTCGCGCAGGCCGAGGCGATGGTGGCCGAGTTCGGCTTCGAATCGATCAAGCTCAAGGGCGGTTGTTTCCCGCCCGATCAGGAAGTCGCCGCGATGAAGGCGCTCGCGCAGCGTTTCCCCGGCGTGCCGCTGCGGCTCGATCCGAATGCGCTCTGGACGGTCGACACCTCGATCAAGTGGGGCCGCGAACTCGAGGGCGTGCTCGAATACCTCGAGGACCCGTGCCGCACGCAGGAGGGCATGGCCGCGGTGCGCAAGGCGCTCAAAACGCCGCTCGCGACCAACATGTGCACGACGTCGTTCGACGATTTGCCCGGCAGCGTGCGCCACGGCTCGGAGGACATCATTCTCACCGACCACCATTTCTGGGGCGGGCTGCGCTCCTCGATGGAACTCGCCGCGCACTGCCGCGCGTTCGGCCGCGGCGTCTCGATGCACTCCAACAACCACGGCGGCATTTCACTCGCCGCGATGACGCACCTCGGCGCCGCGATGCCGAATCTCAGCTACGCGCTCGACACGCACTACCCGTGGCAGTGGGAGGATTTTATCTTCGGCGGCCGGATGAAGATCGAGGGCGGCTGCGTCACAGTGCCGCAAGGCCCCGGGCTCGGCGTCGAACTCGATCGACCCGCGCTCGCCCGCGCCCACGCGACCTACAAGCGCGTCGGCCTCAGGGAGCGCAACGACGAGATCGAGATGCAGAAAAAAGTCCCCGGCTGGAAATTCGCGCAGACGCGGTGGTGAAGACGGGATAGCGCGGCTGATCGCCCAGTCGTGCTCCGCCAAAGCGCTGAGAAGCCGGCGTGGTTTTTCCGCGCTAGCGGCCCATCCAGCCGCCGTCGACGAGCAGCACGGTGCCGTGGATGTAGGCCGACGCTTCGGAGCACAGGAACACGGCGGCGCCTTGCAGATCTTCGGGGCTGGCCCAGCGGCCGGCGGGGATGCGGGCGAGAATCTGCTGCTGACGGACGGGATCGTTGCGCAGGGCGGTGGTGTTGTCGGTGGTGACGTAGCCGGGCGCGATGGCGTTTACGTTCACGCCCCGGCCGGCCCACTCGTTAGCCAGTGCCATCGTGAGCTGGCCGATGCCGCCCTTGCTGGCGGCGTAGCCCGGCACGTTGACGCCGCCCTGATAGGTGAGGAGCGAGGCGAGGAAAACGATCTTGCCGGAGCCGCGTGCCACCATCTCGCGCCCGAGCTCGCGCGAGAGCACAAACTGGGCGCTCAGATTCGTCTCGATGACCTGGTCCCAATACTCGTCGGGATGCTCGGCGGCGGGCCGACGGAGAATCGTGCCGGCATTGTTCACGAGGATGTCGATGACCGGGAAGTCGGCCTTCACCTGCGCGATGAACCGATACAACGCCGCGCGATCCGAGAAATCGCACGCGTAGCCGGTGAACGAGCGGTCGAGCGCGCGGACCTTGGTTTCCACGCTGCTCCCATGCGATTCGAGCGTGGCGCTGACGCCGATGATGTCGGCCCCTGCCTCCGCCAAGCCCACCGCAATGGCCTCGCCGATGCCGCGCCGGCAACCGGTGACGAGCGCGGTTTTGCCGTGGAGTTGGAATTTTTCGAGGAGGCTCATGAGGTGGGGAGGCGGCGGGGGAACGGGGAGGATGCATGGCAGCGGGATTATTTTCCGGGCGCAAGAAGGCAGCGGGACGTAGCGCATCGGGGCGTTGCGCGGTCAGCCTAACCGCGTTTCGGGCTCAGCACGATCAGGCGGCTGACCGTGCTACGTCGCGGGGCGATGGCTCAGGTTTGAAAGTAGGGCGGGTCTGTGACCCGCCCTTTCGCGCGTGGAGTGTTCGTCGGAGGGCGGGTTACAGACCCCGCCCTACTGCGGAAAGCTGCATTCTATTCTTTTGGTATTGAGCGCGGGCGGAAGCACCGCGCACCTTTTCTCATGACATCATTTCCGCAGCGGCTCGCCGGGAAACA
>JANOAF010000677.1:0-10333 GCA_031411015.1 Opitutaceae bacterium | reverse complement strand
GGCACTCATTGGGCGCGGAGACTCTCGCGCGCCGCTGCGACCATGTTGGCTTGCTGGCGCTGCACGCCGGCCATTGCTTCGCGCACGCGGGCGCGAGCGATAGAGGGATCGGCGGTGATTGTTTCGAGCACGGCGGCAAGTTGAGCGTCAGAGTTCTCCTCGATTTCAAAGAGCCAGTCGCCCAGGCCGATGTCGCGAAACATGTGGCCCTTGAACGTATCAGTGGGTTGGCGCACGTGCATGATGGGCGTGCCGAGAGCGAGACTCATGATGAGCGAGTGGGGCTCGATGCCCACGACACAGAGTGACTGGGCGTAAACGGAGGCCGCCTCGTCGGGCATCCAGTAGGAGTCGCGCCACACGACGTGGCGCCGGACGTAGGCGGGAAGTTTTTCAACGATGTGCGTGCGGCCGAGCTCGACCTGATAAGTCATCTCGGCGCACACGAGCGCCTTCAGGCCCGTGGCCTTGGTCCAGACCGCGATCATGTCGCGGAGGCGCGCGTGATCGGCCTCGGCGGTGCGGGCATTGATCGCGTCGCGCGTGCGGTCGGCGTCGTTCCGCGCGCCGGAGGGCGAGTAGCGCCGGTCCTCCTTCATGCGGTGGTAGGGCGTGTAGCGGAGCCGCGGGATCACGCAGACGAATTTGCCGGTCTCGAGGCCGCTGCGGCGGAGGAACGCGGTGGCTCTCGCATCGTCACGCAGATCGAAACCGAAGACGGTGTCGGGGGCGAATTCGAGGACGGGCGTCTTGATTTTCTCGCGGCGCAGATAGTCGCGCGAGAGGGTATCGCGCAGGAAGACGAAAGCGGCGCGGTCGAGGAGCTCGCGGGTGGCGAAGTCGAGCCGGCCCGGCGGGAGCTGCTCCATCGCCGCGCGCAGCTCCGCCAGCGTGCCGCCCTCGGGCCTCAAGCCCGGGCCGATGCGCGACACGGGATCGATGGTGATGCCGAAAACGCCGTAGGGTTTGCCGGTGATTTTTTTCCATGCGGCAAAATCCGCCGACGCGGAAAAGCCCGCGGCGGAGACATGGACGGCGAGGTCGCACTCGGCAAACGCGCGCACCAGCTCAGGGGTCGAGGGCTGGCCGTCCTTGCCGATGACGCCCTCGACCAAGCGCACGTTCGGAAACGCCGCCCCGAGCAGCTCGCGCGCGCCGAACTCAAGGTTACGCGGCCAGAAAACGATTTCCGCCTCGGGGAAGTGCCGGGCGAGGAGGCGCAGCGCGCCGGGCGAGTGCGCGATATCCCCGATGTTCACGCTCTGCCACGCCCCGCGCACGAGCACACGGGGCGCACGCGGCGTTGCCGCGAGGAGCGGTCGCGCCGCCACGGCGGCAGCTGCCGCCGTGGACGTGGCGAGAAAACGGCGGCGGTTCATGCGGAGGCGACGCTCAAAATTCGAGATTGCTGGTGAGCCGCCACGTCGTCGGCGGCTGCGGCACGGTGCGGAACGCGCGCTGCACGCCCGTTTCCCAGCTGTAGCGGACGACAAGCGCATCGTGGTCGTTGAGAAGATTGAAGACGTTGAGCTGAAAACTCAGCCGCCGCCCCTGCCGCAGGCTACGCACGGTGTAGCCCGCCATCGCATCGGCGCGCCAATACGAGGACGACCACACTTCTTTTTTCGCGGGATCGAGCCCGGTGAAGAGTTTGCCTTGATAGTTTGCGCCTGCGCCGAGATAGGCGCCGCGCAGCCAGCCGGAGGCGAAGGTGTAGCGGGTGAAGAAATTGGCCTTCTGCCGCCGCGTGCCGAGCTTGGTGCCGCCGTCGTTCTCGGTGTATTCGTTGAGCCCGCCATTCGTCGTGCGGTAGAAATCGATCTCCTGCGGGATCGTGCGTGCGGCGCTGGTGACGACGCCGGCGGTGTTCACGCGCGAGAGGAACTGCCCGTTCTGCTTGTCCCACGCGAGCCACTCGGGAAAGAGGTTCAGCTCCTTCGCGTCGGTGTAGGAATAGTTCGCCTGGAATCGCCAGGCCTTGGTCGCGTTGGCCGTGAGCTGCAGCTCAACGCCTTCGGACCGGTGGTCGAAACGCCCCTGCGTGCCGGTGAGCAGGCGCGCGTCGTGCTCGGCGAGGCTGATGCGGCCCGCGGCGAGCAGCGCATCCATGATCCGAACGTTGCCGTCGACGGCGGGCGAGGGTGGCGTCGTGGACTGGCGCTCGCCACTCGTGGTGTAATAGGTCGCGCGGGCGTAGAGCGCGCCGTCGAAAAGATCAAACGCGAGCCCGACGTCGCGACCGCGGCCCTGCGGTGGCTCAAGGGGAACCGGCGTGCCGGGCGTGCCGTCGTCCGGCAGGCGCGTCGCACCACGCGAGGGCAGCGCGATGTTGTTGGCTTGGTTGTAGAGGACGGAAAGCCAACGCGTGGCGTGCCAGACGACCCCGGCGGTCTGGTTGCGACCGACATTGTTGGCCCGCGTGGGCCGCTGCGCGGGATCAGCGGTGGCGGGATCGCGCGCGACGAGCCATTCGCCGGTGCGCGCGTCGCGCCGGCGGCCGATCGTGCGCTCGTCGAGGTCGTCGCGGCGCAGGCCCGCGGCGAGGATGAGACGGCCGCCGAAGTAACGCGCCTGGCCGGCGATCATGCCGGCCTTCTGCGCGGTGTAGACTTCGCGCGGCGAACTACCGCTGCTCGGAAACCACGCCGACGAGAGCGTGCGTGCGGTGATCGGATCGGTAACGCGGTTGAAGAGACCGTCGCGGCCGGGGCCGTTCAGCTGGTAGGTCGCCCAGTCGCCTTCGATGGGATAGGTGCGGCGGTAGGCGAAGTTGGCGGTGTTCTCCGGTTGGGCGTTGAACGCGGGCAGGCCCGTCGCGGCGTCGGTCCACATCTCGCGGCAAGTGGCGGTGCTCGTGAAACTCCTTTCGTATTCAAGCAGCGTGGCGACGCGGTAGTTTCCCCAGCGGTGCAGGTCGCGCTCGGTGGAAAACATGAGGCGACCAGTGTCCGTGTTCTCGCGGTTGTAGAGGCGCTGCCAGCCGCCCTCCAGGTAGAGCCGGCCGGCGAAGGCGTTGCGCGTGCCGTCGTTGTTGAGCTGATTGGGATCGCCGCGGAGGCGCTGCGGCGTGTCGACCTGCGGGTCGTAGCGATCGAAGACGTGGTCCTGGTGGTTGTAGGCGAGTTCGAGGAAGGTCGTCTTCGCGAGCCGGTGCTCGACGAAGGTCGAGAAAGCGTTGAAGCGCGACGAGCGGTCCTGTGCGGAGCCGCCGATGTTAATCGACGGATCGGTGTAACGGCGGTCGAGCACGACGCCGCTGCCGGCGGGCCCGCCGGCCACGGTCGAGAGCGTGCTGCGCTGCGCCATCACGGATTTGTCGTTCGAGATGAAGGTGGTGTGCGGCGCAGCGGTGCTGGTGGAGAGGCGCGTGGTGCCCTGCGCCGCGCTGGCCGTCTGCGTGGCGTTGGTGGGCCGGCCGGCATCCACCCAAAGCATGAAGGCGTTGAAGAGATTGTCGGCGCGCGGCTGGTTGCTGTCGATCTGGCCGTGCTGCGCTTCGGCGCGGAGCTGCGTGCGATCGTTGAGGCGGAAGCTGCCGGCGAGGTGCGCGATTTTGCTCTCCTGATACTGCCAGTGGCGGAAGGAATTCGTGCGGTTGTAAACCGTGTTGAGCCGCAGCGCCCCGCGGCCATCGGCGAGCCGTTGGTTGAGATCGAGCGTGCCGCGCCACGACGCGTCGCTGCCCGTGCTGAACGTGGCCGTGTGAAACGTGCGCGCCGGTTGCGCGCGCTTGGTGGACGCGTTGAGCAGGCCGCCGGGCGAGGCGATGCCGAAGAGCACGGAGTTTGGCCCGCGCGAATCCTCGATGCGCTCCACGAGGCCGGTCTCGATCGGCAGACTCCAGCGGAAATAATTTTGCGCGGCGGACGCCGTGAGCCCGCGCACGCGAAACGACTGGTAGCCGCCCACGGTTTCGTTGCCGTTGGGATTGGCGGCACGGGCGTCGTCGAGCTGGAACTCGACGTTGACGGCGTAGCGTGCGACATCGGCCAGCGAAAGCGCACCGATGTCCGCCATGAACTCGGTGGTGAAAACCGAAATCGAGGCGGGCGTGTCCTTGAGTGACGTGTTGAGCCGACTGCCGGCGAGGGTGTTGGCGGCGAGGTAGCCGACATCCTGATCGTGGCGCACGACGAAGGGGCTGAGTTCGACGACGCTGTCTTCGCGGGCGGCGCGTGCGGTGGGCGCTGTCTGCGAGTGGGCGACGGACGGGAGCAGCACAAGGGCGGCGACGAGGAACGGTGGGAGTGGCGTGGGGTTCATGGAGACTATTTCGCGGCGGCGCGCGCCACGGCGTCGGCCATCGTGCGCTGGAGAGTGGCGACCTTCTGCATTGCGGCGGCGATGCGCGTGTGGGCAGCGGCGGGTTGGGATAGAATGGACTCGAGGGCGGACCAGAGGTCGGCACCTGACGTTTGCTCGATCTCGAAAAGCCAGTCGCCGAGGCCGATGTCGGCAAACATCTGCGCCTTTACCGAATCGACGGGCTGGCGCACATGGAGCGCGGGCGTGCCGGCGGCGAGCGCGATGATCGGCGAGTGGCACTCGACGCTCACGACGGCGCGCGCGCGGGCGTAGATTGCCGCGGCCTCGTCTGGGAGCCAGAAGGTGTCGCGCCAGATAACGCGCTTCTTCACGTCGTCGGGCAGTGGATCAATGAGCTGCTCCTTCGCGGTCTGAATTTGATAGCTCATCTCGGGGCAAGCGACGACCCGCAGGCCGGTTTGCCGCACCCAGAGAGTGATCATCTCGCGCAAGGGCGCGTGGTCGCGCGTCGTCGTGCGGTCGTTGAGGGCGTCAACCTCGTAGTCTGATGCACTGCGCGGGTAATTTTTTACCCGGTAATAGGGAGTGTAACGCAGCCGCGGGACGACGCAGAGGTAGTCCTCGCCGGCCAACCCATGGCGTTTGAGCCAGTCGGCCGCGCGCGGTTCGTCGCGCAGGTCGAGGGCGAAACAACCCTCCGGGCCGAAGTCGAGCACGCCGGGCTTGAGTTGCTCCCGCTGGAGAAAGCGGAGCGAAAGCGTATCGCGGCAGAAGATGAAGGCCGCTTTTTCGTAGAGCGCGCGGTCGCCGAACTTCCGCGCGAATTCTCCCGGTCGCAGCTGGTCAATCGCGGCGCGATGCTGCGCGAGCGTGGCGCCCTCGGGCCGCGTCTTCCGGTCGGTGATCGGATCGAAGGCGGAGCCGAAGAGGCCGTAAGGCCGGCCGGTGGCGGCCCATTCGACGTAGGTCTTCGCGTTCTTCGCCGGTGACAGAAAGAGATCCGCCCGCGCCCAAGCTTCGGTCAGCGCTGGAGTGGAGGCGCGGCCGCGCGCGTCAATTTCGCCCTCGACGATGTGCAGTTTGGGAAAAGCCTTCCGCAGCATCTCGCGCTCGCGCTCGTTGAGGCTCCACGGCCAGAGTGTGATGTCGGCCTCTGGGATGTGGCGTTCGAGGATTCGGATTGTGCCAGGCACGCGGCCGACGTCGCCGATGTTTTCGTATTGGAGCGCCTCGCGGAGAAGGAGGCGCGGGGCTTTGGCGGGCGTCGCGGCGCGGAGACTCGGAGTGGCGCTGGCCGCAGCGGTGGTGATGGCGACACGGAGAAAATCGCGACGTTGCATGGGCGCGGTTTGTGGCGGCTCGAGGGGTAAGCCATTTTTTGCCGTCATCGATTGTGGGCTTTCATGGTCAACGATGCGGCACCGAAGGACGCGTCGACGATTTTATCCGCTTCACGCGGAGCAGTCGATTTTGCCGGAGCAGGACGGGGGAAGTGGCATTTGATCCGGTTCATTCGGGGAATTGGCCGATTTGGATCCGATATTTGATCGAGGGGATTTAATTTCTGGAAACGACCTGAAAAACGTGGTGCCCGGGGCGGGACTCGAACCTGCAATGCGAGATTGCGGACGATTCAGAAATCCCCTCGGAAACGCGTTCTCAGAGGGAGATTTCCCCTCGAGTTGTTTTTCATGTCAGGACTTCAAACGGCAGCAAACGGCACGCTTTGCAAGAAATCTGGCAACAGTGTGGCAATAGCGAATGCGATCGAAGGGGCGAGCTCTGCTGAATAGGATGGAAAGTCTCACTACGGACCAAAAGGTCTGGAGTTCGACTCCCTACGGGTGCGCCAATTTCCCACTAGAGCATTGGGTGGGGGACGCGAGGGGGACAGGTTACCCCAAAACTCGCTGGCGGCCGAGTTCTTGGCCGCAATGTGGCGTTCTACCACTAGCCCTGACGTCGCCTTCGCTCGACGGTATTTTCGACTGCCGAGTATTCGACCGCATTGATCCTGTGCACCGTTAGGCTCTCGAAGCCCAATCAGGGATTTTGCTCACCATTTCACATGTGTTCCGAGGTCGACTTTCACAGCTAACACCAGCCTTATCAGCCTTCCCAAGTTTTCCGAAATCCGCTTACTTTCTGAGGAAGGTGTAGAAAAGTTAGCTGAAGCCGAACGAGCCACCCCGGTGGCGGTGGAGTTGAAATAGTCCTGTCGAGACTAGGCGATTTCCCGCTTGGAGTGCACGGTCGCTCGCTCAAGGCCGAGCGCCAGCGCACTTTCAATCATTACGCGCACGACGGCATTGCAGCCGCAGAAACGGAGCTTGGTGAGCGCTGCTTCCCCGCCGTGTTGCTCGACGAGCGGCGAGATGAGTGCGTTGGCAAAGGAGCTGTTGATATTTCGCACACCGGTAAAATCCAAAACGATTTCCCCGTAGGCGTGGTAGAACGGCTCAATCCGCTGCAGGCGGTAGGCTGCAGCCAAGGCGCCTTCCGCGAGGAAAGTGCCGAAGTCTTTGGCGAGGTTGAGTTCCAAGTTCATCTTATCGGAAAAGGTCGTCGAAGCGTCGATCCGGTTGCAACAAGCCTAAGCCTTTTTTTGAGTTTTGCAGGATTTTCTGAAGATTGCCGAGTTTTTGTTGGGGAAGCTGGAGCGAACATACGGTGCCGGCATAGGTTTCCAAAAGATTTAGCTCCGTGGGCAGGCGACGCGGCTCAAGGTGATTGTGCTGAAAAAATCCCGTGCCGCTGAGCAGGGTGAACATTCCATCGGCATGACGGGCGATTTCCTTGAGCATGGAGAGCCCGACCCCGGCATTCACCGGCTCGCCCCAGGCCACCGGGAGGTGTAGCTTGGAAGAAACCTTCGGCTGCAACGCCGTGCGCACCGCGTCCAGATCGCTCATTGCCGGATCCCAGAAGGGCGGTTCGTAGGCGGCGAAGCTCCCCCGGATTCCGATGCCGCAGTCGGCCACAGCCAGCCGGATAAGGCCGCTCTTGGGATAGACTTGGGCGGCGGCGAAGCCCGGGCCCCGCGCGTGCTGGATGACGTTGTTGATGAGTTCCGAGGTCGCGTATTCCACCATGTCGAGCGGGCCGGCGGATTCGGGATCATCAGTATCCGCCAGTTTCGGGAAGACGCAGCGGGCGAGCGCGCTGCTGACCTCCGTCACGTTTCCCCGCGTTCCGCCGTCGATGCGGCAAAGGGGCACGAATCGGCCGTCGGCGGCCCGGCGGGTGAAATTTTCCGGCAGCGCGATGCCGCTCAGCCGGAAGAAATCCATGCGTTGCAGGTAGGTGAAAGCCGGGCACGACTCGCAGTTGAGCAGAGTCACGGACCGCTTGGCCTGGCACCAGCCGTGCAGGGTTGCGAGCAGTGCCGTGAGCGCTGCCGGCACATAGAATTGCACATCCTGGAAATCGAGTTCGATGGGTCCACCGTTCTGCCGCGCGACGAACGCCAGCCGGGTGACGAGATCGCTCAACGAGTCGTCATAGACAGCGGGCGGCAGGCGCAGCAACGGCATGGCGATTTCAGGGCTCTGAGGATTTCGGGGCGCGCCGACGCTTTGCCGCCGGCGCCGCGGACGCGAGCGGGGCGGTGAGTTGCTCGTAGCGGGCGAAGAGGAACTCGACGCGCTCGCGATCACTCGTGAAGGCGGCGGCGCGGTAGCTTTTGTCCACGGCGCGGTCGAGGGCCTGGTGGGCTTTCAATAGCTCGGCGGGCATCGACAGCGGGTCGTAGAGATCGGCGAGACTTGCGCCTCGAGCGAGGTCCGGCGCGCGGGCGTCGAGCACGGCTTGCGCGGCGGTTTCCACGACGGCGTGCTGCTTCGCGTCGGGCTCAGGCCAGGGGTAGTTGTTGTAAACGAGTTTAATTGAATACTGGTAGTCACTCTTGAGCCGTCCGGTGACGACGTTTACCCACGCCATGTGCATCGCCGATGAGAGAACGCCGAAGTGGAACGCTGTGGCCCCGGGCATGAGGCGGAGCTTGTTGCTGCACAGCACCTCGGGGCCGAGGAAGCCGAGCGGGATATAATGGCGGGTTTCGGAGCTCACCTCCGGGATCACCAGGTAGTTGGTCGTAGGGATGAACTCCACGTGGAATCGAGTGGGCGTGGCGGCGAGCTTGACGGTGCCTTCGTTCTTTCGTTGGTCGGGCTTCTTCTCTTTTCCTTTCGCTGCGATTTCGCCGCGGCGATACTGGGCGACAAGTTCAACGCGGCGCTGGACCTGATGCATGCGGCGGATTTCCTGCGGCGCACAATCGCCTAACCAAAGGCACCAGCGCTCGGTGTTGTTCAAAAATTCCTCGGCACCCAACCAGCGACGAAAATAGGGCGCAGCTGCTGGCTCGTCCTTCAGAAACGCCACCTTCTCAAGGGGTGTGAATAAATAATAGCCGCCGTCGATGGGCTTGTTGCCGATGCCGAACTCGGGGACGTCGCAGAGAGGCCTAGAGCGGTTGTTGATGATCGTGTTCGTGCCGACTATCAGGTAAGGATTGATGTTCGCGGTGCCGCTAGAGAAGGAGGGGGTTTCGACGGATTGGTAGTCGTAGAGTCGTTTGAGGGGGATGTCCTGCGCGCCGAAGCCGATAACCACGACGTGGACATGGGCTTTGCCGGTGGCTTCATTGTGCCAAACGAAAGTGCGATGGCCGAAGTGAAGATGGATGTGGTGTTGGTGCAGGAGCGGGCCCCACAGCACACCGACTTGCTCACCTTGAGTGATGGAATTGGTGGAGACGAAGGCGCACCGAATGGCGGTGCCGGCGATGTAGTCGGCGGCTTTGAAATACCAGCCGCACACATAGTCGAGCAGCCCGTGATTGTGAACGCCGAGCGCGACCGCAGCCATGTCGGCCCGTTGTGCATCTGTCTGATATTTCCCACCGACGAACGGCGGGTTCCCCAGCACGTAGCTGCACTTCTCCGGCGGGAGGACCGATTTCCAGTCGAGGCGGAGCGCGTTGTCGGGGACGATGGTGGCGGACTTTACGAGCGGGATGCGGGCGAAGTGGCGGCCAAACGCCTTGGAGAACGCCATATTCACTTGGTGGTCGGTGAGCCAGAGCGCGGTCTCGGCGATGAGCGCAGGAAACTCCTCCAGCTCGATGCCGTAGAATTGATCGACGTTGGCGCGCGCGATGTCCTCGACACCGAGGCCGAGCGGGAGCTGATCGCCGTGGATGGCCTTGAGCACGTCGAGCTCGAGGGCGCGCAGCTCGCGGTAGGCGACGACGAGGAAGTTGCCGCAGCCGCAGGCGGGATCGAGAAAGCGGAGATTGGCGAGCTTGCCGTGAAATTCCTCGAGGGGTGTAGGCGGTCGGTCTTTTGGTCCAGCGTTTCCGCGGAGCGACGGAATTTTCAACGGTTTAGTGGCTGATGGGACGCTGGCATTCTTGGCGCGGGCAAACTCGGCCTTTAGGTCGTCGAGGCAGAGCGGGTCGAGCACGCGGCGGATGTTTTCCTCGGAGGTGTAGTGGGCGCCCTTGGCGCGGCGCTCCTTCTTGTCCATTACGCCTTGGAAGAGGGAGCCGAAGACGCTGGGAGAGATGCGGCTCCAGTCGAAGCGGCAGCAGGCGAGGAGCGCGGCGCGGTGCTCGGCGGTCATGTCGGCGATGTTCAGATTTTCCGCGAAGAGCCCGCCATTCACATAAGGGAACGCAGCGAGGGCGGCGGGCAGCGCGGAAGAGCGCACGGCGGCGGTCTGATCGAGGACTTGGAAAAGTCGTGCGAGGCCGGCGCCGAGATCGGAGCCATCCTTTTTGCTGTGCTCGATGAAACGCGTGAAGGAGTTCCACTCAAAGATGTCGGTGTCTTCGGCGAAAAGGCAGAAGAGGACGCGGACGAGGAAGCGCTCAAGGCGGTGGCCGAAGTAGCCTGTTTTCCTCAGCTCGTCGTGCAGGTCGCCCAGGAGGGCGACGGCGCGGAGGTTGATGTCGGGCTGCGCCTGGAATAGGTGCTGCTCCTCGTCACGGATGAACGCGAAGTGGCGGAGCTTGTCCGGCAGGTCGGCGAGGGTGAAGGCGGCGGCGAGGGCGGGCTGGGTTTTC
>JANOAF010000676.1:0-1511 GCA_031411015.1 Opitutaceae bacterium | reverse complement strand
ATTCCGAGACCTGATCGGCGATGCCCCGGTAGAAAACCTGCGAGGCGTTGAAGATGTTGCCGACGTCGATCGAGAAGGTGACCGTGGGCTTGAACTGATAGGCGACGCCGGCGTTCACGATGCTGCGGCGGCGGGTGTATTGGTTGCGGCCGGAGCCGGCAGCGGTGAAGGCGTTGATGTATTCGCCGGTGCGGTTCCAGATGGCGCGCGCGCTGAAATTGCGGTGGCGCCAGCTCAGGTTGGCGTTGGCGGTGAAGGGAATGAAGCCGTTCACCCGGTCCGTCGTCAGATACACGCCCGGCGTTCCATAGTCACCGTGCGCCATAAGCCTCGTGAAATTACCCGTGAGCCGAAGCGTCCGCCACAAACCTGGGAGAAAGCGGAACTGCTGCACATATTCGACTTCCCAGCCTTGGGTGAAGGCGGTGCCGGCATTGGAATTGCCGAGGATTTCGAAGCCCTCGTAGAGGCCATAGAAACCGTTTTCGGCGCCGATGCCGACGATGCCGAGCGGCTGGTTGCCGCGGACGTAGTCGTCGATCTGCTTGCGGAACCAGCCGACCTTGACGTAGCTCGCGGTCCCGAAGCTGTATTCCGCCGCGAAGTCCCAGTTTTTGGACTTGGTGGGCTTTAGCTCGGGGTTGCCAAAGGTGATCGTCTGCGTGGTCTCGTTGATGCCGAGGCCGGTCACAGCGTTGGCGAGCGAGGGGCGCGCCATGCCCGTGCTGTAGGCCGCGCGCAGGCGGAGGTTCGGCGTGAGATCATACCACGTGTGCATGCTCGGAAAATTCTCGGTGTATTCTCCGGCGTTTTTGACGGGATTGAGGTAGTCGCGAATCGCGGATCCGACCGGATCGGCCGCTTGCTGCGCGGCGGTGGAGAGCGTGCGGGCGCGGACGTTGACGCGGCCGACGGTCACGGTGTTTTCGCTGCGGACACCACCGAGGTAACCGAAGCGGCCGATCTTCCCGCTGATCTGGCCGTAGTAGCCGATGATGGTCTCTTGGGTGCGGTTGGTGTTTTGAATGCGATTCTGGTTGTAGAAATAGACGTCCTCCTGCCAGAGCGTGGGGTCGACGAGACGGCCGTTGTTGTAGAACTGCGCGCCCTCCCAATACGGGAGGTTACGGCCGGTCTTCAGCTTGTCCCATGTGACGAAGTTGGGGATGTTGGGCAGCGCGTCGCGGCCGATGTAGCTCCAGCGGCGGCCGGCGCGGTAGAGCTCCACCTTGTGGTCGCGGACGGAGTAACCGGTCTTGAGGAACGTCGGGTAATCCTCGAAGATGGGCAGGCGGTATTTCACGTTGCCGCGCAGCTCGCGGACGAGGTCCACGTCGAGATTGCCGGAGCCGGTGCTCAGGCCGTTGACGGTGGGGCGCCAGTTCTTCGGGTTCGTGAAGTCGAGGCCGCCGTTCTGGATGAAGCGCGGGTAGAGGTCGTCCTGCGTGCGGTCGAGGATCCAACCCACGCCGGTCTCGCCATTGGGTCCGACGATATTGTCGAGCGGGCTG
>JANOAF010000675.1:0-6355 GCA_031411015.1 Opitutaceae bacterium | reverse complement strand
ATGACGCTCTCGAACAGCCTGCTCGGGACCACATTTTACACGCTCACCGGCACGCATGGCTGCCACGTTGCGATCGGCGTGCTTTGGCTGGGACTGATGTATGTGCGGTCCTTCAAGGTCGCCTCTGATACGTCGTGGTTTTCCGGTCAGCTCCTGCACACGATCACGCTATTTGGCGCACTGCTCGCGACGCTTAAAGTCACGCTCGGTCTCGTGCACGCCATCCAGGTGGAACCGACCTACGGTGCGGCCGTAGCGTCCTTCTTCTCGCACGAGTTCGCCTACCTCCTGATTGCGCTGGTCGCGTATGGCCTGCTCGCCTTCCACTTCGCCAAACCGCGTGGCGTGGTGCAATTCACCGAGGTCAACGCGATCGATGTCGAGGGCATGGGTCTCTACTGGCACTTCGTCGATATCGTCTGGATCGTGATCTTCACTGCGGTCTATTTGCTCGAATACCTCTGAGCCGCCTCAGCCCGGTCATCCTTTTTCACAACCCTCAGCCCTCAACTCAGACTATGAGTTCTCCCGCCCACGCAGCCTCCGGTCACGGCGACCACGAGAGCAGCAAATTCCAGATCTACGTCCAGATCGCGATGCTCCTCG
Organism: Opitutaceae bacterium; assembly: GCA_031411015.1. Classification (GTDB taxonomy): domain Bacteria; phylum Verrucomicrobiota; class Verrucomicrobiia; order Opitutales; family Opitutaceae; genus ER46. Next base: position 5,749 of record JANOAF010000675.1, on the reverse strand, counting down.
CGATCATCACTGGCATCGAGATCGTCTGCGTCTACCTGCCGTTCGCGAAATGGCTCATCGTCACCACGCTGGTCGTGCTCTCGACGGTGAAGTTCATGTTCGTCATTTTTTACTTCATGCACCTGCGGTGGGACAAACCGTTCTGCACGATTCTGTTTTTCATCGGACTGATCCTCGCCGCCGGAACAATGTGGGGCCTGCTCGCGATCTTCGGCGCCGAGGCCAGCCTGCCGCTGCCGACCTGAGCGCGTAGAGGACAACTCAACGTGAACAAGCGGCCTCCGGGCCGCTTTTCTTTTTTCCGAACGGCTCACGCACCCGCCCATGATCGACTGGCGACACTGGCATAACGAGCCGTGGCTCATCGGTGGCCTCGTCGCTCTGGGCTGGCTCTGGGCAATCCTCGCGGGTCCCTGCCGTCGACGCCTCGCTCCCGAAGCGCCGTTCCCGCGTGGCCACGCGATGAGGTTCTATCTTTCGTTGGTCGTTTTCTACGTGGCAGTCGGCTCACCGCTCGATCAAATCGGCGAACGGTTCCTTTTCAGTGCCCACATGCTGCAGCACCAACTGCTGATCTATCCGGCGGCGCTGCTTTTTCTACTGGGCCTGCCGTCATGGCTGGTCGATTCCCTGCTCACCCGCCCTTGGCTCGCCGCAGTCGCTCGATTCCTAACGCATCCGCTGATCTGCGCCGTCGTTTTCTCGCTCGTGATTAGTCTGTGGCACCTCCCGTCGCTCTACGACCTGGCGCTGCGCAACAAGACGGTTCACGTCGCCGAGCACGTGATGTTCTTCGGCGCCGCCTTGTTCTACTGGTGGCCGCTGGCAAGCCCGTCGCGCCTCCTCCCCCCGCGCAGTCACGGAGCGCAGATGCTTTACCTGCTGGCCGTCTTCATCGCGATGACGCCCGTCTTCGCCTACATCACTTTCTCCGGAGATATTCTCTACCCGACCTACGAATTCGCGCCCCGGATTTTCCCTGATTTCACCGCGGCCAACGATCAACTCCTCGCTGGGGTGATGATGAAGCTCGCCGGCATGGCGGTTTCGCTCACGGCCTTCGGGGTCGCGTTTTACCGCTGGAACGGTGAACAAAAATAACGGCGCGCGACGGACGAGGGAGCGCGACGCGCTTTTGCGCGGGAAGCCCTGCATATCTATGCGGATATTTAGGCACGTTTTGTAACTAAAGAGATACTTCTGGGCATTGCGCCACGGCTCGGCATGTGCTGAGGTCCTCCCTTTCCCAATGCCAAAGCCTCTCCATTTTCTCCTAGCCAGCATGCTGGCGTGCGCGCCCGCCACGTTGCCCGCCTCTGCCGCCGCCGTTTCTCCTGCCGCTGCCACCACTGGCACCATCACCGGCCGCGTGCAAAACGTCGTCACGGGTCAATACCTGAACAACGCCCGGGTCACGCTCAAGGGCACGGCTCAAGTCGCCTATACCGATCGGTTCGGCGTCTACCAGCTCGTCGGCGTGCCGAGCGGTCCAGCCGTCCTCGAGGTGTTCTACACCGATCTTGATCTGGTCACGCTCAACGTGGCGGTCCGCGCCGGCGGCTCCGTCGAGCAGAACATCGACCTCTCCAGCGTGAAGCGCTACGGCGCGGACGCCACTACCGTGAAACTCGATGCCTTCGTCGTATCTCAGGACAAGGAGACCGACAACCAGGCCATCGCCACCAATGAGCAGCGCTTCGCGCCTAACATCAAAAACGTCATGTCGACCGATTCCCTGGGTGACGTCCTCGGTGGTAGCGTCGGTGAATTCATCAAATTCCTCCCCGGCGTCACCGTGGAAAACGATCTCGCCGACGTCGCGGGCATCTCCGTGCGCGGCATCGGCGGCGGCATGACCTCGATCATGAACGACGGCGCGCCCGCCTCCAACATCTGGGTTAGCACCAGCCGCACGGTGGATATCCGCAGTATGGCGCTCAACGACATCTCCCGCATCGAACTCTCCAAGGTTCCCACGCCCTCGACCCCAGCCGATTCGCTCGCGGGATCGGTCAACCTGATCAGCAAGAGCGCCTTTGAGCGGTCGGGACGCCTCCTGCGCTACAGCCTGAATCTCGTGGGTAACAGCGAGAACCTCACGCTGGCCCGCACGCCTCATTCTCACCTCGACCGCAGGACCTACAAAATTCTACCCGGAGCCAATATCGACTTCACCTGGCCCGTCACGAAGACCTTCGGTATCGTGATCGCCGGCACTCACGCCGAGATCTACAACGAACAACACCGCACGCTCCAGACGTGGACCGGCCTGTTAACGGGCACCGGCGTCGCCAATTCCACCTACGCGGCCCCGTTCCTGTCGGCCCTCGCGCTGCTCGACGGCCCCCGCAACATCACCCGTAATACCCTCAGCGTGAAAGCCGACTGGAAAGTCGCCCGCAATTCCGTCCTGTCGGTCGGCCATGTCGCCAGCCGCACCGATACTCGCATCGGTTCGCTCTCGATGAATTGGAATACCGGCACCGCCGCGACGCCTTCGGTCGCCGGTGGCACTGCGTTCAGCTCCGGCCCGACCTTTACGATCGGAGCCACCGGCCGCGGCTCACTGAGTAACAACGGCACGAACCAGCTCATCAATCAAATCACCGACACCAGCACGCTGACCTATCGTTACGACGACGGTCAGTGGCGCATCGAGTCGGGCGTCAGCCGCTCTGCCTCACAAACAAAGCGCCGTTACGCCGACGCCGGTTTCTTCCTCCAAGCCATCGCCACGAATCGCGATCCTGTCCGCATCGCTTACCGCGATATTTCCGGCGCGCGCCCCGGCGCCGTCGAAGTATTTAACAACGCCAACCAACTCGTCGACTACAGCGACATCGCGAACTACCGCGGCACGACCGCCAACAACTCCACGCTCGACTACAAGAGCGGCACGAACAACGGCTACGTGAACGTCCGTCGCAGCCTCACGTTCATGCCGGTTCCGACCGCGCTGCAGATCGGTGGCTCGCGGCGGGAACAAATGCTGGACACGAACAACAGCACCGAGGCGTGGACGTTCATGGGCCCCAACGGCACGACCCCCACCGCGTCGGTGGCGCCTTACACGATGCAGGTCTACCAGAACGTCGACCCCGGCTACGGCTTCCCGACGATCCCGTGGATCTCCCCCACTGGTGCGTGGCGTGCCTTCCAAGCCAATCCGCTCCTCTATCAGAAGACCGACGCGCAGCGCGCGACCGAGCTGAATTCCGCGGTCGATGCCTCCGAGCTGATCGATGAGACCGTGCAGGCGGCCTACATCCAGGCCGAAACGAATCTCTTCAAGAACCGCCTTCGCGTCCTCGGCGGCGTGCGCTTCGAGCACACGGAGGATCTCGGCCAGGGTGGCATCAACGACGCCGACGCCGTCTATCAGCGCAATCCCGACGGCTCCTTCTTCCGCAACGCCGCCGGCGTCCGCGTGCGTCGGGCCGATGCCGGTGCGGCCGGTTCCTATGCCGAGGCTCTCCTCCGCCGCAAATTCCGCTCCTCATTCTCGAAGAAGGTCTATTCCGGCTACTACCCGAGCGTGCATCTCACGTTCAACGCGACCGAGAATTTCCTCGTCCGCGCCGCCTACGCCAAGACCTACGGCCGTCCGAACTTCAGTGACATCATTCCCCGCGCCGTCGCCACCGGCCTCGATCTCGATGATGATGATCCTACGCCGCCCGCCACAGGCCGCGGCACGCTCACGATTCGCAATCCCGCCCTGAAGCCGTGGACCGCTGACAACTTCGATCTATCGGCCGAGCTTTACACGGACAACGGCGGGCTCCTCAGCGCCGGCGTTTTCCGGAAAAATCTCCAAAACTTCTTCGGTGATGCCTCGCGCTTCGCCACCCCGGAGCTAATCACCGAGCTGGGGCTCGATCCGCGTTATCTCAACTGGAACATTGTAACGAAGTTCAACTCTGGCGACGCGCGCATCACCGGCGCCGAAGTAAACATCAAGCAATCGCTTCGCCTGCTCGGCCACTGGGGCAGCTACTTCACGCTCTTCGCCAACGGCACCAAGCTTCAGCTCGACGGCAATCCCGGCGCGTCGTTCACCAGCTTTATCCCGAAAAGCGGCAACTGGGGCATGACCTTTGCGCCCAAGCGCTTCACGCTGACCACGCGCTGGAACTACCGTGGCCTCGACAAACGCGCCCCGCTGGCTGCCTACGGCCCCAACGGCTACGAGTATATCCAAGCCCGCACCGTGCTCGATATCAGCACGTCGTATCAGCTCACGAAGCGCCTTTCGGTCATCGGCAGCGCGAACAACATCTTCAACAAACCGATGCGCTTCCTCCGCTACGGCGACCTCACGCCGAACTACGCCAAGCAATATGCGGAGCAGGAATATGGTATTCAGATGGCCCTCGGCCTGCGCGGTTCGTTCTGAGCAAACGACGAGCCCGTAGCGCGGCGCGTAGCAGCCAGATGCGCCCGTTGCAATTCAGGGCCGCGTTCACCGAACGCCGCCTTTTTCATGTCCAAAATATTCCGTGCGCTGCACGCAACGATCTGGGGCCAACTGGGGGAGCGTTCGATCACTGGGGTGATGCTGCGAGCAGACGGGGGCGTCCCGGAGTTCACGGAAGGAGGTGGGTCAACACCCCATGTCGCCCCCGCGCATCCAGCGTTATGATTGAGGGACTAAATGAGATTCTTCCTTTCGGAGGAGTCACCCCACCCGGCGGCGGCCGCGGCTCGGGGAGAAGTCATTCGCACTCCAAAAGGAACACCATGTTGGGCACAATACTGTTGGTCATTTTCATCCTCATGCTGCTCGGCTCAATCCCTGCGTGGCCGCACAGCCGCGGTTGGGGCTACGGCCCAAGCGGCGGGCTCGGCTTGGTCGTCGTCATCTTGATCGTGCTGATTTTGACCCGCTCGATCTGAACGGAAACGGGTCAAACCAGCTGGCCGGTGCACCCCGCGCGGCGCCATTAAATAAATCTCAGCGCAGAACATTCGCCTGCGGTCCGGCATATTGCTCACGATGAAAACCCAGCCCTTGGTCGTCGCAGGAAAACTCAAGCTCAAGCGTTTCGCCGCCGATTATTGCGGGCGACTGGATAAGGAAAAAACCAAGTCGCAGACCGATGCGCGTGGCCAGCGGATTGGCGACATGCAGCCACTCCTCTACGCGAACGCCCACCATGCCGTGTTGCTGATTTTCCAAGGGATGGATGCCAGCGGTAAGGATGGAGCCATCCGAAGTGTGCTCCGCTACGTCAACCCCGCCGGCGTTGAAACCGCCAACTTCAAAGTCCCTTCCGCCGAGGAGAGTGCGCACGATTTTTTGTGGCGGATTCACCAGGCCGTGCCGCGTCGCGGCAACATTGGCGTCTTCAACCGCTCGCACTACGAAGCCGTCCTAGCTGAGCGCGTGCTGAATCTCGTGCCGAAAAAAATCTGGTCGCATCGTTACGCCCAGATCGTGGATTTCGAACGGATGCTCGTGGAAAACGGCGTAGTCGTGCTCAAATTCTACCTGCACATCAGCCGCGACGAACAGGCCAAGCGGTTCAAGGAGCGGCTCGCGAATCCGAAGAAGAACTGGAAATTTTCCCACGCCGACATAAAGACGCGACAGCACTGGGGCGACTACATCGACGCCTACGAGGACATGCTCAACGCCACCAGCCACAAGCTGGCCCGCTGGCATCTCGTCCCGGCGGATCGGAACTGGTATCGTGATTATGTCATCACCCGCACGGTGGTGCGGACTTTGGAAGGACTCAAGATGAAG
>JANOAF010000674.1:0-7615 GCA_031411015.1 Opitutaceae bacterium | reverse complement strand
ACCAGCGGGTCGAGTCCGGCGGCGATGATCTCGGCGGTGCTCACCTGGCGCGTGCCGTTGATTTGGTCGATTTGGAAGGCGGCGGCGTTGAGGTTGACGCGGTTTTTCCAGAACGAGGTCTTGATCCCGACATCGAAGCCCTTGCCCTCGATCTGCTTGTCGAGCGGTTTGCCGAACATATCGATCGCGCTCACGGGCACGCCGGCAAAGGAGCGGCTCGTCGAGGAGAAAACGGAGAGCGCGTCAGTCACGCGAAACACGCCGCCGACGGTGGGCGAGTTGGCGTTCTCGGAAACTTTTTGATAGCGGCCGATGGCATCGGTGGCGATCGGGTTGCGGTTGATGATCGTGCCCTCGTCGTGGCGCACGCCGGCCATGATGTGCCCGCGGCCTTCGAGAAAGCCGAAGACGTTGGTGAAGGAAAACCCGCGGCGGCGCGCGTGGGCGTGGAGGCGGCTGTTCGGAAGCGTGTAGCGGGACCGGTCGAGCATCTGCGTCCACGCGGGCTGGTCAGTCGCGCCGAAGACGTAGGCGGTGAGCGCAGGGGTGTTGTCGCGGACGCGGATGTTATCGGTGTCGATGTATTCGGCGCCGAGGATCGCCTGGTGCGTGACGCCCCAGTATTTAAATTTTCCGACGAGATCGCCCTGCGCGGCGTAGGTGTTGTGGACCTCGTCGTCGTTGGTCGAGGCGAGCGCGTCGGTGCTTGGGATGGTGAGGCCGTTAAGGACGCGGGTTGTGATCTGCGTGCCGCTGAGGCGGAGATCGTTGCGGTGGACGCGGCCGAAGCTGCCACTCACGCGCGCGGACAAGGTCGAGCTGAAGCGGTGCTCGATTTGATTGTTCGCCCGAAAGATGTGCTCGTTGCGGCGGTTGTTGGGTCCGAGCGGGTTGAAACCCCACGGGATGAAGGTGCCGTTGAGATTGAGGCCGTTGATGTTGCCATTGCCGTGCCACGTCAGGGCGCTGAGCGCGTTGTTGCCCGCGACGGTGCTGCGCGGTGAAGGCAGGGACGCGAGGTAGTCGAGATACTCGAGGTTGGCGGTGTAGCGAGTGTTGTCGGTGAGCTTGAAGGAGAGCGCGCCGTAATAAACGGTGCGATTGGACCACGCGAAATCCTGCCAGCCGTCACCCGCCTGCCGCACGAAGACGAAGCGTGTGGCAAGGCGCGGGCTCAGCGGTAGCGACGTATCGATCTCGCCGCGGCGCATGCCCCAGTTGTCACCGCGCAGGGAGAGCGAAGTTTCGCGGCGGGGACGCGGCGTCTTCGAGATCGAGTTGACCATGCCGCCGGGCTCGGCGACGCCGGCGAGCAGGGAACTCGGGCCCTTCAACACCTCCACGCGATCGAGTGTGGCGGAATCGTAGAGCATGCCGGCGAAGGGCTCGCGGTAGCCGTTGCGGTAAAGTTTATTTTGGCGAAAGCCGCGGACCTGGTAGGTGTTGTTGTCGTTGGTTTGGTCCTGGCCGCCGACGTTGGTGATGCCCGCCATGTAGTCAGTCGCGTCGGTCAGAGTGAGGGCGCCGATGTCGGTGAGAAATTCGCTCGTGAGCACCTGAATGGAACGCGGGAGATCGCGGAGATTAATGTTGGTGCGCGTGCCGGAGAGGGCGTTGGTCGCGACCCACCCATCGTCGGAGCCAGCGACGCTGAACTCGGGAAGCGCGATGATCTCTTCGGCCGGGCGGGCCGGCGGCGTCTGGGCCGCCGTCGCCGTAAGCAGCGCGACAGAGAGAAACAACGCAGACGCGCACAGCGCGCGCGCGGGAGATGGAATCAGGGTTTTCATTTCAGGAAACAGGGCAGGAGTCAGATGAGGCTATGACCGTTCAGCCGGCGGCGTTGGCACGACCGGCGGCCAGCGCGAAATCAGCCTCGCGCTGGCAACGCCGCCTCCGGGGGATCGACCCGGCAGGCGGCGAGCGTGGTTGCGGAGTTCTTCGGGATTGGCCGCCGTTAGAGCTCGAAGCTGGCACTCAGGATGAACTGGCGCGGGTCGATGATGCGGAACGCATAGCCGTTACCATCGGGATTGACGCCGATCGCCTGAATGCGACCGCCTTCGAGGGCGTTCTTCACGTTGAGTTGGACCTTGGTCCGCACTTTGTCGCTAAAGAGCCTGAATCGGTAGCCGGCCGAGAGATCCAGGTAGCCGCGGGCCTTGTCCCAAATGGGTTTGTTGTTGTCGAGGAAGAGGACGGCGCCCTGGTAGGGCCCGCTGGTCTCGACTGGGCCGGCTTTGTAGCCGATGGAAGCTTTGCTTTCCCAGCGCACTGCGCCGCCCACGCTGAAGTTCTTCAGCCGGCCCTCGGTGAAGTCGTAGTTGGCGATGCTCGCGAAACGATACTCCCGAAGCTGCGTGCGGGGGCGGCCGGCGTTGGTGGCTGCGGCCCAATACGCGCCGAACTGATCTTGAATAAAACGCGTCTGCGGAGTGCGGCTGTCGTTGGGCGGAATCGTGTCCCACCAGAGTGGTCCCTTGCCGTCGCCGGGGACGAGGTCGCTGCGCAGCGAGGTCCACACCGGGATGCGTTGCTGCCACCAGTTGTAGATCTCCGGGGAAACCTGATCGTCGCGCGCCCGCGTCTGGGAGCCCGTGAACTTCATCCGCAGATTGCGCGAGGGATTGTAGGTCGCCTCCAGTTCGAAACCCTTCGAGCTGACATCGGTCGTGCCGACGGTCTGCGGCTGACTCGGGCCGGAGTAAATGAGGCGCGTATACAACTCGTCCGAAAAACCCATCAATTTAGCCACGGCCGGATCGAGCTGCGCGGCGGACGGGCTGGTGACGCCCTGCGCCGCGAGCCGACCGCGAGCGATCTGGGTTGCGAAATAGCGGAACGAGGAGAGCTGGATGTTGTTGCTGCCATCGGGACGGCCTTCCATGTCGAGGTAGCGATTCCCGAGGGTGCCGACTTCGCTGCCGCGGGAGTAAAGTTCCTTGGTCTGGAAATGATTCACGCGCACGTTGAACTTCCCATCGCGCGAAGCGAGGCTGACCCCCCACTCCGTGGAATAACCATGCGGGTTGGGGACGTTGCCCGTGTCGGCCACGGACTGGCGCACCACTTGGGGCGCGAAGCTGTCCGACTTGTTGACGTGGACGTTCAGCCACGGGAACACCTTCACGACGGCGCCGTAGGTCTTCGTATCGCCCTGTTGGGCGGCCCAACCGGGCAGGTTGATGGGACCACCGCCCGCAGCCGGGAAATAGTTCACGACGGGGCCAAAGGTGTTGGTGTTCGACCGATCGACCAAGCCGGTCTTGGGGTCAACAAAGCCGCCGGCGCTGGTGCGCTGGCGGTAACGGTCGCGTCGGAAACCGCCGGTCAGGACGAGCCGATCATTAAAGAAGAAGCTCTGCGCGGTGGCGTTGAAAGTCCGAATCTCGGTGCGCCGCCGGGTGCCGGTGCCGTTGTCGTAGACCGTCTCGATCTTCACGGGGTCATTGACCCACTGATTGGTCCGATTGTTGAACCATGTGAGCGGGTAGGTGCCATTGATGTCGTTGATCGTGGAGGAGCCGTAATCCACGTTCTGGCCGTTGGCATCGCCGAGATAGAAGCGCTCTGCGATGGCCTGTCCGTTCACCAGATTGAGGGCCGCGGCTGGGTTGATCCAAGCGTGGTTCAGCGAGGTCGCGCGCTCGGAGCTGCGCCACGCGAGTTCGTCCTGGTAGTTTCCCTCCGCATGGACGGCGAAGCGTTGCTGACCGATCCAACTGAGCCACTTCGTCTGAATTCTCGGTGTGAGTTGGTAGGCGAGGTCGGCTGAGACGATGGTGTTGTTTTGGGGGTTGGCGTTGATGTTCGGCGCCGTGGCCTGAATGTAAGGCCGCTTGAAGTAGGGGTTGGGCGATCCGTCGAGGCGCTTTTCGTTCACGTCGACGTAAATTACTGTCTCCAAGTTATCGATGGCGGCGAACGTATCGCGGCTGAATTTTTGCTGGAAGGCGCCCACCTTGGCGGCGATCAGTTGGTGCTGGGTGCTGAGCACCACTTGCTCGATTTCCGCGCTGAAGGTTTTCGCCCGGTCGGTGCCGTGATTCGGGGCGACGACGTTGTATTTTTCCCAGTTGTAGATCGATTTGTCGGTCGTCCCCGGGACGATATAGAGCGGGAGGCCGCCCGGCCCGAGCACGTCGCGCTGGCGCATGATGAACGTGCCGCTCGTCAGGTAACGCAGCGTGCTGTTCGCAGTATTGAACGGATTCGAGGCAAAGCCGGTCGCCAGCGGATTGGTCGACTTCATCACGTTGAATTCGCGAATCGAATTACCGTCCACGTAAACCGTCGGGTGCGCGTAAAAGCCGTTATAGCCGCCAATCAATCCGAGGGGCAGCGTCGAAACCGTGGCGTTGACGCCCGCGACGCCCGGGACGGGCGCAGACACGGTGTCCGCCGCAAACGGGCCGGACCGGTTGCCGTTGGCGAGCGTGACCATCTGGGTGGTCGGATCCCATGTCGGCCGGCCGGCCGCGTTCCATTCGGCCGTGGTGTCGCGGGCAGTGATGGAGTTGGGCCGACGATAGGCGTCGTGGTAGCGCTCGGCGGAGGCGCGGATCACAGTGTTCTTGAACGGGCGGTAGAGCACGGTGGCGAACTGGCGGTCGATCCGTTCCGAAGAGGGTTTACGAATGTAGCCCTTGGCCTCGTTGACCGTGGCCACGCGCAGGCCGAGCTTACCGGGGAGCAGCGGCGTGTTGATGTTGAGGCTCTCCCGGTGGCCGCCGTAGCTGTCGAAACGCAAATCCGCGTTGTAAACCTGGCGGTTCGGGTTGGCCTGCGAGGGCACCACACTGACGGTGCCGGCGGCCTGGCCGAGGCCGAATAGATTGGAGTTGGGGCCGCGGGAAATTTCGATCGCCGCGATGTTGTAGGGGTCGAAGGGAATGTTGCTGTTCGACGAGAAATTCCCCCACGCGGTGTTCGCGCCGCCCACACTTTGGCCGGCCTGGGTGATGCCGCGCACACGATTGGAACGCTGCGGATCGGATTGCACCTGATCGTTTACGCCGCCGGAACGATTGCGATTAAACGTGGTAAAGTTGTCGGTGCCCTCGGTGCTGGCTTCGTAGCGGAACACGTCGTTGATATCGAGCAGCGCCATGTCTTCCATTTGCTGCTTCGTGACGACGGTGATCGAGGCGCCAAGGTCCTCGAGCTTCGAATTGAGGCGGGTGCCGCTGAGGGTATTGAGCGCTTGGTAGCCTTTGTCCGCATCGGAAGCGACTTGGAAGGGCGAGAGCATGACGGCCTCTTCCTTGCCTGTGCCAGGAGCGGGAGCAGGCGGCGGGGTTGCCTTCTGCGCCAGCGCGGGAGAGAGCGACAGACACAGGGCGGCTAGGCAAACGCCGGCTCGCGTGACTCGGGAGCGCGGGGACGGGGTATTTTTCATAGAAATCATCAAGCTTGGGTTCAGGTTGGGTGCAGGCGCGAAACGGGTAGACGGCCTGTGCGGGACAAGGTTGGGCGGAAAATGCGGGTGCTGCCAGCCAGGTTTTATTGAATGACGTTAATCTGCAGGCTTGGTGCGCGTCAGCAGCGGGTTCTCGCGCCGACGCGGAACATCCGAGCTACCTGGTCGAACAAGCCCGGGTCAGTCGGGAACGGTGTCGCCGGGCTTCCACTTGTGCGCAGCGATCTCCGCATGGAGCCGGTCGCGGATGCGGTGGCAGAGCGGCAGCCGCGCGTCATGCGGTGTTGAAACAGCGGGCGGGGTCAGAGGGGTCGTTCAGTCATCTATCTATGACTTCGGCGATCACGGCGGAAGGTCACGCCACGAGTGCCCGGCCCAGCCTGCCTCGGTGCGGCGCCGCTCAAGGCCTGACCGCCGTGCCGTCGCGCCGTCGCACTGGCTCCCAATAGCCGGGCTGCGCCGGCAGCGGATATTTTTTCGCCAGCTCTTCGTTGAAATCCACGCCCCAGCCGGGCGCCTCGTTGATGATCGCGTAACCATTCTTCAGGGTGTGCGTGCCGGGAAAAACCTCCCGCGTCGCCGCGTTGAAGTTCACCGATTCCTGGATGCCGAAGTTGTGGATGTTCAGGTCGAGGTGCAGCGACGCCGCGTGGCCGAGCGGGCACAGGTCGCCGGGACCGTGCCACGCGCTGCGCACGCCAAACCACTCGGCGAGCGCGGCGAGTTTGCGTGTGGGCGTGAAGCCGCCGGCCTGCGTGAGATGCACGCGTAGAAAATCGATCAGCCGGTCCTTGATCAGCGGCACCCACTCGTGCGGGCTGTTGAAGAGTTCGCCCATCGCGAGCGGCACGGAGGTCGCGGCGCGGAGCTGCTTGAACCATTCGTTCTGCTCCGGCGCCAGTGCGTCTTCGATGAAGAAGGGCCGGTATTTCTCCAGCTCCTTGCAGAGCCGGATCGCCTCGATGGGCTCGATGCGCTCGTGCACGTCGTGCAGCAGTTCGACGGCGTCGCCACAGGCTTCGCGGATGTGCGCGAACATCTTCGGCACCGCCTGCAGATAGGGCAGCGAATCCATGTGGCTGTCGCGCGGGAGCCCGAAACCCGCGGCGCGAAAATCCGGCTTCGTGTTGAGCTGCTCGGAACCGTAGCCGCCGAACTGAATCCGGATGTGGCGAAACCCTTCCGCCTGCCGCGCCTTCACCAACTCGGCGAGCACGTTCAAATCTCCGGCGGCGCAATGCGTGTAGGTGTCCACCGCGAACCGCGAGCGCCCCCCGATCAACTGATACACCGGCAGACCGGCGCGTTTGCCCTTGATGTCCCAGAGCGCCAGGTCGAGGCCGCTGAGCGCGTTGTTCATCACCGGTCCGTTGCGCCAGTAGGAACTCGTGTAGGCCGTCTGCCAGATGTCCTCGATGTCGTCGACGTTGCGCCCGCGGGCAAACGGGTCGAGATACTCGTTCACTGCGGTGACGACGGTGAGCGGGCGCTGGTTAAACGTGCCGCAACCGAGCCCGTAGAGCCCGGGCTCCGAGGTCTCCACTTTCACCACGACAAAGCGAATTGTCCCCTGGGTCGCACACGTGATCGCGCGGACCTTGGTGATCGTGATCGGCTTCGCCCCCTTGTTCGCCTTGGCCGTGGCCTCCTCGGCGGCCCGCGCGCCGCGGTCGACAAAGCCGAGCGCCGACAAACCGGCGCCGAGACCAAACGTTTTCAGAGCAGCACGGCGGGAGATTCGAGAGATCATGGGGAATTGGGTTTCGACGGCTGCCGTCGCAGGGGGTGGCGAGCCGGCGGCACGGCGCGCTTCAAATTGAATCGCAGCCTGACCCGGCTGCTCCGTTCCGTTCAAGGAACAACGGAGCGGAAAATGGATTCGAAACGGGAAGGTTTGTGAGCTCCATCCACGTCGCGTTCAGTGGCAGCAAGCAAGTGCAGCCCGACGTGCCCGCCGGCAAGTGCTTCAAACGATTCCCCGGGATGACCGTGTGCGGCGAAGGCGAGTGGGTGAAAACATTTCTGACTGCGGCCCAAACTCCCATCGGCGAGCAGGTCGGATAAGGAGCGGCGAATTGTTGGCCGCTCTCACATCCGCCACGCGGCGGAGAAATTGAAACTAATCGGCTGTTTCAACCCGAAGCCCACGGGGACGGTTTCGCGCGCCGGGCTCGCGTAGTTGCCGTCGCGCGGGCG
>JANOAF010000673.1:0-1515 GCA_031411015.1 Opitutaceae bacterium | reverse complement strand
ATCGACGATGCTCGGGTCCTGCGTGCCGTCGAGCGGACGGCTGGAGGTGACCGTGTTGGTCCAGTTGCGGATCGAGGTCGGCTGCGTGCCGTCGAGGTTGAAGACGACGGTGCCGGCGGAGGCGACGTTGCTGAAGCGCTCGGCGGAGCGCGCGAGATCGGCGCCCTGGGCGTTGAACGCCGTGGTGAACTGCGCGGCGGTGCTCGCGGGCGTGAGGCCGGCGTTGTTAAACGTGGGGCGCGTCGCGGTCGAGAGCCACGGGCTCACGCGATCGGCGACGAGGGTGTTGGCGGCGTTGCGCTGGCGCGATTCGTATTTCTCCAGCCAGCCGCGGACGGAAATGCGCTGGTGCGGCTGAAACATGAGCGACGTGTAGAGCCGGTCCGTCTTCGAGCCGACGCCCTCGCGGTAATCGCGCTCATCGGCGCGCAGACCGGCAACGCGCAGGCCGAGAATGTTGCGGATGAGCGGCTGGCTGAGGTTGAGCGACGTGCGGAGGCTGCCGTTGGAATCGGCGCGGATGGTGGTGTTGCCGGAAAATTTCCGCAGGTCGGCGCGGTCGAACGAAACATCGTTGGTGCCGCCGGCGAATCCGGCGCCGAAGAGAATCGCGTTGGAGCCGGAGACGAGGGTGAAACGCTTGCCCGTGTTGTAGGTGTCGAGCGGGACGTTGGTCTCGAAGAAGTCGTGCGTGTTGTTCGAGCGGCTGAGTCCGCGGGTGCGGCTGCCGTAGGCGGACGAAAAGACGCCGTTGGTGTTCGGGTCCGTGCCGGGCGAAAAATTTTCGTCGTTCGACTCGATGTTCATCGAGTAACGCAGCGCCTCGTCGAGCGTGAGCGCGCCGATGTCGTCGAGAAACTCGGACGTCATCACGTCGATCTGGGAGGCCACGTCGCGCAGTTCGCTCTTCAAGCGCGTGCCGCCGAGGGTGCTCGTGGCGGCGTAGCCGGTGTCGGAGCTGGCGTTGACGGAGAACGGGCTGAGCACGATGGCGTCTTCCTTGGCCGCGCCCGCGGCCGCCGGTGCCGGCGCCGGCGGGGCGACTTGGGCGTGGAGGGCGGCACTTGCTGCCGCCAAAGCGAGGATCAAGGCGGCGGACAATCGGTTCACGGAGCGGTGTCGGGGCGGCAGCTGGGTATAGGTAGTCATGGGTAATTTCGAGGTTTGGAGGAGCAATCGGTGGGAAGCAGTCCTTTTCCAGAACCGACCGGCGCGGCGTGGAGCCCGGCGGAGAGGGTGTGGCGCGACTTTCTACACTGCGTAGGATTTGCGCATCGGGCGGGAAAGCAGGCGGTCGGCGGCCGGATCGTCGACAAAGCGTTCGGTCGCGGGATTCCAGCGGACGCTCGAGCGACCGAGACGGATCGCGATATTGGCGAGGTGGGAGATCGTAAGCGCGCGGTGGGAAATATCCGCGGTGCAGATCGTCGGTTTTCCGCTGTAGATGCAATCGAGGAAGTTCCATTCGTGCAGCTTGCTCTCGTAAAGCCGGATCTCATCGGCGCGAATCTTGTC
>JANOAF010000672.1:0-11886 GCA_031411015.1 Opitutaceae bacterium | reverse complement strand
GATTCGTGCGCGACAGTGGCGGCAAAGCGGTCGCGGGTGCGACTGTGGCTGCGGTGCATGTTCCGACCGGCACCACCTACACTGCTCGGACCAATGAGTCAGGGCAGTTCAGATATAGCGGACTGGTTGTTGGCGGTCCCTTCACTGTTACCGTCACGGCGCCTGGCTTTCGAACTGCGGAACAAACAGGGTTAACCACGGCACTGGGCGCAACGGTGGACGCTAATTTTACGCTGGAGACCGCTGACGTCGTGAAGATGGATAAGTTCACCGTAACCGCCGATCCAAACCAGCTTGATTCGAATGCGAACGGCGCCGGTTCGGTGATTGGTGCTTCCGGCATCGGCACAACCCCGACGGTGCAACGTTCCTTTGCAGATGTGGCTCGCACCACGCCATTCGTCAGCTTGCGTGGCATCCTTTCCTCACGAACCCAGCCGATTATCACGGCGGTTGGCCAAAACAACCGGTTCAATTCCATTTTGGTCGATGGCGCACGTATCAACGATCAATTCGGCCTGAACGGCAGCGGGCTACAGGCGTTTGGAAACCCGATTTCGCTCGATACCATCGAACAGTTCAGCATCGCGATTTCGCCCTACGACGTCAGTCAGAGCGGGTTTACCGGCGCTTCCATCAATGCCGTTACCAAGAGCGGCACAAATCAGTTCCATGGGACGCTCTATTACTATTACACGAACGATGATTTCCAAGGGCCCAACGTGTTCGGCTCGACGCAAGGAACGCGCTCGTTCCTGGAGCAAAAGACGAAGGGCTTCACTTTGGGCGGGCCGATTCTGAAAAACCGCCTCTTCTTCTTCGTCAACTACGAGAAGTATGATTCGACGGCTCCCGAAATCGCCGCCTTCGATCCGACCGGAACTCCGCAGGGCGCCGCCGATCTCGGGGCGGTAAATGCGCGGCTCGCGGCGATCAAGTCGGGAGTGAGTTACGGTAGCAGTCTGGATTTCGGCACCTTTATCGGTCGCACCGCGCCGATTGCGCAATTCAACGAAATCAAACTGGCCAAAATCGATTGGAATATCGCGGCCGGGCAGCGGTTCTCGGTGCGCTACAACAAGACGGAGGGCGAATTGCCGGCCAGCGGTCGCTACACGACGCAGAACCTCGCGGCGACGAGTGGCGCCGGAATCGCGACTGCGCCTTTCGCGACAAATCTCTCGTCCAACCGCTTCGTGCAGGTGCGCAGTGAAGAGGTCTGGGCCGCCCAGCTTTTCAGCACGTGGACGCCCGACTTCAAAACCCAGCTGCGTTATGCCCAGAACGAATATTCGCAGGACACCCCTTCGCCGATTATTTTCCCGGAAGTTCGCATCTTCGGCGTGTCCGGCCTGGCGCTTACCGGCGCAAGTATTAGCAACGGCGCCCTTGCTTTTGGCACAGAGCAGAACCGGCATGGCAACTATCTTTCGGTGAAGACCAAGAGCATGAGCGTGTCGGGCGAGTATCTCCTGAATCACCTGACCCTCTCCGGCGGTTACGACCGCGAGCAGAGCGATTTTCTGAACCTGTTCCGCAATAATTCCTATGGTGTTTTTGACTACGCGAACGTGGCGGCTTTCGTCAACGATACGCCGAGCATCTTCACTCGGAACTATTACCAGGTGGGAACGCCGCCTAGTGAAAACAGCGACTTCTCGATTAATGGCATTTTTGGCCAGGCCAAGTGGGAGGTTTCTTCACGATTCAACGTCACGTTTGGCCTTCGCTATGACTATTTCACCACGAAAACCCGGCCGCCACTGAACAGCCTTTTCACCCAAGTGTTTGGTTTCCGCAACGACGGCACCGTGGACGGGGCCAACGCAATCTCCCCCAGGCTAAGTTTCAACTATGCCCCCGACGAGGCTCGCCGCGTGCAGTTTCGCGGTGGCGTGGGACATTTCGAAGGACGGATTCCGTGGGTCATGGTCTCGAACTCATTCGGCAACTCCGGGATCGGACGCACCAGCGATACTTTGATCACCACAAGCCCGGGCGGCGTGCCGAAGTTGAGCAGTTACCTCGCGAGCAGCTTTGATCCCAAGAATCCGATTGGCACTATCACCAACGCCACGGTGACACGTCCTCAAATGAACTTGGTTGATAATAAACTGAGCCCTCCTTCGGTCTGGCGCGGTAATTTTGCCGTGGATGTAATGCTGCCTGCGATTGACGGCACCCTGACGTTCGAGGCAATCCACACCCGCACGGACAAGGCTATCTTCATCCGCGACCTGAATCTCAAACCTCGGTTTGTCGGTTTGGATGGCCGGCAGATTTACAGCGGTTCCTTGGCCACGGCGGCCAATGCCCTGCACCCTGAGTTTTCGAACGTTTACAGCGTCAGCAATATCACTGAAGGGCGTTCCACCTACGTTTCGTTCGGGCTGAACCGACCGATGAAAAAATCTTGGAGTTACAACGCGACCTTTACAGTCGGGGACGCCGAAGATGCGTTGCCTCTGGGTGAAACGACGGCGGGGTCTCAATTCGGCCGCAATGGGATATTCAACCAGAACCAACCTGAAGTTTCCCGCTCAGCTTTTGAAGTGGGGAAACGCCTTCAGGTGAGTCTGGCCCGCGAATTTCAGTTTACGAAATTGGGCAAGACCGTCGTCAGTCTCTATTACGAGGGCCGCACTGGAAACCCCTACACCTACACCTACGCGAGCGACGCCAACGGAGACGGCGTGGTCGGTAATGATCTGATTTACGTGCCCACGAGTGTAAGCGATCCGGTATTCGCGAGCCTGCCTGCAAACGTGGCCCAGAGTTACATGAACTTTGTCGATCAAAGCGAGCTGTCCGGGTATAAGGGAACCGTGGCTCCGCGGCATGCTTTTGTTCAGCCCTGGACGAATCGCCTCGATCTGCGCATCAGCCAAAAAATCGCCATCTACAAGCCCGTCGAAATCGAGCTCTTCGCGGATTTCATCAACTTTGGCGCTTGGTTCAGCAAACGCATTTTCGGGTATCAGGAGATAATTCGCAGTGGCAGCAGCGACAACGAGCTGGCGGTCGTTAAGAACTTCGGTTCGGCCACCTACGATCCAACCAGCCGCCGTCTTCTGATGAGCGGAGCGGCCTACGTCCCTCCGGTTGTTCCCACACCTGACAACGAATTGTCGCGTTGGAGGATCCAATTCGGCGCCCGTCTCCGCTTCTAATCCGGTCGGGCAAATTCATCCGCTTTGGGTGTGATGGCGCCAAGCCCGCTTCGCGTTATTTCGTTAAGTGGCGCACCCGCGAGCGAGCCGCTAAAAGAGAGGGGTAACCGGGCTTGGCGGGTTTTAATAACGCCTGGAGTGGCGGAGCCATCGGCTTTGCTGTGCCCCGCGGATGATCTTACCGGCGAATCCGCTGGGTGGCTATCGGGTAACCTGTCCCGCCAAGTCCGCGCCGGTCTTCTGCATTTTCGTCGCATCAAAGCTGCATATTATATTACCGTTCCCATAAATCGCGCCGATGGCGGCGCAGACTGTTCACACTGCACCACACCATGAAAGCAAACCACGTTTTTTCGCGGACCTTCGCCGCGTGCATCACGCTGATTCTCGCCCTCGCGGGCAGCGTCTTCGGCCAAGGCATCACGACGTCCGCTTTGAGCGGCACCGTCTCCGACAAACCGGGCAAGGCCGTGGCCGGCGCCACGGTCGTTGCGTTGCACGAGCCCTCGGGCACGCGCGCGAGCGCTGTGACGCGGCCCAGCGGCCAGTTCAACCTCTCCGGCCTGCGTGTCGGCGGCCCCTACACGATCACGACGACTGGCGCGGGCGGGCTCTCCGACACGAAGCGCGATGTCTATCTCGAACTCGGCCAGACGCTCGAACTCACCATCGCGCTCAGCACCGGGGTGGTGCAGATGGAGGCGTTCACGGTCGAGGTCGGTCGCGACACGACGTTCGGCTCGACCCGCATGGGCGCCGGCACCGGTTTCTCCGAAGCGGACCTCGACGCGATCGCTTCGATCCGCGGCGATGTGCAGGACATCGCCAAGCTCGACTCGCGCCTCACGCTCAACTCCCTCGACCGTGGCGGCCAGCTCAGTGCGCAGGGCCAGAACAACCGCTTCAACTCCTTCCTGATCGACGGCGTCGAGGCCAACGATCCCTACGGCCTCAACGACAGTGGCATGTCCTCGCTCCGCAGCCCGATCCCGCTTGAGGCGCTCTCCAATCTCACCGTCGAACTCAACCCCTACGACATCCGCCGCGCGGGCTTCACGGGCGCGCTCCTCAACGCCGGCACGAAGAGCGGGACGAACCGCTTCTCCGGCTCCGCGCAATACGAATTCACCAACGAGCGCCTGCGGGCCAAGCACCCGCTCACGCGCTCGCGTGAGGCGTTCGATGAGCGCCGCTACACGCTGTCGCTGAGTGGCCCGATTTTGAAGGACCGCCTCTTCTTCGCCTACACCTTCGACGATTTCCAGCGCGAGGCCGATGCGCCCGCGGCCGGATTCGTCCTCACGTCCGCCTCGTTCGCGCTGCTCGATCAGGCCGTCGCGCGCGCCAAGGCCCTCGGCTACGACCCCGGCACGCTCACGGGCAACGGCGGCAACATTACCGGGCAGAAAATCCACCTCGGCAAACTCGACTGGAACATCTCCGGGCAGCACCGCGCCAGCTTCACCTTCCGGCAGAACGAGGGCAGCCTGCCCACGTTCACCGGCCGCACGAGCTTCACCGGCACGACACTGAGCAACCAGTGGTTCGACAATCCCCGCGATACCCGGAGCTACACGACCCAGGTCTTCAGCCAGTGGACGCCCGATCTTCGCACGGAGGCCTCGCACAGCCACACGACCTACGAGGCCGGCGGCCGAAATCGCGGCGCGGCATTCCCCGCCATCGGGATCGCTGGCTTCACCGGGGTGCGCCAGGACACGGGCGCAACGATCACCACGGGCTTCCTAAATTTCGGCACGGGCTTCAACGGCCATCTGAATTCCCTTAATACCAAGGAAACCCTCACCAAGTTCTCCGGCGAATACTCCCTA
The DNA here is from genome assembly GCA_031411015.1 of Opitutaceae bacterium. Taxonomy (GTDB): domain Bacteria; phylum Verrucomicrobiota; class Verrucomicrobiia; order Opitutales; family Opitutaceae; genus ER46. Next base: position 6,884 of record JANOAF010000672.1, on the reverse strand, counting down.
GGCAAACACACGCTCGTCGTCGGCGGCGAACTGGCGCGCATCAGCTACGACAATCGTTTCCTCCCCGGCTCCTACGGCAGCTACACCTTCAACAACACCGGCACCGCTGGCACCCCCACCTTCCGTTCCGGCTTGGACAACTGGATCGCCGGCCTGCCCACGGCCTACACTCTCGCGCAACCTCTGCCCGGCACCACCATCGAGCAAGCTTACGCCCGCTGGACCTACACGGGCTACTCTTTCTACCTGCAGGACACTTGGCGGCCCACTAGCCGCCTGTCCGTCGTCGGCGGCCTGCGCTACGATCTGCCCACCACTTCGAAGGCACCGGCCTTGAACACCGCCTTTACCAATGCGTTTGGCGTGCGCAACGACGGCACCAACGACGGCAACAGCAGCATCTCGCCCCGCGTGGGCTTCAATTATCGCGTCCCTGCTGATCGCAAGACCGAGGTGCGCGGCGGCGTCGGCCTCTTCGTCGGCCGCAGTCCCGCGGTCTGGCTCGCCAACGCCTACCAGAACGCCGGCACGGTCGGGACCACCACGATTAACGTAAATGGCAACAACCAGCCCACCCTCCAATTCCAGCCCGACGTCACCCGCCAAGCCGCGCCCATCGGCACGCAGACGCCCAACATCAGTCTCACCGATCCGAATTTCCAAAGCCCCTCGCTCTGGAAGGGCAATCTCGCGCTCGATCACCAGCTTCCGTTTGGGGGACTCACCGTCTCCGCCGAGGTCACAGCCAGCCAAGTGGAAAAGGGGCTCATGGTGGAATTCCTCAATTTCCAGACCGCGACTAGCGGGCCCGGCACACTGCCGGACGGCCGCATCCGCTACGCCGGCAACATCACGCCCGCTTTCAACACGAGTGCCACGCCGAACAACGTCACCACGTTTCCCCAGACCAACACCAACGGCCGCCGTCGCGTCGCGGGCTTCGGCGATGTCTATCGCATCACCAACGCCAACAACGGACAGTCGCGCGACTTCACCCTGAGTTTGAGCCGTCCAATGCGGGAGAAGTGGTCCGCCAACGTCGCGTGGACGCACGGCTCCGCCACCGAGGTCAGCCCGCTCACCTCCTCGACCGCCGGCTCTCTGTTTACCTCGCGCGCGATCTTCAACCCCAACGAACGCACCGCCTCCACCTCCAACACGCAGACCCGCGACAAGATTGTCGCGCGCTACGTGCGCGCGTTCGAGTTCATCAAAAAATTCAAGACCACGGTCGGCCTCGTCTACGAGGGCCGCACCGGCCGCGCCTACAGCTGGGTCTTTTCCGGCGATGCCAACGGCGACGGCGTGACCTTCAACGATCTCTTCTACATGCCCACCGGTCCGAATGACACGAAGGTGCGCTGGATCAACCCGGCCGAGCGCGACGCGTTCTTCGCCTTTGCGACCGCCAACGGCTTGGACAAATACGCCGGCGGCGTCGCGCCCCGCAACAGCGAGCGCTCGCCGTGGCAGCAGACTGTGGACCTCACGATCACACAGCAGATCCCGATTCATGGCCGCGTGCGGGCGGAAGTCTTCCTTGAGGTCATCAACCTCGCGAACCTCTTCAACAAGGATTGGGGCATTGTCGAGGAAGTGCCGTTTGCCTACCGCCGCCAGGTCGCCGGCGCGATCTTCGATCCCGCGGCCAACGGCGGACAGGGGCAATATGGGTATGTCTTCAACAGCAACACCCTCGACGGCGTCCCGATCACCGCGGGCGACACCTCGACCTCGCGCTGGCAGTCGAAGCTCGGTATCCGCGTGAAATTCTGAGCGCGCGGGACGAGAGTGATTTGAGCGGCCGCCCGAAGCGGCCGCTTTTTTTGTGCCCGGAGCCGACGCACATTTCGGTTCACCCGGGCGTGAAAGCGGTTTCGCTGCCCGTGTGAATTCACGCGCGACGATCCCCCCGGCTGGCGACACTGCGCCCGGACGCATCCGCCTCGCCGCGGCCTTGATCGTGGCCGCCGTGTGCGTGGCGTATCACAACAGCTTGGGCGGTCCTTTTGTCTTCGACGACGTGCCGTCGATCCTTGAGAACCCGGCGGGGCGGGGTTGGGCGGCGTTTTCCGAATCGCTGCGGCCGGGTGCGGAGGGTGGTCTCACCACGAGCGGGCGGCCCGTGGTTGCGCTCAGCTTCGCCTTGAATCACGCGATCACCGGCGACCGCGTCGCCGGTTACCATGTGCTCAACGCGGCGATCCACGCCGCGGCGGCGCTGTGCCTCTTTGGGCTCGTGCGCCGCACGCTGCTCACGCCGCAATTGCGTGGCCGTTTCGCCGCTGCCGCGCCGCCACTGGCCGCAGCGACCGGGCTGCTGTGGGCGTTGCACCCACTGCAGACCGCCGCGGTCACCTACATGGTTCAGCGGGCGGAGTCCCTTGCCGCGCTGTTCGTGCTCCTCACGTTCTACGCGTTGGTGCGCGCCACCGCGGCCACCGGTGTGGCGGCGCGGCGCTGGCGCGGCGCGAGCGTGGTGGCGTGTGCGCTCAGCATGGCGAGCAAGGAGACGGCGGCGGCGGCCCCGCTGCTCGTGCTGCTCTACGACCGGGGGTTCGTGAGCGGGACGCTCCGGGAAGCGTGGACGACACGGCGGGGATACTATGTTTCGCTGGCCGCGACGTGGCTGCTGCTCCTGTGGCTCGTTGTGGTCACGGGCGGGCGCGGTGGCACGGCGGGATTTGCCGCAGAAGCGTCCGCGTGGAGCTATGCGCTCACGCAGTGCCGCGCCCTCGTCCTTTACCTCCGCCTGATGGTGTGGCCGTATCCGCTAGTCTTCGACTATGGGCTGGGCCTGGCCCGCGATCTCGGGGAGGTGCTCCCGCAGGCGCTGCTGGTTGCGGGGTTGATCGTGGGCGTGGCGGTGGCGCTCGTCCGCCGGCCCGCGCTCGGCTTTCTCGGCGCGTGGTTCCTGCTGCTGCTCGCCCCCAGCTCGAGCTTTATCCCCGTGGTTACGCAGACGATGGCGGAGCACCGCGTTTACCTCCCGTTGGCCGCGCTGGTGGTGGCGGCGGTCTTGCTCGGGCATCGCGCCCTGGGCGGCCGGGCGGCGGCCGGGCTCGGTCTGGCCGCGATCGCGCTGCTCATCGGGACGGTGGCGCGCAATCGCGTCTACCGCAGCGAGGCCGCCCTCTGGGCCGATGCCGCCGCGAAGCACCCCGCGAACGCGCGGGCGCACAACAATCTCGGCCAGGCGCTGTTCCGCGCGGGCGATGTCGCCGGCGCGATCGCGTCCTACGATCGCGCGCTGGCCCTGCAGTCGAGTTATCCGGAAACGCACTACAACCGTGGTGTGGCGCTCGCCCGGCAGCGCCGGATGCCGGAGGCGATCGTCAGCTACGAGGCCGCGCTGCGCCTCGATCCGCGCTATCCGGAGGTGCATAACAATCTCGGCAACGCCCTCGCCCAGTCGGGGCGCGCCGCCGATGCGCTGGGGCACTTCGAGTCGGCCCTTGGCGTGCGGCCGGATTTTGCCGAGGCCCAAAACAACCTTGGCAACGCCCTGCTGCAGTTGGGCCGCACGACGGAGGCGGCCGGCCGGTTTGAGCGCGCGCTCGCGCTCAAGCCCAACTACGCCGAGGCCAGCTACAACCTCGGCAACGCGCGCGCCAGCGCCGGCGCGATGGCGGAGGCGTTAGGCCACTACGATCGTGCGCTCGCACTTCGGCCGGACTACGCGGAGGCGCACGTCAACGCCGGCAACGCATTGGTGGAACTCGGTCGCACGGCGGACGCCGCCGTGCGCTACGAGAAGGCCGTGGCGCTGAATGTGCGCCTCGCTGACGCCCACTTTAACCTCGCCTCGCTGCGCCTCGACGAAGGGCGCTGGACCGAGGCCGCCGCTTCGCTTGAAACGGTGTTGCGCCTCGACTCCGCGCATCCCCGCGCGGCGCGCGCTCTCGGCTTCGCGCTCGCGCGGGTGGGACGGACGGCCGAGGCCGAGGCCTCTTACGAGCGGCATCTTCGCGTGATGCCCGGGGACGCGGACGCACGCGAGGAGTTGCGGCAGTTGCGTGCCCGCGGCCCAAATCTCCGCTAGATCGGCGTCATGATGATCGGATGTGGGCCGCGAACTCGCCGGGGTTCCGGAGCGCCCGCGGGTTCCGAGCTGGGTCTCGCCCCCAATTGTCGCAACGATTTGGTGACATCTGCGTCGATGGCACCGCGAGTGAGAATGGCGCCCGGCGCGACCTCGTGCAGGCGTGCTCAATACATCTCGTTGCGGCTGCGTCCGCAGCAGCCGATTTGATCGGCTGGACGGGTATTCTTCTGGGGATTTTGGAGCCTTTCACAGCTGAAATTCGGCGGAATTCCGGTGTTCGTTCGGTTTCTCGGTCGGGGCCGAAATTTACGCGGCCCGGCAAGCCCAAACTGCCGAAAAAATGTGCGCGAGATTTCCCATAAACTCATTGACGGAGAAAAGTGCGACTCCCATGGGTTGTGGTCTGTGCGGCGATTGACCACATCCTGTAGTGGTCAGTAACCCGTGCATAACTAGTAACAACTTTAGTTCGCCCGCGGCCTTTTCACCCCAAAAAAGCCTCACCGCTCACTCATTTTCCGTCTCTTTTCCCTCCGTTCCACTCCGGTCCATGCAAAAAACGTTTCAGGTTGGTGCCAAGATCTTCGTCCTCGATCAAGCGAAGGCGGAGGCCGCCTTTGCTGCCAAAAAAGTCATCAATGGTCGTGAGACCATGTGTTTCAATCTCCTCCCCCTCAAATACCAGTGGGCCTATGACCTTTATCGCACGATGAAGGCCAATCATTGGGAGCCGGAGGACATCCCGATGGGCAAGGACATCGAGCAGTGGCGCGACGAGAAGGTGGTCTCAGACGTTGAGCGTTGGCTCATCCGGATGGGCATCGGTTATTTTTCCGCCGCGGAAGGCATCGTCGGAGACAACATCCAGCACGTCGTCCGCGAGCTTGTCACCGCGCCCGAGCTCAAGCTCGTGCTTGGCCGCCATGCGCACGAGGAGAACATCCACGCGGATTCGCTGCTCTACATGATCGCGTCGTTGCAGATCAACCCGCACGAGTGCGAGGCGATGTTTGAGGATGTGCCGACGATCGTGCGGAAGAACGAGTTCGTCACCAAAGTTTCCAAGGAGCTGCGCCGCGACCTCGATCTGACGCTGCCGGAAAACAAGCGCCTGCTCGCGAAGAACATCTTCGTGTTTGGCCAATGCATGGAGGGCACGCAATTCTACGGTCTCTTCGGCATGATCCTTTCGCTTTACCGGCAGAACAAGTTTCCCGGCATCGGCCAGATGTTCCGCTACACGCTGCGCGACGAGTCGAATCACATCGAGGTCTTCCGGAATCTGTTCATGGATCTCGTGGAGGAGAATCGCGAGATTTGGACGGCCGAGTTCAAGGAGGAGCTGCGCGAGCTCATGCGCGAGGCGATCCGGCTCGAAAAAGAGTTTATCCGCGACTGCCTGCCGGTGAATGCCGTGGGCCTGGCGATCGATGAGTTTCTGACCTATATCGACTACATCGCGGACCGTCGCCTTGAGGGCTGCGGTCTCGCTCCACTCGCCGCCGGGGTCAAAAACCCGCTGCCGTGGCTCGCCGAAATGATGGATATCAAGAAGGAGCAAAACTTCTTCGAAGGTCGCGTCACCGAATACCAGAAAGCTTCTTCCCTCACCGTCGCCCACGACGACGAACTCTAAGCCCCGCCCGTTCGCCGTCCTTTCCCGCTTCGCGCCCACCCCGCGCGTCGCCATTCCTTTTCCGCCGTTGCGCCGAGGTTTTCGGCCCGCAGCGGCATCTCCGTTTCCCGCCTTTTCCTCGCTCCGCGTTTCCCGTTCCGCCCGCTCGCTGTCCGTCCTCCTCCTTTGTCATGACCACTCCCTCCGTCGCCCACGATCTCGCGCTCAAGCGCACCGTCCACACGCCCGTTGAACAGAAGCCCCACTACGCCTGGCGCGATGTCTTGGGCGGTGAGCCAGTTGATCTGCCGCCGATTGTGCTGTTGTGCCCGCACGGGGAAGAGCGCTTCGTGCTCGCCGAAGTGGCCGACACGCTCGGCAAGGCGTTCACCAACGTCCAACTCGCTAAGGGCGAAAAAGAGATCTTCACCACCGAAAACCGCGCTTGGGTGGCCAAGATCTGCGGCGAGGTCGCGGCCAATCTCCGGTCTCTGTCGCGCAAGCAGTCGCCCCTCCGCATCTCGCTCAACGATCTCTATGAGCTGATCGAGAAGACGCTCGTCGACAACAACGCCTACTTCGTTGCCAAGAGCCTTCTCCTCAACCGCGCGCGCAAAATTTCCATCGACCGCGATACCGCCGCGACCTCCACGCTCCGCGTCATCCGCCGGAACCAGCAGGTCGTTCCGTGGAGCGAGCACAAGGTCGAGATCGCCGTCCGCAAGACCTTCCTCTCCCTCCAGCGCGACTCCGCGCCGGCCGTCGGCATCACGCAGGCCGTCTCCGAGCGCATTCATTCCTCCAAGCAGTCCTTCGTCCACATCGAGGAGATTCAGGACATGGTGCAGGAAGAGTTGATGAAGGCAGGTCACTACAAGGTTGCCGCCGCCTACATCCTGTTCCGCGCCGAGCGCGCGGCCGCCCGCGAAGCCGGTCTCAGCGGTTCCGAAAACGACTCCACCACTCCGTTTGTCGCCCCCGAGTCCACCGCCCAAGGCACGATGATCGTGGTGAAGAAGGCCGATGGCGCGAACGTCTTCTGGGACGGTGCCGACCTCCGCAAGCGCATCGAGTTCGCCCGCATCGGCCTCGATCTCTGCCTCTCGAACGACGCCATCGAGGCCGAGCTCCGCCGCTCCGTTTACGACCAGATTTCCCAGAAAGACCTCGATGCGACCATCGTCCTCAATTCGAAGACCCTGATCGAGAAGGACGCCGACTTCG
>JANOAF010000671.1:0-2423 GCA_031411015.1 Opitutaceae bacterium | reverse complement strand
AGTTTGTCCGCCGCCTCTTCGATCACTTTTGAAGTCGGCTTGCCGGCCCCGTGACCGGCCTTGGTCTCGATGCGAATCATGGCGGGTCGATTCGTCAGATCCTTCGCGACGGCGGATTGAAGCGCGGCGGCATATTTAAATGAATGCGCAGGATGGACGCGGTCGTCATGATCGGCAGTTGTCACAAGCACGGCGGGATAAGTCGCGCCATTTTTCAAGGTGTGCAGCGGTGAGTAGGCGGAGAGGTATTTGAAACCCGCCGCCTCGTCGCTCGACCCGTAATCGCTCGTCCACGCGTAGCCGATGGTAAATTTGTGGAAGCGCAGCATGTCCATCACGCCAACCGCCGGCCACGCCACGCGGCAAAGATCCGGTCGCTGATTGATCACGGCGCCAACCAGCAGGCCCCCATTGGACCCACCGCTGAGCACGAGTTTCGCGGGCGAGGTGTATTTGCTCGCGAAGAGCCACTCGGCCGCGGCAATGAAGTCGTCGAACACGTTTTGTTTCCGCTCCTTCGTGCCCGCATCGTGCCAGGCCTTGCCGTATTCGCCGCCACCGCGGAGGTTGGGCTGCGCAAAGACTCCACCTGACTCCATCCACACGAGCATCGTCACCGAGAACGCCGGCGTCAGCGAGATATCGAAACCACCGTAGCCGTAGAGGATGGTCGGAGCAGTGCCGTCCAACTTCAGCCCCTTCTTGTGGGTAATAAACATCGGCACGCGCGTGCCGTCCTTCGAGCGATAGAAGATCTGCTTCGTCTCGTAGTCGCCCGGGTTAAAGGCGACCGTCGGCGCCAGGAAAAGCTCGCCCTGGTTCGTGGCGACGTCGTGCCGGAAATTTGAGGTCGGCGTGGCAAACGACGTAAAGCTGTAGAAAAACTCGTTTTCGTCCTCGCGACCGCTCAACGAGCCGACGGTGCCCAGCCCCGGCAGCGCAATGGTGCCCTGGGGTTTTCCGTCCTTACCGAACACCGCGAGCCGGCTGCTCGCGTCGTGCATCGATTTCACGACGAACCGGCCGCCAATGATCTCCACCGCGTCGATCACGTCGTCGGACTGCGCGATGAGCGTCTTCCAATTCGAGCGCTCGGGCTTCGTCACATCGATCGCCACAAGGCGCTTGCGCGGCGCATCGAGGTTGGTGAGCACGTAGAGGACCGGGCCGTCGTTACCCACCACACTGTATTCCGCCTCCCACACGCTGATGAGCGGGCGCACCGGCGCGCCGAGATTAGGAGCAAGGGGGTTTCCGAGATCGACGTAGCTCAGGAGATTCTCCGACGACGAGCCGCGCGAAATTGTAATCACGGCGAACCGTCCGTCCTCCGTGGTGCCCCCGCGCACGAACCATTTCGGCTCGGCGGGGATTTCGTGAATCAAGCGATCCTCGCTCTGCGGCGTGCCGAGCCGGTGATAATACATCCGCTGTTTCTCCAGCTGGCTGAAAGTTTTTCCGGTCCCCGCGTCCATGATCGGCGCCGGGTAGCGCGAGTAGAAAAATCCGCGACTATCCTTCGTCCACGCCGGCGACGAAAACTTGATCCACTGCACGAGGTCGGCGGTGTCCTGCCCGGTGTCGACCGAGCGCACGCGCACCTCGTTCCAATCGGAACCGGCGGCGGCGGTCGCGTAAGCGACAAACTTACCATCGCTCGAGACGCGGGTGCCGGCCAGCGCCACGGTGCCATCTTTTGCGAGCGTGTTGGGATCGATCAAGACGCGCGGCTCGGCCCCGAGCTTTTCCTGCACGAAGAACACCGACTGATTTTGCAGGCCCGTGTTTTTCGAGAAGAAATAACGGCCGCCCTCCTTGAACGGCACTCCCGTGCGCGGATAATTCCAGAGCGTCGTGAGCCGGTCGCGAAACGTCGCCCGGGCCGGAAGTTTTTCGAGAAAGCCCAGCGTGAGCTGGTTCTGCGCCTCGACCCACGCCGCCGTCTGCGGCGAATCAAGATCTTCGAGCCAACGATAAGGATCCGCGACTTTGGCGCCGTGGTAGACATCAACGTGATCGCCGCGCGCGGCGAGCGGATAGGTCGGTTCCGCAGCGGCGGAGGGTTGCACGGCGGCAAGCGGGAGCAGCATGGGGATAAGACTTCGCATGCGACCAACGGTGCAAACCACCCCGCCGAGCGCAAGATCAGCGCGGGCTCCAAGTTGTAGGCGGCGTGCCCTCACCCCGCGGGTTGCGAGGCAAGGGAATCAATACCCTGCTGGGAATGATGGTCGTGACCAATTGGGTTGCAAGTCTCATCTGCCTCGCTGGTTGGGTCCTGATCTTGTATGTGAACCGTTATGTCGCTGTCGCCTCGATGGGAGCCGTCTTGCTCTACCCGATCTACCTGCTCGTGCGGTCGGCGATCGCCCATGAGCCTGTGCCCGGCCTGCTGCTGAGCGTCGGTTTTGGCATGTTTTTGC
>JANOAF010000670.1:0-24811 GCA_031411015.1 Opitutaceae bacterium | reverse complement strand
AACTGGGGGGGTGTAAGTTTATGGGGTGGTTTGGGGGGTTTTGGGACGCACGCAGCGGGGAAGTGACTGCGGAAATGTTGGGGAGAATGGTGGGGAGTTGGCTGGGGCGGCGATGAAGGATGGGCGCGCTGCAACGGGCGCGGGGGCGGGGCATCGGCGGTGGGAAAACCGCCCCACCGTTGAAGGTCAGGGCTACTTCCAATCGTCCGTGCGGAAGGGTGAGGCGGGCAGTCCGGCGGCGTTGAACAGATTGCAGGTAGGGAAATTCTCCCACGCGTAGCGTGCGGCGAGGGGTGCGGCCACCGAGGGAGAAGTGACGACGACGGTGTCGCCGACAATCCGCCCCTGTGCGGGCTGCCAAATGTGGTCGGCTCCGGCGACGACGAAACCCTTCAGCTCACCGTCTTTCGCGACGAGTCCGCCGTCGGTGTGGGTGAAGCGCAGTACGATCTCCTGCCCGCGAATTTCGTGGCCGGCGGGCAGCGGTCCGGAGGTCGCGGGGACCTTTTGGCTGTAAATCGTGCCGAGCGCCCAGAGCGCGAGACGGTGGCCGACGGCCTGCTTGTTTTTCGGATGAATGTCGTTGGCCTCGCCGACATCGATCGCGATCGCCATGCCGGTTTGGGGGAGGGCGAGGGTCTTGAGCATCGCTTCGCGCACGATTGGCCAATCACGGCCAGCACCAGTGAAGTTCGGCAGCTGCACCCACGCGAACGGCAGTTCTGCACCCCAGCGCGCGCGCCAGTCACGGATGAGCAACGCGAGCTGGTGTGCGTAGAGCGGCGCCTTGGCCGGTGTGGAGTTGGCCTCGCCCTGATACCAGAGCGCGCCGCGGATTGCGAAGGGGATGAGCGGGGAAATCTTGCCGTTGAAGAGCCCGCCCGCGGTGCTCGGGCGCGCGGCCGCAGTTTTGGTTTTCGCGGTTTTGGCCTTGGCGGCGGCGGATTTTTTTTCGGCGGCCGGATTGTCGGCGACGGGAGCAGGTGCAGGTGCAACTGCGGGCGTCTTGGGTGCGGCGGCGATGGCCGCCTGCAATTCTTTGTTTCCCTTCTGCACGTCGTCCGCGATCCAGAGTTTGATCGCGGTGCCACCGACAGACGAATTGATGAGGCCGACCGGGACGCGGAGGGTTTGGTGGAGTTCGCGGCCGAAGAAATAGAGCGCGGCGGAAAATCCGCCGACGGTCTCGGGCGCGCAGATTTCCCAGTGGCCCTTGCCGACGGACTGCGGCGTCGCGGCGGAGCCGGATTCTTCCTTGAAATGGCGGATGAGAGGGAATTTGGCGGCGGCTTTCTCGGCGTCGAAGTCCTTCGCGCGATTCACCGTCATCGCCATGTTGGACTGGCCGGAGCCGAGCCAGACTTCGCCGACGAGCACATCCTGAATGACGATCGTGTTGTTGCCGCGAATGGTGAGCGTCTGCGGCGCGCCGGCTTTCAGGGCGGCGAGGGCGACGCGCCACTTGCCGTCGGGTCCAGTGATCGTGGACGCCGACTGACCGGCAAACTCGACCGTGATTTTCTCGCCCGGCGCGGCCATGCCCCAGACGGGCACGCGGATGTCGCGCTGAAGCACCATGTGGTCCGAGAAGATGGCGGGGAGGGAAACGTCGGCGCGGGCTGACAGCGCAAACGCGAGGGCGAGCGTGGCGACCACGCGCGGGAGGAAATTTTTCTTCATCGGGGAAAGGGTAACGCCGGCACGGCGGCGAGGGGCCGAATTTATTTCGTTTGGTTTTTCTTGGCGTTCTTTTTGTTCGCCTTGCCAGCGGCGGGTGAGTCCGGGGCGCTGGGCGGGGCTTGCTCGGCGCTCCACTTGTCCCACAGCGCCTGGAGTTCCTTCGCTTTGGCGGGTTGGGCCGCGGCGAGATCTTTCGCTTCGCCGATGTCGGCGGCGAGGTCGTAGAGTTCTGGCTGGCCGCCGCCGCCCTTGGAGACGACGAGCTTCATATCACCGTCGCGGATGCCCCACTGCGGGCCGTAGCGCCAGTAGAGCGTCTGGTGGGGGCGCGCGGTGTTGGCGCCGGTGAGATAGGGCATGAGGTCAACGCCATCGAGGCCCCACGACGCTTCTGGTTTGCCGCCGGCGGCGACTACGGCGGTGGGGAGCACATCGAGATTCATGACGGGATAGTCGTAAACTTTGCCGGCGGGAATTTTGCCTTTCCACTGGGCAAGAAACGGCACGCGCGGGCCGCCCTCGAAGGTCGTCATTTTGAAGCCGCGCAACGCGCCGTTGTGCGATGTGGTGCTCGCGGTGGGGCCGCCGTTGTCGGAGATGAAAAAGATCAGCGTGTTTTCTTCCTGGCCGAGCGCGCGAATCTTGGTGAGGACGCGACCGATGGCGTCGTCCATGCCGGAGAGCATCGCGGCGAAGGTTTTTCTTTTCTCGTCGGTGAGGGTGGGAAAGCGATCGAGATATTTTTTCGTGGCCTCGAGCGGGGCGTGGACGGCGTTGAAGGGCAGGTAGAGGAAATAGGGTTTCCCTTTCGTTTTCTCCAACCAGTCGACTGCGCGCTCGGCGTAGGCGTCGGTGGTGTAGAAGGCGTCGTCGGGGATTTTCTGGATGTCCTGCGAGACGCGGGAGTCGACGAAGTTGGTGGGGTGAAAAAAAGGCGTGTTGTTGAGCGTGCCGAAATATTCATCGAAGCCGCGCTTGGTCGGCCGATACTCCGGGCCGCTGCCGAGGTGCCACTTGCCGACGGCGATGGTGGCATAGCCGAGATTCTTCAGGCGCGTCGCGAGCGTGGTCTGGTCGAGGCGGAGGCCGGTCTGGTTGGCGACGCTGTTGAACTCATGGCCGAAGCGCGTCGGGTAGCGCCCCGTCATGAGACCCGCGCGCGACGGGCTGCAATACGTGGCGGCGACATAGCCGTTGGTGAAGCGCGTGCCGTTCTTCGCGATCGAGTCGATGTGGGGCGTGGGGATGTCTTTGGTGAAGCCTTGGCAACCGAGTTCACCCCAGCCGAGATCGTCGGCATAGAAGATCACGAGGTTGGGCTGGGCGGCGCGGGCGAACAAACTGCCGAAGGCGAGGAGTGCGATCAGCGAAATGAGGGGGCGTGGGGATTTCATAGGTTAGAAGGAAAAGCTGCTGCTGAGCGTCCAACGCGTTTCGTTGGGGATGCGGATGACGGCGATGCTGCCGTCGGGGTTGGCGGTGACGGGGATGTCCTGATCGTTGCCCCAAGCATTGCGGACGTTGAGCTGGAGGCGCCAGTCGATGTTTTTGAAAATTCTTCGGCGGTAGCTCACCCACCAGTCGCCGGCGAGTTCCTCGGGGCCGTAGAACGGATGCGCGAGATCGGGGAACTGCGTTTGCATCACGGGATCGTTGTCCGGGATTTTGGTGGCGTCGGGGTAGAGTTTGTTGGTCGTGGCGATTTTTTCCTTCAGCGCCTGGCCCGTGAGGAACGGCGCGCCGATGGCGATCTTGCCCTGCCAGCGCACGGAAGCGCCGACGCTCATGGCTTTCAGGAGCGGATTTTCCAAGGCGCGGAAATCGTAGGTGCTGGTGAAGTTCGCGCGCCATTTCCGCTGCTCGGGCGAGACGGCACCGTCGCGCGCGAGGGTGGCGGCGAGTGAATTGCCGACGTTGCTGGCGAAGCGCGTCCCGGCCGTCTGGCGCTCGGGGAGCGCAGGGCCCTGATCGATGCCGAGCAGATTAAATTTCACCAGATTCGCGTAGACGGCGTCGGCGACTTGCTTCGTGAGCTTGGCGGAACCGCTGACGACCGTTTCCTGCTTCGCGACGTTGAAGGAGACGCGCCAGCTCTTCGTGAGGTTGCCGACGAGTTCGGCCTCGAGGCCGCGGGCATCGAGGTCGCTCGTGTCGGTGAGACCGGCGATGCCGTCCGAAAGCACGGCGGTGCCGGCCGCATTGAGGCGCATGTTTTTCAGCGTGCGCGTCGGCTCCGGGTGGAGTTGGAGGAACGCGGCGTAAAGCTGTTGGTAGGAGCTGTAGCCGGCGGCGGTCACGCCGGGGATGGTGTTGAACGCGATGCCCTGAGTCTGCGCCGTCACGTAGCGATCCAGCATGAAGCTCGGGTAATTGTAGACACCGGCCGTGGCGCCTTGCGCGCCGTTGCTGGCGTTGGTCTGGACCGTGTGAAATTCGTTGACGCGGAGCGACACGCGGCGGTCGGCGAACTCGACGAGCAGGCCGTATTCCTTGGTCGTGCCGGCCGGGGCGGCGATGATCGCGCCGTTCAGGTTGGTGCGGACGTTGACCGGATTGAAGTTGCCCGAGGAGTTGTAGAAGCCGCTGAGTTCGATGCCGAGCGGCAGTCGCTTCGTGAGGAAACGCGGCACGCGGCCGACGGCGCTCCACGTGAAGTTGCGGCCGCGCTCGTCGAGATTCGGCGCGGAGTTGAGACGCAGCGCGGAAGTGTTGAGCGAGTCGTCGGGGTTACGCGTGTTGCCGACGCTCGAAAATGTCTGCAAGTGATCCCAGCGCCAGCCGGCGACGCCGACGAGATGGTTGCCGAAGAAGTCGCTCTTGAGGCTGAGCGACTGCGAGTCGATGAGCTGGCGACTCTTGGAGTTGGCGTTGAGGAAGCGCGCCACGGAGAGCGGCTCGGTCGCGAGGCGCTTGTTGGTGAAGTCGAAGAAGGTGACGTTGTAGGTGTCGCCGTTTTGCGGCATCTGCGCGGTGACGCCGTTGGTGATGCGGACGTCGTTGATGGAATTGGCCGTGAGCGCGGAGGGGCCGAGGTATTGCAGCACGATGGGCGTCGTGCGGAAGTTGCCGCTGTTCGTGGACTGAAACACGTCGGTGTTCAGGTTGCGCGTCGTGCTTGTCCAACCCGTCGCATAGTTGAACGTGGCGGCATCGTTACGGTTGTGCGTGTGGAGCCCGGTGAAGATGTGATTGCCGAGCGGAAGGCCGAAGAGCTTCTTGCCGCGCTCCTCAAGATCGAGGCGGTAGAAGGCCGTAGCGCGAAACGCCTCGCGCGTGCCCGTCTGCGTGCGATCGGTGATGCCTTGTTGATCGATGAACGGGCGGCCGACGTTGGGGTTGGGCTGATCGTTCGGGAGATATTGGGCAACGTCGATGGCGATGCCGCTGGCGGGGGAGCCACCGCCGTTGTCACCGAAGGAAAAAGGCAGCAGGCGCGTGGAGCGCGTCTTCTGCTGGTCGAAGGCGAGTTCGAAGCCGCCGCGGCCCTTGAACAGCTCCTGCGTGAGGGCGACGTTGCCGACTTGAAAGAGCTGCTCGACGTGGTTGAGACCGCCGCTGATGAGATGCTTGCGGTAGTCGAAGATGCCGCGGTTCTGCAGCGTATATCCGACGAAGCCCGTGGGGACCGTCGTGCCGCTGTAAAACATGTCGGTCGCATCCCGCCCGTTGGGATTTTGGGCCCAGCGAATGCGGCCCATGATGCCGGCGAGACCGGCCAGCGCGGGATTGTTGGAGCTGGCGTAGCCAGGACGAGTTTGGTTCGCCGTGTCGAAGACGAGCGGAATCTGAATGAAATACGGCACGCCGATACCGGGGTTGGCCGCGACGATCCCCGAGGAGATTTGGCGGTTATCCACGGTGACCCGGGGCCGGTAGCTGAAGGTCGGCGAGCCGACGACGAGGCGCGGGTCGAGACCGGTGCCCGGCATCGCGGCGATCGCGGGATTCGGCGGCTGAAAGAAGTTCAGCATCGAGTTGATCGGCGGGATGACATTGACGGGATTCGACTGGCTGTCGCCCATCTCGCCGGAAAGGCGCACGGAAGTCTTCCCGAGCCACGTGGATTTCGCGCCGTCGCGAAGCACGGCTGCGAGCGAAACGTAACCGCGGCGCTTCCGATCAAAAGCGGGTTCCTGCTGGTAGTTGTTTTGCTCGCCCACGGTGGCGATGCGGAACGCCAGCCGGTCCGTTACCAGCACGCGGTTGAGGTCGAGACTACTGCGGTAGGAATTTTCCGAACCGAACCGGCCGGTGATCTCGGTGCGATTGCGCCGTAGCTGCGGATGGATAATCGAGCCCTCGATGATGCCGGCGGGATTGCCAATGCCGAAGAGAAGGGAGTTGGGCCCGCGGGCGATCGTGACGCCGGAGGAATTGTAGGCGTCGAACGGAATATCGGTGAGAAAATAGTCGCGCGTGGTCGTGGCGGCGCCGATGCCGCGCACGCGGTTGTTGCCCTGGGGATTTTCGCGGGACTCGGACTGGTCCGGGCGACCGCCGGAAACGGCGCCGCCGGCGAAGTTGCCCGAGACGCCACCGACTTCCGTCGCGGTGGTGAGCGAAAGCAGTTCGCCGAGATTGGTGGCGGCCGTGTCGCGCAGAAACTCGGGCGTGATGATGCTGATCGCGGCGCCGACGTCGCGTAGCGCGGTGTTGATGCGCGTGCCGGCGAGCGTGCTGGCGGCGGAGTAGCCGACGGCGTCGTTTTCGCTCACGACGAAGGGATTCAGTTTTAGGACCTCGTCGGGCGCGGGCTCGGACGCCGGAGTAACGGGCGGGCGAGGTGCGGTTTGCGCGGGCAGGGATACAGTCGCGAGGGATAGGGCGCACGCGATGGCGACGAGGCTTTTTTTCATGGGGTGGAGTTGCGGGAAATGGCTCAGAACGAGAACGCGTTCGTCACGCTCCACTGGCGCTCAGGCGGAATGCGGAATGTGCCGTAGGTGCCGTCGGCGTTGGCCGAGATCGGAATCACGCGGTCTTTGGCGTTCAGGTTTCGCACATTGAGTCCGATGCTCCAATCGATGGGGGCGCCGCGGATTTGCAGTTTCCGCCGATAGCCCACGCTGAGATCGACGACCGTTTCCGTGGGTCCATAGTAGGGGCGAGTGATGTCGGCGACCAGGTCACCCGTCGCGTTTCTGACGAACGGATAGCCGATCCCGATCTTGTCCTGCCAGCGGAGCGCACCGCCGAGGTTGACGCCGCGGAGGAAGCCTTCGCGGAAATCATAACGCGTGACGACGTTGGTGCGCCATCTCCGAATTTCCGGGGAAGCGGTGCCGGAGAGCGCGGCGGCGGTGCGGACCGAGGCGAGCGTCTCCGCGACGTATTGGTCCCAGAAGGTTCCGAGTTCGTTCGACGCAGGATTGCGGGAGCCAGGAAGAAGGGCGCCGTTATATTTCGTGTCGAGATTCTGCTTCCACGCTGCGGCGAAGGCGAGTTCCTGACCGGCGGCATTGGCCTTGACGGCCTCATTCTTGGAGAAGCTGACCGAGATGCGCCAGTTCCGGGTGGGATTGATGATCGCCTCGAACTCCGTGCCGGTGGACTCGGTATCGCTGACCGAGGTGAAATTCTGGATGGGCTCAGGAATCCATTGCAGCGTGGGGCCGCTGCCGGTGAAGCGGGGATTGAAGTTCGTGTTGGGGCCGATGTTGGCCTTCAGGCGGTCCGGGATCGTCTGGTAGACGGCGAGCGCCACGTCGCTGAAGGTCGCGAAGGCGGGGTTCTTGTAGTTGAAGTCGGCGGGCACCAAACCGGCGTCGCGGGCCGCAAGCATGCGGCCGATCACCGCGCTGATGTAGCTGTAGGTGCCTTGGCCACCGCCGATGGAGATGGCGTCGTCCTTGATGCGCGTCCTGAACCGGTTGATTCGCAGATCGAGTTTCCCCTGCAGCACGCTCAATGAGACGCCGTATTCGCGGGTGTCGGCGGTCGGAGAACCGAGTTCTTCATTCCAGATATTGCGGCGCAGGCCGGTGGGATTGAAATTGCCCGACGTGTTCCAAAAGGCGCGCACTTCGGATTGCCCGGGCAGTTTGACCGGAAGTAGGCCGACGACGCTTTTGGTCCAGCTGCGTTTACCCTGGGTCACGGCGGGTCTGAACACGATCTTGGATTCGTCCAAGTTGCCATCGGCGAGCCGGGGCGGGAGGCCGGCAGAAAGCGTCTCATCGCGATCCTCGCGCCAGCCGACGACGGTGACGATGTGATCCTTCAGCCAGTGGCTCTGGAGGGCAAACGCCGTGGAGTTCAGGTCTTCCTGTTGGTCATTGATCCCGGCGAGGATGCGCAGCGGCTTTGACGTGCTGGTGACGAAGGACCGGCTCACGGGGTCGTAAACTTGCAGCGTATAGGTCTGGCCGTATTGCGGACGGCCACTCGAGATCGGTTGCAGGCGGACGTCCGAGACGCTGTTGGCATTCAGCAACGATGGGCCGATGTAGAACCAGCCGTTGACTTGGGTGCCAAACGTTCCGGGTAGCGCCCCCGCCAAGATTGACTGGGGATTGAGCTGTCCCGCCGGGTCCCACGTGCTGGAGTAGGTGCGGTTGGTGCGCGCCATCTTCGTCTTGAACAGGAGGGACGAGACGGTGTGCCGGCCGAGCTGCCGCAGGAATTTCGAGTCGCTGCGGGTGAAGTCGTGCTTGAAGAACGCGGTCAGCTGGTAGGACTCGCGCGTGGAGCGATTCAGCTGATCACGAAAAACGTCGGGGGTGCTGATGAACGGGCGGCCGAAGTTCGGGTTCGGGATACCCAACGGGAATTCGGCCGAGCGGACGCTGAGAACCGAGTTAACGTCCACCATGATGCCTTCGTCGTTTCCCGAGCCGGGGATCGGAAAATCACGGCGACGCGTGAAGGTCTGGTCGTTGTAAGCGACCTCGAAGCCGGCCTTGCCGCCCATGATCAGCTGTTCGTAGCGGAAGTCAGCCGCGTTAAAGCGCTGGTCGCGGTGATCGAAGACGCCGGTGAGCAGGTTGTCGTAGAAATTGAAAATCTGCGGATCGCTGAGGTGCGTGCGAAAGTAGCCCGTGCGGAGGCGATTCGCATCACCGGTGCCACGCAATGCCCCACCGGGACTGCCCGGCAAGGTCGCCGCAATGGTGCCCTGAAAGCCTTGGACGCTGGAGAGGCTGGGGCTGGTGAAGCCCACGCCGGCGTTCGCCGCGGACGGGTTGGCGTAGATTAGCGCCAATTGGTTGTAGAGGGGGAAGCCCGCGATGATGCCCGTGGCGGCTGCCGCGCCCGTGACCGTAGTGCCGGCGGCGTTCTGCGTGAGCTGGCGAGCCCCGTCATATCTCCACTTGGGCGTGATGGCGTTGAACCAGCTTCCAACGGTAAAGGTCGGCGTGATTGGGTCGGGCGGCACGCCGTCGATTTTGCCGTTCTCGTAATTTGCGCGGAACGTGCCGCGCCCGAGGAACGATCCCTTCTTCGGCTCAAGCACGCGGTAGTTCACCGCCGCGTAGAGGCGCTGGTCCTTGGCGTAGGCGGGCTGTTGGCGGAAGTAGGTATCGTCGTTCAACAAGTCGAGCCGGAGCGCGAGGCGCTGCGGGATGATGACCTTGTTGAGGTGCGCTTCCTCGCGGTGGGAACCGTAGTCGCTGAAGCGGGAGACGAAACGATAGCTGTCCTTGAACGTCGCCTTGCGCAGCGCCGCATCGATCACCCCGCCGGCGCTACCGACGCCCGCGAGGATGGCGTTCGGGCCGCGGCTGATGGTGATCGAATCGAAATTGTAGCCGTCCGACGGAATATCGGAGGCGAAAAAGTCGCGGGTGCGGGTCGCCGTCGCGAGTGCCCGCACGCGATTGACGCTCGAAGGATCGTCGCGCACCGGGGCGGAGTTTTCCCCGCTGACGCCCGAAAAGTTGCCGTTCTGGCCGCCGGCCTCGGTGGACGCCGTGTAGGTCAGAATGTCCTCGAGTTTGGTGACGTTGATGTCCGCCAGAAATTCCGCGGTGTAAACCGAGACGGCCGCGCCAATATCCTTCAGACTCGTGTTGAGCCGCGTGCCCGCCAGGGTCGTGGTGGCTTGGTAGCCGACGGCGTCGTTTTCGTTCACCAAGAAGGGATTCAGTTTTAGAATCTCGTCGCGCTCGGCAGGGGCGGGCGGAAGGGTTTCCGCGGCGCTCATGGCACTCGCGGCTGCGAGGGAGAGCGAGGCGATCAGGTGGAAGCGGGAAGCAGAGCGAGGAATCATCGTATGGCTGGGGGGAAGAACGGGGATGCCACTGAAGGGAAGGAATCGGACTTAATGGGCCGATGCAGGGACCGGCAAGTCTGACCCCGCGTTTCTGACGTGAATGTAATTGAAGGTGGCGCCGTGCCCTAGCTCCGCTAAGATTCATCCAGCATGCGGAAGCTCGAATTATCTTTGTGGTGTGGCGGCCTCCTGTTCGTTGCGGGGGTCGGGCGAGTGTCGGCTGACGACTGGCCGCAGTGGCAGGGGCCGCAGCGCGATGGAGTCTGGCGCGAAAAAGGGATCATCGAAAAATTTCCCGAGGGTGGGCCGCCGGTTCGCTGGCGCGCTCCGATTGGTGCGGGCTACAGTAGCCCGGCGGTGGCGGGCGGGCGGGTGTTTATTTTGGACCGGCCGGACTCGCAGACGCGCGGGAGCCCCGGTGGGGCGCTGAAGCGCACGAGCGAGGCGGGGCGTGAGCGCGTGCTGTGTCTCGACGAGCGCGACGGCCGCGTGTTGTGGGCCCACGAGTATGAGTGCGCGTATGAGATCAGCTATCCGTCCGGTCCGCGGGCGAGTCCGACGGTCTCTGGCGATCGCGTTTACACGGTCGGGGCCGAGGGCAACCTGCACTGCCTCGATGTCGCAACGGGCCGCGTGGTGTGGGCGCGCGAGTTCAAAAAAGATTTCGGCGTGACGACGCAGACCTGGGGCTTCGCGTCGCCGCCGCTCGTCGATGGCGACCGCGTGATCTGCATGGTGGGCGGCGTGGGGCACACGGTCGTGGCGTTTCACCGCGAGACGGGCGCGGAGATTTGGCGGGCGCTGAACGTCCGCGAGCCCGCCTACGGATCGCCGACGATCATCGAGGCCGGCGGGCGGCGGCAGCTCATCGTCTGGGAGAGCGAGGCGATCAACGGCCTTGATCCGGCGACGGGCGCGGTGTTTTGGACCGAACCGTTCAAAACCAAAATGGCGCACGCGATCGGCACGCCGCGGCAGCACGGCGACGCGTTGTTTATCTCTTCGTTCTTCGATGGTTCGATGCTCCTGCGACTCGATGCAAAGGAGCCGAAGGAAACCGTGGCGTGGGCGATTAAGGGCCGCAGCGAAACCCGACCCGAGGGCCTGCACAGCTTGATGAGCACGCCGTTTATCGAGGACGGCTACATCTACGGCGTCTGCGGCTTCGGCCAGCTCCGCTGCCTGAAACTCGCCGACGGCGAGCGCCAATGGGAAACGCTCGCGCCGACTTCAGCCGACGGGAAGCCGGCGCGCTGGATGACGGCGTTCCTCGTGAAGCACGAGGGCCGCTTCTTCATCTACAATGAAACCGGCGATCTCATCATCGCGAAGCTTTCGCCGGCGGGTTACGAAGAAATCAGCCGGGCCCATCTGCTCGATCCGACGAACACGGCTGGCGGCCGCGCGGTGCACTGGTCGCACCCGGCGTTTGCGAACCGAAGCGTCTACGTGCGCAACGATCAGGAGTTGCTCTGCGTGGATTTGCGCTCCGCCGTGGTCAAGGCGCCTTGATGTCGAAGCAGTAGATCAAGTCCTGATCGCGGAGGTAGAGTTTGCCGTGGCTGATGACGGGGTGGGTCCAGATTTTGCCGCTGGAGCTGCGAATCTTGGTCTGGGGATCGAGCGTGAAGCGGCCGCTTTCCTTCCAGCCTTTCGGTGAGGCCTCGACGAGGACCACGTTGCCGCTGTTTTCCTCGAGGCAATAAAGCATGCCGTCGGCGGCGCCGATCGCGCCCTTCTTGAAGTTTTTGTAGATCCAAACTTCCTCGCCGGTCTTGAAATCTTGGCAGACCCAGCCGGTGTCGGCGTGGCCGTAGAGGAAATCGCCGATGAGCACGACGCCGCCATGGTGATTTTTCATCACCTTGTTTTCGTAGACCTCGGTGACGATGTTGCCCGCACCGACACGAATCATCTTCGAGCCCGCGCCGTAGCCGGCGGTGACGTAGACTTCGTTGGCGCGCACGATGGGAGTCGGAATGACGGCGGTGCGGCCGGGGAACGACGTTTCCCAGAGTAATTTTCCGTCGTCGACAGCGAGACCCACGACGTTCGTGGCCGAGCGCTGGACGTATTGCGCGGTGCCGTTGATCTGTGCGGGCACGACCGAGGAATAGTGCGCAGCGTCGGTGAAGCCCTTGGACTGCCAGAGGATCTTGCCCGTGAGCTTGTCGAGGGCCGCGACCGCGCCCTTCTCGCCGCCGGGCGTGCAGAGGACGCGCGGGCCGTCGACGAACACCGATTCGGTGTAGCCCCAGTTCGGAATTTTTCCGCCCAGGCTCTTCATTGTCACCTGCCAAAGGATTTTGTTCGTGGCGAGGCTCACACACACGAGATTCCCCGGACCACTCAGCGCATAAACGCGATCGCCGTCGACGCAGGGTGTCCCGCGCGGGCCGTCGCCCCAATTGTTTTGGAGAATGCCGCCGAGCGACGCGGTCCAGAGTTCCTTCCCGGTGTTGGCGTCGAGCACGAGGAGGATTTCGTTGCCGCCGCGCGTGCCGATCGTGAAGAGCTTGCCGTCAACAATCGCCGGACCGGAGTAGCCGTGTCCGGCGTTTTCGAATAGCCAGACGCGCTTGGGACCGCCCTCGGGCCACGTCTTGAGCAGCCCGGTCTCCTTCGAGACATCGGTGCGGTCCGGCCCACGCCACTGCGGCCAGTCGATCGCGCGGGAAGCGGGTGGCATTGCGGTGAGGGCGAACAGGAAAGGGAGAGTGGGGCGGAGAAATTTCATGGGAGGTCGTAAAAGTGAGGAAAAATCTGCGATTTCGCAATCATGCCGCAGCCGGCCGGGGAATTGTCACCGGCGAGGGCAAGGCTTGAAGCAGGCGAGGATTGAATCACGGTGACTTGTGCCATGACGAACCCGCCGCGTTTTCGGATCACGATTTTTTTGGTGCTGTGCGGGGTAAGTGCACTCCTGACAAATGTGCCGGCGGCGGAGAGCATCGGGGGAAAAGCGCCCGCGCGGGCGGCCCGTTCC
Organism: Opitutaceae bacterium; assembly: GCA_031411015.1. Lineage (GTDB taxonomy): Bacteria > Verrucomicrobiota > Verrucomicrobiia > Opitutales > Opitutaceae > ER46. The sequence goes on along the minus strand of JANOAF010000670.1, from coordinate 11,933 downwards.
GTGCACCTCCAGTGGATGGCGCCAGAAGCGGAGGTGTTTTATGTCGAGGCGACGGTCGAGCAATCGACGGGAGGCAGCTACTTCATGGCCGCGGGCTGGAGCGGCGGCTACTTCGGCATCCAGGAAGTGCGCGATGGGAAGAAGGTCGCGATTTTCTCCGTGTGGGATCCGACGAAGGGCGACGACCCGAAGGCCGTGCGCCCCGAGGATCGCGTGGAGCTGCTGCACGAAGGCGAGGGCGTGCGGATCAAACGCTTTGGCGGCGAAGGCACGGGCGGGCAGTGCATGGCGGATTTTCCGTGGGCGGTGGGCGAAACGGTGCGGTTCCTCGTGCGCGCGGAATTGCATGAAGCGCAGGGCGTGGCGGGAGGGAAGACCGCGTATTCCGGCTGGATTTTCGATCCACAACAGAAGGCGTGGCGGCACCTCGTGACGTTTCGCACCCGCAGCAGCGGCAAACTCCTGCGCGGGCTCTACTCTTTTGTGGAGGACTTCCGACGCGATACGAAGAGCGTCGAGGACGCGCGCCGCGCGCGCTTCGGGAACGCGTGGTCGAAACCGCCGGCGGCGGGCGAGTGGCGGCCGGTCACGCAGGCGAAGTTCACCGCGTCGCGCGCCGACTGGGAAGCCCGCGACAACATCAACGCGGGCGTGGCGCAGCCGACGGCCCTCTCGGGGCCGGGATATTATCTCGCGACCGGTGGTGACGCGACGCGCTTGGCGGAACTCGGCGCGGCGCTGCCCGCGCTCTCGCGCGCGGACGCATCGAAGCCGCCGGCCGACTTGCCGCCCGATATTTTCGCGACGAGCGCGGGCGCGGTGCCGCGATAGTGCGTCACGCTTCGCGAGGCGCGTGCGGCCGCGTCTGTTCGCCCCACTACGACGCCGCGCCCATGAGCGCACAGCAATTTTCCATTCCGGTCCATGCAACGGGAAAAAAAGGGGGCCGCTTCGCCGCGTGGGACTCGGCGGTCAACGGCGCGTTTGTGCAGCCGGTATGGCTGGAGCGGTGAACGCCGAGCCTTGGCGGAGTTGATCAGGGCGCGGGAAAATCAACCGTCGGCACGCAACGGCGCGCGGTCGTGGTAATTTTTTCCGTTGGAGAGCGTGCGGTAACCGTGGGCCTGGAAATGATTGGGCAGCGAGATGCGGTCCGCCTACTCGGGAGCGTGCGAAACCAGGGCGCGAGTCCGTCGATGCCGGTCGTGGTCGGGCGCAGGCTGAGCATGAGGCTCGGGCGCGAGGGATTGCAGAGTGGGGCCTGGCGATGCGCGTTGAGGAGTGCGGTGCCGCGCGCGGCGAGCGCGTTGATGTGCGGCGTCTTCGCGAGCGGATGGCCGCCAAACGCGCCGACCCAGTCGTTTTGATCGTCGATGGCGATAAAGACTACGTTGGGTCGCGGGCGTGGCTCAGCGGCGGAGAGCGTATTCGGCAAACTCAGGGCGAAAAGGGAGCAGAGAGAAAAGGGAAGAAGGAGACGGAGTCGGGTGTGGCGTTGCCCCGCTCCTACTTTTTCGCTGGCGTGAGGGTGAGATTGGCAATCGTGCCCACGCCCTGGCACCAGAGACCGACGCTGCCGCCTGTGCGTGGGCTGAGTTCGTTCACGACAAGACTCGGCTCCTTTGCGCCGTTGACGAAGACGCGGACCTGTTTGGCCGCGACTTCGATGCGCGCATGGAACCACGCATCACCGTCGGGCGCGGGGTCGAGCGGTTGCTCGAACTGGCCCGTGCGCTCCTTGCGGAGGCGCGCCCACGGCCAGTCGGGGTGACTCACGTATTGGACGGCGTGGGACTTGTTCTCGGGGTTGGCCGCACGGAAATTAAACGGCCGGAAATAGACGACGTCGTGTGTCGTGGCATCGGCGACCCGAAATGCGACGCCCAGAAAACTGCTTTGCGGTGGAGCGCTCTGACCGCGCGCGTCGAACTCGATCACGCCTTCGCGAAATTCAAAACCGTCGAGCCAGACAATATTGGCCGCGCCACCGGCTGCGGGTTTTTCAAAACGGATCGCGAGCGCGCCGTCCTTGTCGGCGAGGCGGACGTGCGTGAGATCGCCCTTCCAGCCCTTGCCCGCAGGGAGGTCGGCGAGCTTGGGTGTGACGGTCGATTGGGCGAACCCCGACGGGACCGTGAGTGCGCAGGCGAGAAGGCAGACGGAGAGAGATGTTTTCATAGGCGGGGGATCGGCCAGACGTAGCCGACCACCGCTTTTTCGCGTTCGATGCGCGCGGTGAAATCGGCGATGCGCGCGGCGTGCGCGGGGTCGGCGGCGAGGTTGTGCTGCTCGCGCAGGTCGTTTTGGAGGTCGAACAACTCGACGCGGTCGAATGTGGGGTAGCGAATTAGTTTCCAGCGCTGGTCGCGGATCGCGAACTGCTCATTGCGAAAGACGGTGAACGCGATGTCGCGCACCTGCGCCCGCTCTCCGCGCAGAATCGGCACGAGGCTCTTCCCTTCGACGCGGGCGGGCACGTCCACGCCGGCCAGCCGGCAGACGGTCGGAAAGAGGTCGATCATGTGGACGAAGGCGGTGCTGTCGCGGTGTGCGATGCCCGGTCCCGCGATGAGCAGCGGGATGTGCAGGCCGCCGTTTTCGTAGAGATCGGACTTGGCGTAGCGGCCATGGTGTCCGATCGAAAAACCGTTGTCCCCGAGAAACACCACAATGGTGTTCGCATCGGCCTTTGTTTCCTGCAGCGCTGCGACGATCTGGCCGACGCCGTCGTCGAGAAACGAGATGGAGGCGTAGTATTGGGCGAGCGTTTCGCGGACCTGGGCCTCGGGCGCCCCCGCGACCGCGAAGACCCTAGCCTTTTCCTTCTTCTTGGTGCCGGCGGCCTGTTCCTCGGATTCGGCGGGTAGGAACGGATGCTTGGAAAGATATTCCGGTGGCAGCTGGATTTTTGCCGGAGGATAGAGCGCGCGAAACTGATCGGTGGACGGGAACGGCGAATGCGGCACGCGCGGTTCGACCACGAGCAGGAACGGCCGCTTGCCGGCGTGCTCGCGGATGAAGGGCAGCGCGTTGCCGAGGTGCTCCGTGAGGGGCATGGAACTGACTTCAACGTTGCGCTCGAACTCGGCGTTGAGCGGCGAGGGGACATTCACGCCCTTGCCGCTGCGCAACGTCGCGTAGCCCGCGGCGCGGAACGCGTGGGCCAGCGAGTAACCAGCGGAATCCTGCTCCGCCGGTTGGTGCTGCGCCCAGCGATAGAGGTTGCGGCCAGAGTGGAGCTGCGTGCGTGCGGGGGTGCATACGGCTTGGCGGTCCGACGCCGAAACGTAAGCGTGGCGAAACACGACGCTCCGCTGAGCGAGGCGATCCAGGTGGGGAGTTTTGAGATCGGGATGGCCAAAATAGCCGAGACAGTCTGCCCGGTGATCGTCGGAGACGATGAAGACGATATTGGGGCGGGAGTCGGCGGCGGCTAACGCGAGGCCGCTCGCCGCCGTCAGTAAAAGGCCAAGAAAGCAACGGGCATGCATGACAGCGAAGTTCGTGATTCGAATAAGGGCGAATGTCGAGACGGTGCCCCGATTGCAAAAGGGCGCTAGAAACCGCCCCACGAACCGACGTTCGGCTGCCTCACCGTTTCGCCTCCGTAGGCCACGTCAGCGGGCGGCTGGTCGGAAGCGGTTCCGATCGGCGAACGGTCTCGCCTCCCCGATCGCTTCGGCGGTGGCGGGGTCGGAGGTGAGGAAGCGACCGGCTCTGTCGGGCGCGGGCGGGCGATCGATCGTGGGGAGCCAGCGGCGATGTCGCGCGAGAATCTCGGTGTTTTACAGACGGAGCGCGACGTTCGTCCACTCGCGCGGGTCGGCGGTGTGGTCGTAGAGTTCCTCGGTGCCGTCGGCGTAGCGGAGGTAGCGCCCGCGTTCGCGGCGGACGCCGTGATGGCCTTGGTTATGGGTTGTGATCGCGGGGGGTGCGCGGGCGCGGGTCCGACTGGAGATACGCGAGCAGGTCGAAGATTTCCGGCGCATCAAGGACGTTGAGCAAGCCGGGCGGCATGAGGGAAATCTTCGAGGCCTCGATGGTGGCGATGTCCTTCTCGGCGAGCCGCACGGCCTGCGCGGGGTCGAAAAGATTTTCCGCGAGGCTGATGCCCTGCTCGGTGTAGTTAATGATGCGGCCGGAGAGCGTCCGGCCGTCGCGCAACCTGACGAGCGAGGTGCCGTATTGATCGCTGATTTCGCGGCTGGGCTCGATGATCGCCTCCAGTAGATCGCGCGGCGCGAGGCGCGCGCCGGCGGCGGTGAGATCGGGGCCGAGGGCGCCGCCCTCGCCGGCGCAGGTATGGCAGGCGAAACAGCCGGCCATGCCAAAGACGCGCCGACCCCGCGCGGGATCGCGCTTGGCGGGGGATTTCTCGGCGAGCGCGGTGAGGTCGGCGACGGTCCACGCGCGGACGAAGCCGCGGCCGGCGGGCAACGCCGCGAGGGGTGACGTCGATTGCGTGAGCGAGGCGGCGAGGGATTTTTCAAGTGCGGCGCGCTCGGATTCCGGCGCGGTGGCGACGGCCTCCTTGCGCAGCTCTTTCAGAAAAAGCGTGAAACTCGATCCGCCACGCCAGGCACCCGTGCGATGGAGCCAAGCGAGGTAGTCGCGGCGCTGGGTCGGCGTGAAGTCGGCGATTAGCACCCGCAGCGACCGCGCGAGATCGAGCTGCGCCTCGTGCGTGACCGCGGTGGCGAGGGCGGCGAAGCCGCGCTCGAGGGCGCTCGGCGCGCGCAGCCAGACGAGGATTTCGAGGAGCGGGGCGTCGCGCGTCGGATCACCCGTGGGAAACAAAGGCGCGAGGCGCGCGGCCCACGCGGTGCGCGAGGCTTCGCTCATTTCTCCGCCGCGCGTGACGGCCAGCGTGAACACCCGCAGCGCTTCGTCGCGCAGCTCAGCGGTGGGGCGCGCGGAAAATATTTTTTCGAGCGAAACGAGAATCGCCGAGTGCGAGAGAGGCGCATCGACGCGCGCGAGTGCCAGCAGTGCGGCGAGGGCGGGGCTCGTATCGGTTTCGCGCAGCGCGCGATCGCGCCATGCGGCGACGGGCTGGCTTTCGAGCGCCGTGCGCGCGGCGCGCCGCACAAGCGGATCCAGGCTGGCGAGGTGCGGCCACGCGGTTTCGACTGCGGCGGGATCGACGCGGCCGTGGAAATTTTCCAACGCGGTGCGCGTGGCGACAGCCACGGGAAGCGGAGCAGTTGTTTCTTCGCTTGCTCCGATCGGGCCGTTCCACGTGAGGCGGTAGATCGCGGACTGCGTGCGGCGGCCGCCCGTGGCGAAGTAGAGCGCGCCGTCGGCGGGGTTCGCGCAGATTGCGGTGATGGGGAGCGGGACGCTCGTGAGGATTTCCTCGGGGGTGGCGGCAAACGTCGCGCCGGCGGGCCGCAAGTGGACCGCGACGATGCGGCCGTAGCTCCAGTCGGCGACCCAGAGGGCGCGGCGGTATTTTTCCGGGAGACGCGCTTCGCGCGGGAAGAGGATCGCCGTCGGTGAGCCGAGCCCGAGGGGCAAAAGGGCGGGCCAGCCGTCGGGCGCGGTCTCGGGAATCTTGAACGCGCCACGCCGCCAGCCGAAGTCCGCGCCGCTCACCGCGTGGAGCACACGCGTGGGGCGATACCACGGTAAGTTGATTTCGAACTCGGTGTCGGAATCGAAGGTGAACAGCTCGCCGCGCGGATCGACGGCGAGCGCGTAGGCGTTGCGAAAACCGCACGCCACCAGTTCCCATGCGCGCCCGTCGAGATCGGTGCGGCAAATCCAGCCGCCGCCGAGTCGACCGCGCGTTTCGCTGCCGACGACGGCGGGCACGGGCGGAAGCAGCGCATCCTCACTAAGGAACGGCGGGACGCGCGAGCGTGTGAGTTCAGGAAGTTTGGTCGCGTTCCCGGCGAGCACGTAGAGCGAGCGTCCGTCGGGCGACGGCATCACGGCGTGCGGGCCGTGCTCGCCATCGCCATCGAGCTCGCGGAGCAGTTCAACGCGATCGAGTTCGCCGTCACCGTCGGTATCGCGCAGCCGGTAGAGCCCCGTCGGATGCACGGTCTTTTGCGCCGCCGTCGCGTAAAGATCGGCGCCGATCCACGTGAGCCCGTGCACCCCGCCGAGGGGAAGTGCGAGGGCCTGCGCGGTCGCGGACTCACCGGTTTTGCCCGGGAGGGTGAGCCGGTAGAGCGGGCCGTATTGATCGGACGCGTAGAGGCAGCCCGCGCGATCGGCGGCGAGTGCGACCCACGAGCCCTGCGATTCGCGCTGGACCGAGTAGATGCGTTCCACGGCGAAACCCGGCGCGAGTCGGAACGTGGGGGCAGCCGGCGGCTGGGCATGTGCGACGGCGCCGAAAAACGCGGGGAACCACGCGGCGAGGATTCGCCACCGCTGCAAGCTACCGTGGGTCATGGCAGAGATTCCACGGCTGCTTCCGCTTCGTTGCCTCGAAGCGCTTTGTGCACGGCGGCATCACGTCGGCATCGGTGAAACGCACGCCCTTGCGCGCGAGCCGTTCGAGGTGCGGCGTGGGCACGAGCGTGCCGCCGTAACAACCCAGCGTGGCCGAGCCCTGATCGTCGGTGAGGATGAAGTGGAGGTTCGGCCGCTTCGATTCCGCAGCCATCGCCACCCGCGGAATTAATGCCGCGCCGAGCGCCAGCCCCCGCAACGCGAGGCTGACGTGGAGTCGTGATCGCGAGCGCAGGCGGCAAGTCGGACGCATGGGAAAATGCCGCGCGACGGCGCGCGGCGCGTTCAGCGTGAAACGGTCGCGAGGATCGCCTCGGCGACTGTTTTGTTGCCCATCGGTTCGCCGGGGAACGGACCGTCGGCGCTGTCGGTGGGCCAAGTGGCGGAGTCGGCATATTGGCCGTCGTCGCGAAACTCTTTTTGGAGGCGCACGATCTCAGCTTTCAGCTCGGCGAACTTGGCGGCGACGGCGGGATTCTTCTTCGCGCCGTCGCCGAAGAGCAGGTTCTTCTGTTCGGTCGGATCCTTCCCAATGTCGAAGAGTTCGTAGGCGTCCTTTTTCCAATAATAGATCAGCTTGTGCGTGGCAGAGCGGACGCCGAGGTGGGCGGCGGTGTTGTGGTGGCCCGGGTCGTGGTAGTAGCGGTAGTAAACCGTCTGGCGCCAGTCGCGCGGCGTCTCGCCGTGGAGCAGCGGGGCGAGCGAGCGACCCTGCATCGACGCGGGGATCGCCGCGCCGGCGACGTCAAGAAACGTGGGGGCAAGGTCGATGTTGGCGACGAATTGGGCCGGAAGGCTGCCGGCCTTGATACCGGGGCCGCGCACGAGCAGCGGCACGCGGAGACCGGGCTCATACATGAATCGTTTGTCGTAGAGACCGAGGTCGCCGAGATACCAGCCGTTGTCGGCGGAGTAGAAGACGATGGTGTTTTTCGCGAGGCCGGTGCGGTCGAGATAGTCGAGCACCTGGCCGACGGAGTCATCGACCCCTTGCACGCAGGCGAGGTAGTCCTGCATGTAGCGCTGGTATTTCCAGCGGAGGAGGGCGTCACCGGTGAGCGTCTGCTTCGTGCCGTCGGGGCGCGTGATCTCGAGTTCCATCGGCTTCGCCTGGAGCCATTTTTGACGCTCGGGGCCGACGAGATTGGCGGGTGGCGTGAGCTTGAGATCGAGGCGGGTAAGATCGCGGGCGACCGTCTGTTGGTTTTCCGGGAGGGCGGCGGGGCGCGTCGCGTAGTCGTCGCGCAGCGTGGCGGGCTCGGGGATGACCTGGTCTTTGAACCGGGCCTGGTTGCGCTTGTCGGGCTCCCACGGACGGTGCGGCGCTTTCTGGTGGAGCATGAGGAAAAACGGTTTGTCCTGCGGCCGCGTTTTCAACCACTCAAGGCCCAGGTCTGTCGTGATGTCGGTGCAATGTCCCTCGATGGTGAGCTTCCGGCCCGCCACGAGAAAGGTCGGATTCCAGTAAACGCCCTGCCCCGGCAGCACGATCCAGCGGTCGAAGCCGGTGGGATCGGAGCCGAGGTGCCACTTGCCGATCATGCCGGTGTGGTAGCCGGCGGCCTGAAGATGCTTCGCGACGTTATCGCGCGCGCCGTCGAAACGGTTGAAGACCGGCACGCCGTTGAGGTGCGAGTATTGGCCGGTGAGCAGCGTGGCGCGGCTCGGCGTGCAAATGGAGTTCGTAACGAAGGAATTCGTGAACCGCGCGCCATCCTTCGCGAGGCGGTCGATGTTGGGCGTCTGATTCACCTTCGAGCCGTAGGCCGAAATCGCGTGCTGCGCGTGGTCATCGGAGAAGATGAACAGGATGTTGGGTCGGGTGGGGGCGGGCGCGGCGAAGAGGCTTGCCGGCCAAGCGAGGAGCGCCGCGAGGAGGGGAATTTTTTTCATGGGGATCGGAAACGAAGCGGGCGAAGACATGAACAGATTCTCTCGCGACCGCGAGCCTGCGTCGCGTTGGTTTTGATCGCGCGAGCGGCGGCGAAGTCTCAGCGCCAGCGCGGTTCAATCTGTTGCGCGTTCCATTTGTCCCAGCGGGCGGCGAGTTCCTGCACGCGTGCGGGCTCCTGGGCGGCGAGATCGGTCGTCTCCGAAATATCGTGGGCGAGATCGTAGAGCTGCCAGGCACCGCCGTCGCGAATGAGTTTCCAGTCGCCGTGCCGCAGCGCGTTTTTCCGACCGACGCGCCAGTGCAGCGTTTCGTGCGGCGCGGCGGACGACTCGCCGCGGAGCAGCGGGAGGAGATTCGCGCCATCGGCGTTCGCCGGGGTCGTGGCACCGGCGACAGCCTGCGCGGTCGCGGTCAGGTCGAAGGCCATGACGGGTTGCGCGCGGGTCTGGCCCGCGGGAATTTTCCCGGGCCACGAAACCACCATCGGAATCCGGATGCCGCCTTCGAAGTGCGAGCCCTTTTCCCCGCGGAGCGGGGCGTTGCGGGAGGTGAGTTCGCGGGTGGGACCGCCGTTGTCGCTGAGGAAAACGACGAGCGTATTTTCCTCGAGACCGGCGGTTCGCAGTTTCGCGATCACTGCGCCGACGCTGTCGTCGAGCTGCGCGAGCATCGCGGCGAAGATGCGTCGATGGACGTCCGTGATGTGCGCGAATTTCGCCATGGTGGCGTCGGCGCCCTGCATCGGGCTGTGAACGGAATTATAGGCGAGGTAGAGAAAGAACGGCTGCGTGCGGTGGCGCGCGATGAAGTCGCACGCTTCACGCGTGAAGGCCTCTGTGAGGTTGGCTTTTTCTTCGACGGGCTGGCTGCTGCGGAGGATCGGGTTGTCGGCGTCGTAGTCGGGTTCGTTGTTGTTGAGGTGGGTGCTCCACACGATGCGGCCGTCAGGCGAGGTCCAGCGGCCCTTGCCGCCATTGGGCAGCGCGCGACGGCGGAGCCAGGTGGTCACGTCGCTCCACGGCGGCGGCACGTAGGTGTGTCCCTCGTGGAGGAAACCGAAGAATTCATCGAAGCCGCGGCGCTGCGGGTGAAACTCGGCCGTGCCGCCGAGATGCCATTTGCCGACGAGGGCGGTCGCGTAGCCAGAATCACGCAGGCGGTCGGCGACGGTTTTCTCCTCGATGGGCAGGCCGATGCCCGGCGCCGCGTTCTTCGCGCCGATGGGATTGAATTCAAAACCAAAGCGGGTCTGGTAGCGCCCCGTGAGCAGGGCCGCGCGCGACGCCGCGCAGAACGGCGCGGTCACGTAGCCATTGGTGAAACGCACGCCGCTCGCCGCGAGCGCATCAAGGTGGGGCGTGGGAATATCGCGCCCGCCGAAGCAGCCCAGCTCACCGTAACCGAGATCGTCGGCGACGATGAAGACGATGTTGGGGCGTGGTGGCGAATCTGCGCCCAATGCTTTCAGGCAAGCGGCGAGCGTTAGGCCGGCGATCGCGCGCAGGGGCAGCGAATTCATTCAAGGGGTCGGACGTTGAAACGAAGTTCTTGTGGCAGCCCGCAGTCGCGAGGATTTCGGCGCAATGCGCAAGTTCTCTCTCGTGGCGACAACGCGGATTGAAACGATGCACCTCGGCCCCTCGCCGCGCTCAGCGTCGTGCCGCGAGCGCGTTGAGGTATTCCTCGATCTGCGTGTAGCCGCTTTTGGCGAGGGCGTTGGCGTCGGCCGGATTTTTCGGATTCAGGCCGCGGGCGAGTTCCCACGCATCGGGGATGCCGTCGTGGTCGGTGTCGACGGGGAGCGGGCCGGATTTCAGGACGGGCCAGCCGCCGACTTCGTTTTGCGAGTCGATGAGTTTGCCGGTGCGGGTGCGCACGTGGTTGACGAGGCGGGTATCGACCGCGTCGCGCACCGGGAGCGAGGCGCCGACGGTGGCGAGGACGAGCTCGAGCGCGTCCGCCGCGGCAACGGTTTTCACGGGCGGCGCGACGAAGGGCGTGGCGGTGGTTTGCACTTCACGTTTTCCCTCGAACTCGATCGTGCTGAAAAATAGCGCGTTGTTGGCGGTGAGGGCGTCGTTTCCTTCGATGATATTGTCGCGGATAAAATACGTGAGGTCGGACGGATGGCCGACGGTGATGGGCGTCTTCGCCTTACTGCTCGGGCCGGGCCGAAGGTAATTGCCAACGTAGTTCACCTTGAGCACGCCCTGCGTCAGGCCGGAAGCGGTGCCGCCGAAATTGTAGATGACGTTGTTGCGGACATCGAAGGTCGGATAGAGTCCGCCGCGGCCGTAGTTGTCGCCGAGACGCGGGTTACGGGCGTCGTTGTGAATCCAGAGATTGTGGTGCCACGACATCGGGCCGTTGGCGCGGGCAAGCGAACCGTAGCCGTGCTTGCCCTTGGCGTGTTTGCTTTGGTTGAGCGACTCACCGATGAGGCACCACTGGATCGTGCAGTCGGCGTTTACACCCGAGGTGGAGAGGCATTCGTCGACGGACCACGTGGCGGAACAATGATCGAGGATGCAGTGGTGCGCGCCGTTGAGCAGATCGATGCAGTCGGCCTCCTGGCGCGACTCGTCGCCGAGCCGGCTGCGGAGGTAGCGGACGACGACATCATGCGTCGCGATGCCGAAGGTCGCACCGCGCAAACACACGCCTTCGCCCGGCGCACTCTGGCCGGCGACGGTGAGAAACGGCTTCGTCACGGTGATCGGTTTCTGGAGGGTAATGAGTCCCGCGACGCGGAAGAGCACTAGCCGCGGACCGTCGGCCTCGCACGCCTCGCGCAGGCTACCGGGGCCGGAGTCGTCGAGGTTGGTGACGAAGAGGACTTTTCCGCCGCGGCCGCCGGGCGTGTTCGCTCCGAAGCCCTCGGCGCCGGGAAACGCCGGCAGCGGCTCGGCGGCGCGGGCGGGCGTGCCGAGCGAGAACACTAGGTGAAGCGCGAAGGACGCGAAGGCGGGAAATGAGGAGCGGGCCATGTCGCGGCGAGACGCTCGGCGGCGGGATTCGTGACGGGCGGGGGGGGAAGTTCGTTTGCGGTCTCCGTGATTATTCCGGCGAGCGAAAAAAAGCGGTCCACCGCGCATGCCACCGTCAGTCAGCGGTGAATTTCCGCCACGCGGCCATGCTGCGGGCGAGGATGTCGCGCGGCTCGCCCTTGATGTTGTAGCCTTGGAAACCGACCGGGCCGACGTAGCCGAGGGTGCGGAGTTTTTTAAGGAAACCGCCAAGGTCGTAGCTGCCGGCGTCGAGCGGCTGGATCAAGCGCTCCCAACCCAGCGCGCGCGTGTCGCCGGTGTCGGCGCCACTGATTGTGACGAACATCAGGCGTGGCAGCGCGGCGCGCAGCACTGGCACGGGGTCGCGCTCAGTGCCTTCGACTTTGAGCCAGTGGCAGAGGTTGAAGGTGACGCCGACATCGGGGCGGTTGATTTTCCCGCCGATGCGCAGCGCGTCGTCCACGCTCGCCAGCCAGAATCCGGCGTGCGGGTAGAGCGCGATGCGCACGCCGTTCGCGGCGGCGACCTCCGCGATCGCGCGGATGCGGCCGAGGACGAACTCATCGGCT
>JANOAF010000669.1:0-7482 GCA_031411015.1 Opitutaceae bacterium | reverse complement strand
CGTGCGCCCGTGATCGGGCGACGTGCGCAGGAACGCGACGTCCACGGTGTCGGAGCGCGACATCAGTTGATGCAGCGAAATCAACTCACCGCCCTCGGGCCGCGTATAGTAGCTCGCCGCAAGCACGGCGGTGCCGGCGCGCGGAGAGGCGAGGAAAAGCTCGCGGCGAATTTCCGCCGCAGGCTCCGCGCCCGATAATCGCAAAACCCCAATCGCGACGCACGCGGGGAGAAGCAGCCAGCATCGGGGAATCACGCCCCGACCTTGCACCGTGTCATCCTACGGCGGCGACACAGAAAACCATTTGCCGTGGGCCGGCACACCCGTGAGACTCCACTCTCCCATGCACCCCATGATCGCCTGTCGGACCGCGTTGGTTGCGGTCGCCCTCACCCTTGTTGCCCACGCGCAGTCGTCGTTGCCGCCGGAGCCGGTGCGGCTCGACTCGCTCGCGGCGTTCCGCGACGTCACCGCCAACTGGCAGCTCGCCGCCGATCTCGCGGGTGATCCGCGGCGCGACAAGACGCTCGCCACCACGCCCGGCACCGGCGTGCTCGTGTGCAATCCCGGCACCACGAAGGAAACGCGCGGCCACCTGCTCACCGCGTGGGAGCACGGCGACCTTGAACTCGACCTCGAGTTTCTCCTCACGCCGGGCTCGAACTCGGGCGTTTACCTGCAGGGCCGCTACGAGGTGCAGCTCTTCGACAGCTGGGGCAAACGCGAAGCGACCGTCAGCGACTGCGGCGCGATTTACCAGCGCTGGGACGCCGCGCGGGGCGCAGGCAAGGAAGCCTTCGACGGCACCGCACCGCTCGCCAACGCCTGCCGCGCGCCGGGTCTCTGGCAAAAATTGCACCTCGAGTTTCAAGCGCCGCGCTTCGACGCCGCCGGCAAAAAAACCAAGAACGCCCGCTTCACCAAGGTCGTGCTCAACGGCTTCACGATTCACGAGGGCGTGGAGATTTCCGGCCCCACGCGCTCGTCGATCGCCAACGACGAGAAACCGCTCGGACCGCTGATGATTCAGGGCGACCACGGGGCGGTCGCGATTCGCGCGCTCGCGGTGAAACGCTACGACAGTTTCGCGCCGCTCGCGGTCGCGAATCTGCGCTACAAACTTTACCAAGGGAACTACACCAACGTCGGCTCCTACGACGCGGAGAAGCCCAAGGTCGAGGGTGCGCTCAAGCGTTTCACGCAGGCCGAGGTGGAGAAGAGCGGCCGCTTCGCCCTCGCGATCACCGGCACGATCGACGCACCGCGCGCCGGCGCGTATCGTTTCGCCACAGAAGCGAGCGGCACGAGCCGCCTGCTAATCGATGGCAACCCGGTGGTGGTGCCACTCGACCGCGGCAGTCAGGCGGGCATCGTCACGCTCACCGCGGGCAAGCACGAGTTCCGTCTCGATCTCGTGCAGGGCCCGGCACCGCGGACCGCGCTCGATTTGTTGGCCGAGGGCCCGGGCATCGCGCCGCACGCACTCACCGTGCGCGATGAAAGCGCAACGGCGGGCGCGCCCCCGTCCACGAAAGGCGCCAAGGGCGGCAAGGCCGGTGCGCGCAAGGCGGCGCCCACGAAAAAACTCGTCGTCGAGCCCACCGATCGCGTGCTCGTGCAGCGCGGCTTCGTGCCGTTCGATCCGCGCAAGCGGCTCTACGCGGCGTCCGTCGGCACGCCCGCCGGCGTGCACTACGCGTATGATTTCGAGAGCGGCACGGTGTTGCGCGCGTGGCGCGGATCGTTTGTTGACACCTACGCGATGTGGGAAAATCGGGGCAACGACCAGACCGCCGTCGCCAACGGCCCCGCCCTCACCTTCCACGCCAAGCCCACGATTGCGTTGATCGAAAGCGCGGCGAACGGCGACTGGCCGGAGCAGCCGGACGCGCTCTGGAGTTCGCGCGGTTACGCGCTCGAGGCCGACGGCACCCCGGTCTTCCTCGGCAAACTGGCCGACCTCGACGTGCGCGATCGCATCGGGGCGCAGGCCGATGGCAAGGGCCTCACGCGCACGCTGGAGCTGAAGGGCAAACTGCCCTCGTGGTCCACGTGGGTGCTGCTCGCCGAGTCCACGTCGATTACGCCGCAACCCGGCGGCAAGGGCTGGATCATCGGCGGCCGCGAGTGGTTCATCGACTGGCCGGCCAACGCGCCGCAGCAGCCGATCGTCCGGCGGATAAACGGCAAACAGCAACTCGCCGTGGCGCTCACCGCCGCGAACCTCGAGAAGCCCATCACGTATTCCATCGTCTGGTGATTTTCCGCATCATCGTCATTCTGAGCGCAGCGAAGAATCCCCTTCGACCCACGAAATGGTGTCAGGCCGCGAACGTCCTGCTGGATTCTTCCCTTCGTTCAGAATGACCAACCCCTTCATTTTATGAATCGCCTCCTTCTTCTTTCCGCCGCCGCTCTCGCTGCTGTCACCGCATTTGCCGCCGAGCCCGTCGTGCGCGTCAACAATCCCTCCGCCGCCGAGCGTTTCGCAAAACCCTCCGACACGCTCACCGCGCGCGAAGATATATATTGGAAGCGCACGCCGCTCGCCGTGCCCGACGACGTCGTGCTCGAAGGCAGCGGCATCGTGCCCGTCGCAGGCCAGCGCCTGCTCGTCACCACGCGCCGCGGCGAAATCTGGTGGGTGGACGGTGCCTACGGCCCGAACCCGAAGCCGAAGTTTACGCTCTTCGCCTCCGGTCTGCACGAGCCGCTCGGCATCATCGCCGCGCCCGCACCGGGCAAGGGTTACTACGTCGCACAGCGCCAAGAGCTGACCCACATCGAGGACACCGACGGCGACGGCCGCGCGGATCTTTTTGAGACGGTCGCGAAGATTCCGATCTCCGGCAGCTATCACGAATATGCCTTCGGCCCCGTGCTCGCGCCGAATGGAAATTTCCGCGTCACACTCAACGTCGCTTTTGGCGGCGCCACGCAGGCCCCGGCCCCGTGGCGCGGTTGGATGGTCGAGATCACGCCCGACGGCCAGATGACGCCGATTGCGGCGGGCCTGCGCTCGCCGTGCGGTTTCCTCGTCACCTCGAAGGGCGCGTGGTTTTACTCGGAAAATCAGGGCGAGTGGGTCGGCTCCGGCCGGCTCACGCATGTGGAGCCGGGCGACTTCGGCGGTCATCCCGCGGGCCTCGCGTGGAGTCGCACGCCCGGCTCGACAGTGAAACTCCGCGCCGAGGACATCAAAGATTTCGAGGAGCCGATGTTTGACGTTGCGAAAAAAATCCCCGGCGTGAAACCGCCCGCCGTGTGGCTCCCGCACACCGTGCTCGGCATCTCCAACTCCGGCACGATCGAGGATCTCACGGGCGGGAAATTCGGGCCGTTTGCCGGCCAGCTCTTCACGGCCGACCAGGGGCAGAGCAAAATCTCGCGTATCGCGCTCGAGCAGGTCGATGGGGTGTGGCAGGGCATGGCGATCGCGTTTCGCGAGGGCTTCGACTCCGGCATCCTGCGCATCGCGCACGGCGAAAAGGGCGTGATGTTTGTCGGCGAATCCGCCCGCGGCTGGGGCTCCGTCGGCCCCGCGCAGCAGGGGCTCGAGCGGCTCGAGTGGACCGGCCAGACCCCGTTTGAAATCAAGGAAGTGCGCGCGCAGGCGGATGGTTTCACGCTGCATTTTACGAAGCCCGTCGATCGCGCCACCGCGGAAAATCCCGCGAGCTACGCCATCGCCGGTTTCACCTATCTCTATCACAAAGCCTACGGCAGCGCGCCGGTGAACCGCCTCGCGTGTCCCGTGCGCAAGATCGTTGTCGCTGCCGACGGCCTAAGCGCGCGGCTCGCCGTTGCCTGTCTGCGCGAGGGCTACGTTCACGAAATCAAAGTTCCGGGCCTGCGGGCCGCGGGCGGCACCGAAGCGGCGCTGCATCCGACGGCGTTCTACACGATGAACCGCATCCCGCGCACCGACCGCATCGTGCCGATGGATCCGAAGGACGCCGAGCTGTGCGTGCCGCCGACTGTGGCCGCCGATCTCGGCAACACGGCCAAACATCCGATCAAGGCCCCGGCCGACTGGACCAGCGACGAGGGCGACAAACAAATCCTCCTCGGCACGCAGCCCGGCCTGAAGTTCGACACCACGCTCCTCACGGTGAAGGCCGGCGCGCGCGTGCGCCTCGTTTTCAAAAATTCCGACGACATGCTGCACAACTTCGTCCTCACCGCCCCCGGCCGCGGTCAAGCGATCGGCGAAGCCGCGATGGCGCTCGGCGTCGAGGGTGCCGCGAAACACTACGTGCCCGATTCCGCCGACGTGCTCGTCCACACCGGCCTCACGCTCCCCGAGACGAGCGACACGATCTTCTTCACCGCGCCCACGAAGCCCGGCGACTACGACTACGTCTGCACGTTCCCTGGCCACTCGGCGCTGATGAAGGGCATCCTGCGCGTGGAGTGAGTGGCCCGCGCATTTTCGCCCCATCATGTCGGCTCCGCTTCCGCCCCTGCCGATTGAGCCGCGCCCCGGCCGCTACCGGCACTATAAGGGCAACGAGTATCGCGTGGTGGGGCTTGCGCGGCACTCGGAGACGCTGGAGGCGCTCGTCGTTTACCAACCGCTCTACGGCGAGCGCGTGCTGTGGGTGCGGCCCGCCGCGATGTTTGTCGAGACGGTCGAGGTGGCGGGCCAACGCGTGCCGCGGTTTAGGTTCGTCGCCGCCGAGTAAGGCGACTGCGGGCGCGTCGTTTCCTTTCTGTCATTGCGCGGAACGCAGCGACGAACCAATCCCTCTGCCTTCCGCTGATGCGCGTCCTCCTCGCCTTCGACAAATTCAAGGATTCCCTCACCGCGCCCGCGGCCTGCGAAGCCGCCGCGCGCGCCCTACGGGCCGCACATCCCGACTGGACGCTCGACCTCTGCCCGCTCGCCGACGGCGGCGAGGGCTTCTGCGAAATCCTCACGCACGCGGCGAGCGGTGTGATTGAAACGCACACGGTCACCGGCCCGCGCGGCGCGCCCACCGCGGCCACACTCGGTTTCGTCACCCTCAGAAAAATCCCCGCCACCGCCCGCGCGCTGCTCGGAATCGAAAATCGAGAATCGAAAATCGAAAATCCCGCCGCCCGCGTCGCGGTGATCGAGATGGCCTCCGCCTCGGGTCTCGCGCTCCTCGCCAACGCACTCCGCGACCCGTGGCAGACCAGCACCACGGGCACGGGTGAGCTCATGCGCCTTGCGGCGGCGCGCGGGGCGGCGGCGATTCTCCTCGGCGTCGGCGGCAGCGCGACCCACGACCTCGGGCTCGGCGCGCTCGCGGCCCTCGGATTGAAATTCGAGGATAGCCACGGCGCCGCGATCTTCCCGCCGATTCCGGCCCAGTGGCCGCGGATCGTTCGCGTGACCGGGGCAATGGCCCCCCTCCCACCCGTGCGCATCGCCTGCGACGTCAACAATCCCCTCACCGGCCCCCGCGGCGCCGCTGCGACTTACGGCCCGCAAAAAGGCCTGCGCCCGGCGGACCTCGCGCGCCTCGACACCGAGAGCGCCCGCCTCGCCACGTTGCTCTGCGCGCACAGCGGAAAGTCCGCGGCGCTGATGGACACACCCGGGTCCGGGGCCGCCGGCGGCATTTCCTTCGGCCTGATGGTCGCCGCCGATGCGCACCTCGTGCCCGGCACCGATCTCGTTTCGGCATGGCTCGATCTTGAGACCAAACTCGCTGCCGCCGATCTCGTGATTACCGGCGAGGGCCGGTTTGACGACAGCTCGCTCCAAGGCAAAGGCCCGGGCGCGATTGCCGCGCGCGCGCTGGCGCTCGGGAAAAAGGTCCACGTCTTCGCCGGCCGCGCGACCGTCGCCCACCCGCCCGCCAACCTCGCGCTTCACTCGATCACGCCGGGTGGAGTGCCGCTGGAGAAAGCACTGCGCGAGGCGGGAGATTTTCTCACCGAATCCCTGCGCCACGTGCTCGGCTGATTCCAGCCGCCACACGTTGTTTCCGAAAACAGCTCGACCGTGCCACCGCCGCGCGGCATCTCTCGCCGTGATGTCCGGCGCCGCCCGCCCCTACCCAACCACTCGTCTCACTTCCCTCCTGCTGCCGCTGCTCGGCCTCTTGGGCTGCAGCGCGAGCCAGCCGCCGGCACCCAAATCGTTCAAGACGCCCGTTGTCGCCGCGCCTAAGCCGCCCCCGGCGCCCGCGATCATTGTCGCGCCAACGCTGAAGGGCGTGATGCTCGGGATCGATGTGCTGGAGGCAGAGGGCTTCACGGTCGTGAAAGGCAAGCGCCTCGGCCTCCTCACGCATCCGGCCGGTGTGAATCGCCACGGTGTCCCCACGATCGACGTGTTGCGCAAGGGCGCGGGCGTGAAGCTCGTCGCGCTCTTCGGCGTCGAGCATGGGATCAACAACGAGTTTCCCGCGGGGAAAAACTACGCGAGCTACGTCGATCCGCGCACCGGCCTGAAGGTTCACTCGCTCTACGACGGCAAATCGCGCAAGCCCACCAAGGAACAGCTCAAGGACCTCGATGCGCTTGTGGTCGATCTCCAGGACATCGGCACGCGGAGCTATACGTTTATCAGCGCCATGAAGCTCGCGGCGGAGGCCTGTTTTGAAAACGGCAAGGAGCTCATCATCCTCGACCGGCCCAATCCCCTCGGGGGCCTGAAGGTCGACGGTCCGCCGCTCGACGCGGCGCTCGCGGTCAACAATTACGTCGGCGCGTTTCGCGTGCCTTACGTGCACGGCCTCACGATGGGCGAGCTCGCGCGCATGGCGAAGGAAGCGCCCGGCGTGCTCGCGATTCCCGAGACCGCGCGCGCCCGGGGCCAGCTCACGATCGTGCCGATGCGCGGGTGGACGCGCGCGATGCGCTGGTCGGAGACGGGGCTCACGTGGGTCGCGACCTCGCCGCGCATGCAGGATTTCGCCGCGGTGCAGGGTTACCCTATGACCGGCCTCGGCTGCGAAACGCCCAGTGGATTCAAGCACGGCGTCGGCGATCAGTATGCGTTTCGCGGGTTGTCGCACATGACAGCGAAGCTCGACGTTTACGAAAAGGAGCTGCGCGCGCTGAAACTGCCCGGCATCCAGTTCCGCCGCGTGAGCGCCCCCAACGCCCGCACCGGCCAGCCCTCCATCGGGCTCTTCATCGAAATCTCCGATTGGGACGAATGGCGGCCGGCCGAGCTTAATTTCTGGCTGCTCAAGCTCACCTGCAAACTCGAGGGCAAGAATCCGTTCACCGCCGCCAAGGTAAACGACAAGGTGATCTTCGTGAAGCTGCTGGGCTCATCCGCCTTCGCGGCCGATCTCGTCGCCAAGGGCGCGGCGATCGATGTCGAGGGCTGGCTGCGCACGTGGCGCGCGCAGGCCAAGGTCTATCAGGAGCAGAGCAAGAAATACTGGATCTACCGGTGAGCGGCCCGCGGTGATTGGATTCGCGAGGCAGTGGATTGATGTAGACGGGGTGCCCTCACCCCGCGGCTTGCCCGGCAACGCCCGCCAAGCCCTCGCGGGG
>JANOAF010000668.1:0-13120 GCA_031411015.1 Opitutaceae bacterium | reverse complement strand
CGAGTTCCGGACACTGTTTTGCGTCGAGCGACCAGCGGCGCGTGCGTGCGCCGTCAATGGTGGTTTCCTGCCAGGCGGGGTTCATCGGGGCCCAAGGTGCAAAAACGTCGGTTGAATGTGTGCGCGGAGTTCTTTTCATCGCCCCCGCGGCGCTCCACGGTCTGGTCTTCTCGGCCCCCCGCGTCGCGTCAAGCCCGCACCCGTCACATCTATTTTTATGCCCAACCCTTGGACCGGAAAAGGAAACCCTTACACGCGCGAGGAAGTGCGCGCTCGCCTCGACGCCACGCTGAAAAAAAACCAGGCGATCATCGCCGCCGGTGCCGGCACCGGCATCAGCGCCAAATTAATCGAGAAGGGCGGCGCCGATCTCATCATTATCTACAACAGCGGTCGGTTCCGCATGATGGGCCACGGCTCCACCGCCGGCATGATGGCCTACGGCGACGCCAACGCCATCGCCATGGAGATCGGCGAATATGAGGTGCTCCCTGTCGTCGAGGAAGTCCCGGTCATCTGCGGCGTCCACGCCACCGACCCGCGTCGCCGCATGTGGCATTGGCTCGGCCAGGTGAAGGAAATGGGTTTCTCCGGCGTGAACAACTTTCCCACCCACACGATCGTCGACGGCCATTTCCGCGGCGTCCTCGAAGAGACCGGGATGAGCGTGAAGAAGGAATACGAGATGATCGCCCTCGCGCGGCGGATGGATCTTTTCTCGATCGTCTACGTCGGCTCGCCGGAGGAGGCCGCCGAGATGGCCAAGGCCGGGGCCGATGCCATCATCGCGCACGTCGGCACGACCGTCGGCGGCAGCATCGGCGTGAAGCGCGCCGTCATGAGCTGGAAGCACACGCTCAAGGTCACGCAGGACATCATCAACGCTGCCACCGCCGTGCGAAAG
Source organism: Opitutaceae bacterium (assembly GCA_031411015.1). GTDB lineage: Bacteria > Verrucomicrobiota > Verrucomicrobiia > Opitutales > Opitutaceae > ER46. The sequence continues at coordinate 12,216 of JANOAF010000668.1, read as the reverse complement.
GACATCTACTTCCTCTGCCACGGTGGCCCGATTAACACGCCCGAGGACGCTGCGCGCGTCATCAAAGGCACCGACTGCGTGGGCTTCGTCGGCGCCAGCAGCCTCGAACGCATGGGCGTCGAGCAATCGCTCATCGACCTCACGCGGAAATTCAAAAACCTGAAACTGGCGAAGGCAAAAACCACTCATGCACACTCATGATGGGGGGAATTCTTGGAATCCCATCCATCCAGTTTCTGATTCCTCTCCATTCCCTTTGATGAGTGTTGATTAGTGGTTTCTTCCGATCCGTTTGACTCACCCCATGTCCCCCGCCGAACGCCGCTTCGTCCAAATCGCCGACGCTCTCCGCGAGCCCAATGCGTGGACTAACAATGAATGGCTTTGCCGCCCGGACCTCGTCGCCGCCGAGAAACTCCTGCTCGTGCGCGCGAACATGGATCCGATGCACTGTCATCCGTTCCACTCTCACCCGCACCGCGAGGAAATCATCTACGTGATTTACGGGCGCGCCGAGCAATGGGTCGGCAAAGAATTTCGCATCCTTAGCGCCGGCGAGATGGCCCACATCCCCGCCGGCACGATCCACGCGACTTACAACCCCCACGCCGAGCCGCTCGTCTTCCTCGCGATGCTCTCGCCGGCGAAACTCCCCGACAACCTCGCCGCCGTCGCGGACCCCCACGACGTCTCCGCCCAAGAACCCTGGGCCAGCCTCCGCAAAAATCTTCCCGCCTGCCGCACGCGCTTCTGACTCAGCCCCCCCAAAAATCTTTAACCGCTAATCGGCGCTAATCCCAAAACGAGTCCAAGCCCGCCGGTGCCTTGATTCGCCGATTAGGCGAATCTTCCGAGACCGAAAGATGAGCGAAGATTAGCGTTCCCAACAAAATTCCCCCCAATGAAACGTATCCTCCTCCTCGCCCTGGCTCTCTGTTCGTGGGTTTCCGCCGCCGAGCCGCTCCGCGTCTTCATCCGCTCCGGCCCGAAGTCCCACGGCCCCGGCCAGCATGACCACCCGCGTTTCCTCGCCGATTGGGTGCCGCTCCTGAATTCCCGCGGCGCCGTCGCCACCGGCGGCGACACGTTTCCCACCGCCGCGCAACTCGCCGCGACCGACGTCCTCGTGATCCATGCGCAGGAGGGCGGCAACATCCCCGACGCCACCGACCGCGCCAACCTCGACACGTTTCTCAAACGCGGCGGCGGCATGGTCGTGATTCACGCCGCCTCCGTCTCGCGCGACCCCGACTGGTTCAAAACGATCGTCGGTGGCTCATGGCGCTTCGGCACGACGAAGTGGCTCGAAGCCCCGATGCACGTTTACTTCACCGATCGCGATCATCCGATTTCGCGCGGTGCGTCGAACTGGTCGATGGACGACGAGATTTACTACGACATGGACATGCTCCCCGAGGCGCACGTCCTCGCCACCGCCTACACGCCGAAGGCCATCGACACCGGCGGCCGCGGCAACCGTGAGGCGCAGGCCCGCGCCGCCGAGGCCGTCGCGAAAAACAAAGGCGTCAACATCTACGATTATCAGCCCCAGATGTGGACCTACGAGCGCACGATTGCGGGCGCCGCGAAGCCCTACCGCGCGTTCGTCTCCCTCCCCGGCCATCGCTACGAAAATTTCTCCCGCCCCAACTACCGCGCCATTCTCCTCCGCGGCATCGCGTGGGCCGGGCAACGCGCCAACGCCAATGAACTCTGCCGGGATGAAGAGCTCGGTGACGCGCTCCGCTATCCCGAGGGTGGTCCCATCGCGCCGACGAAAGCCGCCGCCAAACTTGAGGTCCACCCCGAGTTCAATCTCACGCTCGTCGCCTCCGAGCCGCTCATCAACAAGGTCATGAACATCGATTGGGACGAGCGCGGCCGCCTCTGGGTGTGCGAGACGCCCGAGTATCCGAACGGCCGCCGCAAGCCCAACACCCCCGCCAACTCCGCGCTTCCGCGCTGGAAAGATTCCGGCTCCCTCCGCGACCCGGGCGCCGAGCGCGAGCCCGAGGATCGCATTTCAATTCTCACCGACACCAACGGCGACGGCGTCATGGACACAAAAAAGGTTTTCGCCGACAAGCTGGAGCTCGTCACCAGTTTCGTCCTCTACAAGACCGGCGTCATCGCCGCGTGCTCGCCCGACATCTGGCTGCTCGAGGACAACAACGGCGACGGCGTCTGCGACAAGCGCACCAAGCTCTACACCGGCCTCGGCATCAACGACACCCACGCCGTCATCAACAATCTCCGCTGGGGCCACGACGGCTGGATCTACGCGACGCACGGCTACTCGCGCGGCGACGTGACTTCGGGCGACGGCACAAAAAAATTCGGCCCCGACGGTAGCGGCGTTGTCCGCTTCAAGCCCGACGGTTCCGCCTTCGAGCAATATTCCAGCCGCAACGGCAACACCTGGGGCCTCGACATCACCTGGGACGGCCAGGTGTTTTGGACGCAGCCCACGAGCGGCACCGTGTTCTTCCACACCGTTCTCCCCGAGAGCGTCCTCGCGAAGGGAAAAATTCCCGGCACCACCTCGTGGAAGGGCATGATGACCGGCCAGAAAACCTATCCCGCGATGACATGGCCCGAGCAGGCCTACGTGCAAATCGATCAGGTCGGCAGCTTCACCGCCGCCGCCGGTTGCGCGATTTACGAGGGCGGCGCGTGGCCCGCGAAGTGGAACTACAGTTACTTCACCACCGAGCCCACGCTCAACATCGTGCACCACCAGTTCGTCCGCAAAGACGGCGTCAGCTACCGCGTCGAAAAGGAAACCGGCCGCGAGCAGACCGAATTTATCCGCAGCCGCGACCTCTGGTTCCGCCCCATCGAAAACCGCGTCGGCCCCGATGGCGCCCTCTACGTCGTCGATTTCTACAACCAAGCCGTCATCCACAACGACACCCGCGGCCCCGTCCACAGCCAGACGAACGCCGCCGTCCGTCCCGACCGCGACCACTATTTCTCCCGCATCTGGCGCGTGCAGCACAAGGAGGCCATCAAGCTCCCCGCGCTCTCGCTCGATCGCACCAACCTCGCCGCGCTCATCAAAACGATCGAGACAAGCCCGAACGCCCACGTGAAGAAAACCGCGCGGCGTCTCGCGCAGGAAAATTTCGCTGGCGACGCGCGCGTCACGTCGCTCTCCCGTCCGATGGGTAGCTCCGTCCTCGCCCGCTACGAATCCGCCCGCTCCGCCACCACGCCCGCGCAGCGCGCCGCCGTCCTCGCCGAGTTCACCGCCGCCACCGACGATTGGACGAAGTCCGCCCTCATCGCCGCCGCCAGCGAGCACGCCGCCGACTTCATCACGGACGCGCTTGCCAGCAAGGACAGCGCCGCCCTTGGCAGCTTTGTGACCGCGCTCGCCTCGGCGGTCACTCCCGGCAGCGCCGGCCAGCTCGCGCAAGCCGCCGCCGCCTCGCCCGGCCCGCTTGCCTCCCACGTCCTCCGCGGCCTCGCCTCGCTCGGCGATCAGTTGACCGCGCCCAACGCCGCGACCCTCGCCGCGCTGAAAAAGCTCCTCGCCGCTTCCGATTCCGCACCCGCCGCGCTGCTCCTCGCCACCAAGTGGGACAAATCCGGCGCGCTCGCCGACGCGGTCGCACAGACCGCGCGCCGCGTGCTCGCCGATCTCGCCGACGCAAAAACTCCCGACGCCCGACGCGCCGAAATCGCCACCGCCCTCGTCGCCCTCCCCGCCCATCGTTCCGAATCCCTCGCCCGCATCGGCGCCATCCTCGGCGACAGCGCCACGCCCGACGCGATCAAGACCCCGCTGCTCGCCACCGTGGGCGAACTCGCCGGCCGCGAGCCCGCCGAGGTGCTTATCAACGCATTTGTGCAGTCGAAGTCTCCCGCGATTTTTGAGCAGATCCTCAAGCGTCCGGAAACTGCCCTCGCTCTCGTCGAAGCGCTCAAGTCCAACCGGCTCACCCCCGCCGCCATCGGACCCGCAAACATCGCGCGTCTCCGCACGCATCCCACCACGCGCGTCGCCCGCGAGGCCGCCGTCGTCCTCGGCGCCGCCAATTCCAGCTCCAAGGAAAAAGAAGATCTCATTGCGAAGCTCCTCGGCGAGGTCGAAAAGCCCGGCGACGCCGCCAATGGCCGCACGCTCTTCGCCGCCGCCTGCGCCATTTGCCACAAGCTCGGCGACCTCGGCGTCCGCGATGTCGGTCCGCCGCTCGGCGGCATCGGCACGCACGCCTCCACCGAATTGCTCACCGCCATCGTCGATCCCAACCGCCAGGTCGAACCGAACTTTTGGCAGTGGAACATCACCACGAAAAAAGGCGAAACCATCACCGGCGTGATCGTAAACGAAAACTCCGTGTCGCTCACCCTCCGCAACCAGGGCGGTGACACCGAGGTCAAGAAGGACGACATCGCCACGCGCGACAACACGCGCCGTTCACTCATGCCCGAAGGCTTCGAGGGTCTCGGCGCCACCGGCCTCCGCGACGTGATCGCCTTTCTCCGCGCCAGTGCTGCCACGACGCCCGATGTAGGGCGGGGTCTCCCGACCCCGCCGTCATCCGCCACAGCTTCAAGCACCACCGCCGTGGTCGACGCCACGCCGAAGTCCGGCGGCCGCGGCGATGGGCCGCTCCCCGAAATCACGCCCGTCGTCTGGGAACCCGGCAAGACGCGCGTGCTCATCATCGGCGGCGGCAGCTCGCACAAGTTCGGCCAGTTCTTCGGCGCCTCCGACTCCGCCACGCTCCGCGCCGCCGGCTACACGGTGAACTACACCGAGGACCGCGATCAGGCCGCCGCCGAGATCGCCGGGGCCGATGTCGCCGTCATCAGCGTGAATCGGAAATTCTTCGACAGCCCCGCCTACCGTAAAGCGCTCTTCGCCTTCGCTGCCGCCGGCAAGGGCATCGTCATGCTCCACCCCGGCACGTGGTATGGCTTCGCCGAGTGGCCCGAACTCAACGCCCAAATCGTCGGCGGCGGCGCGCGCGGCCACGACAAGCTCGGCGCCTACTCCGTCAACGCCCTCAAGCCCAACCACCCCATCCTGAAGGGCGTGCCCGCGACGTTCGAGGTCTTCGACGAACTCTACTACATCAACGCCGAGCCCGAGAAAATCCCGGCCGGCACCGCCCCCATCGACGTGCTCGCCGAAACCTCACCCTCGATCAAATTCAAGAAACCGCACCCCGTGATCTGGACCACGAAGCACGAGCGCGCCCGCGTCGTGGGCTTCACCCTCGGCCACGACGAACGCGTCCACGATCACCCCGCCTTCAAGACCCTGCTCACAAACGCCGTGAAATGGGCGAGCGGGAAGTGAGCAGTAGGGCGGGTCTGTGACCCGCCCTTTCCGAATCGAACACCACGCGCCCTTCGAGGGCGGGTCACAGACCCGCCCTACTTGAAATGCCCACCATCGCCATCCTCGGCACCCTCGACACTAAGGGCCCCGAGCACGCGTTCATCGCGGAGCAGATTCGCGGCACTGGTTTCGCCCCGCTTCTGATCGATGTCGGCAGTCTCGACACCCCATCGATCACGCCCGACCTCACGCGTAACGAAGTCCTAGCCGCGCTCAGTCGTGGCACGGGCGTCTCGCCCGTGGGTTCATCGCCCTCCGCGCCCGAAGATACCGCCGCGATCCTCGCGCGCAAAGATCGCGGCGAGTGCGTCACGCTCATGGGCCGGGCCGCCGCCGCGCTCGTCACCTCGCTCCACGCCGCTGGCCGAATCCATGGCATCATTTCCCTCGGCGGCGGCGGCGGCACCGCGATCGCCACCGCCGCAATGCGTGCGCTGCCGATCGGTTTTCCAAAGCTCATGGTTTCGACGCTCGCGAGCGGACAGGTCGCACCCTACGTCGCCACCACCGACATCACGATGATGCCCGCCATCGTCGACGTCTCGGGCCTCAACCGCGTTTCACGCGCGATTTTCTCCAACGCCGCCGGCGCGATCTGCGGCATGGTCACCGCCGCCGAAGCCCGCCGCACCGCGCCCGCCGCCACCGGGGAAAAACCGCTCATCGTCGCGAGTATGTTCGGCAACACCACCGCGTGCGTCACCGAGGCCAAACGCCTCGTTGAGGCCGCCGGCTACGAAGTCCTCGTGTTCGCCGCCACCGGCAACGGCGGGCGCGCCATGGAATCGCTCATCGCCAGCGGAATGGTGGCTGGCGTGCTCGACATCACGACCACCGAGTGGGCCGACGAACTCGTCGGCGGCGTCCTCACCGCCGGCCCTGAGCGCCTCGACGCCACCGCTCGCGCAAAAATCCCCGCCATCGTCACGCCGGGCTGCCTCGACATGGTAAACTTCGGCGAACGCGCGAGTGTCCCCGCGAAATTCGCCGGCCGCCAGTTCTACCAGCACAACCCGCAGGTGACGCTCATGCGCACCACGCCCGCCGAATGCGCCGAACTCGGCCGCATCCTCGCGGAAAAAATCAACCGCTACTCCGCACCTGTGACCGTGCTCATCCCGCGCCGCGCGATCAGCGTGATCAGCGCCGCCGACCAGCCCTTCCACGATCCCGCCGCCGACGCGGCACTCTTTTCCGCGATCACCACACACCTCCGCCCGGACATCCCCGTCCGCGATCTCGATCTCGCGATCAACGATCCGGCGTTTGCACGGGCGTGCGCAGAGGCACTGCTCGGGCATTTGAGTCGGGTGCGTTAGCCGGAAGTGTGCGGTCAAACCGGGTTTCGTTCGCAATAAAGCCGCCCGTGGGTGGCGCGACTTGACCTCAAGGCGCTTCAGTCGCTCCGCTCTGAAATCAGCGCGTTGGGGTCAACGCGCTCCACCTTCAACGGTGTCGTTCCGGCCACGAAGGCGGGTTGGCGAGAAAAATTGCGTGCGTCGATGCACCGCTTGGTTACAAACGCGGCCAGTCCACGCCGCCGGTCAGGCGGCGCGAGTCATGACCAACGCTTCCCCACCGATGCATACCGCCCCCGCATTCATTGCCCCACTCAATCTCGTTCGCTGGTGTTTTCGCTTCAGCGTGTTCCTCGCCGCGCTCTCAGGCGCGACCGCTCTCGCGCAATCGACCGGTTCAATCTCGGGCGTCGTCACCGACAAGACGACTAACGGCTATCTGGTCGGTGCCGAGGTGCGCGTCGCGGGCACCGCGCTCGCCACGGCGACGGCGCGCGACGGTTCGTTCACTCTCTCCGGCGTGCCCGTCGGCAGCCAGTCGATCGAGGTGAGCTACGTTGGCCGAAAAACCAAGACCGCCGCGGTCGCAGTCCGCGCCGGTGCTTCGACCCCCGCGAACGTCGAGCTCGGCGAAGGCGACGTGATCGTGCTCGAAGCCGTGACGGTTGAATCCGTCCGCGAGGGCCAGTCGCGCGCCATCAACCAGCAGCGCACGAGCAACACGGTGATGAACGTCATCTCCGCCGACACCATCGGCAACCTCCCCGACAACACCGTGGGCGACGCCCTCGCGCGCCTCGCCGGTGTCAGCATCGTGCTCGACGGCCGCTCCGCCTTCGCCTCCATCCGTGGCGCCGAGGCCAAGTTCAACTCGATCACGCTCGACGGCTCGCACGTCAGCGCGCCCGCAGCCGACGGCATCTCCACCGTGGGCGGCACCGATACCCGCGCGTTCGATCTCAGCTCAATTCCCTCCGACATGGTCAGTAGCATCGAGGTAATCAAAGCGCTGCCCGCCGACCGCGACGCCGATTCCTTCGGCGGCCTCGTGAACCTTGTCACGCGCAGCGCCTTCGACCTCCCGGGCCGCAGCCTCAACGGCCGCGCCGAGTATCGTTACAACAGCCTGCGCAAGGACGACGGCTACGGCCTCACGCTCAACTACAGCGATGTCCTCGATGCCAAGCGCACATTTGGCGTCACCGCGACGCTCTCGGCCTCCGATGACAAATACGGCCAGCAAGACTACGAGATCGCCTACTTCGACAAGAGCATCGCGCCCGTGAACACCATCGTCGGCATCACCAACCAAGGAATCTCGGAATTCGACCAGCGTTTCCGCCGCATCGAGAAGGAGAGCCTCGGCGGCAACCTCAACTTCGACTACCGCCCCGGCGACATCTCGCAGTTTTACCTCAAGCTCTTCCACAACGGCAGCGAGACTGACTCCACGCGGTGGCGCTTCCGCCAGCGCGGCTTCAACACTTTCGCCGCCACCTCCACCGATCTGCGCGCCACCGGCACCGAGGCGCGGATCACGCGCCGGCTTGATCACACGATCTCCGAGCGCGACAGCGACCGCATCACGCTCGGCGGCAAGACCAAGCTCCCCGAGGGCACGCTGAGCTACGAGGCCAACTACGGCGCCGCCACCTTCGACGCCAACTCCCGTCGCTTTCAATTCGAGACCGCCTCCGCCGCGCTCCGCCGCAACATCGACTTCGTGGTCGATCGCACTGATTCCGCCTACCCGCGCGTGACGATGACCAACCGACCGACCGGTGAGAACTCGCTCTTCCGCACACAGGACATGGCGCTCAACCAAATCCGCTTCCACCGCCTCAGCAGCGAGGACGACGATCTCGTCGCCAAGCTCGACTACGAATTCAACCAGCAGCTCGGCGACCTGCCCATGCAGTGGAAGGTCGGCGCTAAATACCGTGGCAAAGACCGCAACCTCGACGGCGCGCTCGACGACTACGCGCCCATCGGCACGGCCCCCACGCAGGCTTCTTTCGGCACGGACTTCGAGCCGCGCAATGTCTTCGGCGGCCGCGTCGCCACCTTCGGCCCCTACCCGGCGCTCGACTCGATCTTCTCCGCCGTCGCGCAAAATACCAATGCGTTTGCCCTGCTCCCCAGCGACGAAGGCACACTGCTCGCGATCTCGCGCTACGACGCGACGGAAAAGATCTCCTCCGTCTACGGCATGGGCACCGCGCAATTCGGGAAACTGCAAACCGTGGCCGGCCTCCGTTACGAAAAGACGAAGACGGGCTTTACCTACCGCCCCACCGCCTCGACGACTGCGACCGGCGGCAAGTCCTACGACAATTTCTTCCCCTCGCTCCTCCTGAACTATCGTTTCAATCGAGATCTCGTCCTCCGCGGTGCGTGGACCAACACCCTCTCGCGCCCCGACTACGGCGACCTTATCCCCTACGAGTCCTCGCTCGATCCCGAGGGCATTCTCAATCTCGACAGCGGCGCGCTCGCCAAGGTTTACCGCGGTAATCCGAATCTCAAGGCGCAGAAGTCGCAGAACTTCGATGTGGCGCTCGAGTGGTATTTCCAGCCGACCGGCATGCTCTCCGTCGGCGTTTTCCAGAAAAACATCAAGGACTTCATCTACAAGGGCGTCACCCGCGAGACGCGCCCGCCGATCATCGTCGCGCTCTACCAGAATCTCAACGGCGCCGATCAGGATATCACCGGCACCGAGCTCACCTGGACGCAGGCGCTGCCGATGCTGCCCGGCCCGCTGAGCGGCCTCGGCTTTAGCGTCAACGCGACCTTTGTGCGCGGCGAGTCCGACTTTCCCACGCTCAACGTCACGACTGGCGCCACCGGCACCCGCACGGAAAACTTCGTGCCGTCGCAGCCGAAGCGGATCTACAACGCGCAGGTCTATTGGGAAAAATACGGCTTCACCGCGCGCGTCGCCGTGAATTACACCGGCGCCTTCGTGCGCGAAGTCGGCGGCCTCGCCGGTCAGGTCACCAACAACACCGCCACGCGCTGGGACGCCCAGCTCTCCTACCGCATCAACCGCCGCTTCACGATTTTCGCCGACGGGAAAAACCTGACGCAGGAAAAAAAGCGCTGGTATGATAACGTGCCCGCCCGTCCTGAAGAGCTGGAAAACTCCGGTTGGAACGGCAGCGCCGGCGTAAAGTTTCGGTTCTGAACCGTGATGCTGCGCGGCCTTCTCCACGCCTCAATCGGCGCGGCTACTCGGTATGTCGCCGGGCTGATCTGGTCGCGGTGGGTTGGCTTTGCACTTCTGCTCACGCTCTCCGTGGCGGCCCCCGCCGCCGACTCCGCCGCCGCGTTGATCCTCGCGGCCGGCAACGCCTCCGACGACGCGGTGCGCCTCGCGCACCTGCAAAAGCTAACCGCGTCCGACCCAACGTTGCTCGACACGGCAACGCGCGCCGAACTCGCCGCGCTTCTCCCTATCGTGGCGGCTTGGGCCGAGGGCCGCACCCGCGCCGCGCAGGAAGTCGCCCGTGGCGAGGGCGAGGTGCATCGCTATCTGCACCGGTTTTTTGAGAAGGCCACCCTCGCCTACCAACCGCCTTTTCCCACCCCGCCACGGCCGGAGTCGCTGCTTCATCCGCTGTGGGCGTTCTATCGCGCGCGCTTTCTCACCTGGGCGATGATCGAGGATTCTTCCGTCTCCGCCGTGCCGGAACGAAAGGCGGCGTTCGTCGGCGAGGCCGAGCGCCTCTTCGCCGAGGCTCGTGCCGCGTTCCCCGAAAATCAGGCGCTCAAAATCTACGGCGGCGAGAATCTCGCGGCGTCCGACTTGTCCCCATGGGATGATCGCGCCCCGGCTTGGGCGAATCATCAGCGACGCGCGCTCGAGCAACTGCACCGGATCATCCGTTGGTGGATCGAGGAGCGCCAGCTCGCGAACGGCGAGTTCGGCGGCAAGTGGGGTGACGATGTCGAGATGTGGCGTTGGTGGGCACCGGTGCTATTCGGTTTCGACGATCCGTTCGTCAATGAATCGCAGGCCCGGCTCGCGCTCGGGAATCTTTCGCGGCCGTCACTCGCCGCCGGCTACACCAACCAACTCACCGATGTCGAGCACACCGCCGAGGAAACCGCCGACACGCTCACGCCCATGCTGCACGCGGCTGGTGATGACCCGTCGTGGGCGCGCCGCACGCGCCGCCTGCTTGAGCTCGCGGACCAAGTGTGGTGGGGCGAAAACGCGCGCGGCAAACTCCAGTTCAAGCACATCGATTTTAATCACGAACGCCTAGGCTCCGACACCGCGCGTGCCTACGACACCGGCTATCACGTGCGCGTCATGCAACCCGTGCTCCTGCTGTGGCAGCGCACCCGCGATCCCGCGCTCGGCGCCCCGCTCACGCGTTGGTTGCGCACGTGGGCCGAGGCCGCGCTCAGCACCGACAACGGCAAGGCCGCGGGCCTCGTGCCCGCGGCCTTGCAGTGGCCGTCCGGTCTCGTCGGCAGCCGTGAGCGCGGCTGGATCGGACCGGAGATGGCGGGCGATGCGATGGTCAGCCTCTATTCGTGGCCCGGCTATCCCGTCCGCGCGATGACCTCGACCCTGCTCCAAGCCCACGTGCAAACCGGCGAGCCGATTTTCCTGCAACCGCTCCTGCAAATGGCCGAGCTCCGTCGCGCGCATCTCGCCGCCGGCAATCACGACGGCCAGCCCGGCAGTCCGGCGTGGGCAGCGCATCGCCTGCCCCGGATCATCAACGATGCGTTGGCAAAGTGGCGCCAGCTGTCCGGGGATGCACGCTTCGACGATCTGCTTCTCGCCGACGCTGGCGGCTACGTGCGCTTCGTCATCGCCGGAGACGAAACGGCCCTCACCCGCGATCTCGCGGCGACGGCGCGCACCTTGGGCACGAACTGGCCGATGTTCACCGCCGAAGTCCGCTTCACCGATCGCGTGTTGTCGTTTCCCGATACCTGGCCACGCACCCTCGTGACGGGATTGCCGCGCGTGGATCACGGCCTGCTTTACAGCACCGTCACCGGCGATACCGGAGCCGTGGATCATTTCCCGCTTAACGGCGCGCGCTGGCACACGTTGCCACGCGAACTCGCCGTGCTGGTCACGAAAAACCGACGTGATCATTTCGCCGCGAATCTTTTTCACTTCGGCACCGCCCAGCGCGCGATGGACGCGAGTCTTCTCACTCTCGAACCCGGAACCTACGCGTGGACGCTTTCGTCGGCCGACGGCCGCCCCCTCTCGAACGGAAACATTACGATCACGACCACCATGCGCCGGCTCGCCATTGCTCTGCCCTCTCGCATCACCTGCCGACTGATCGTGGATCACGTTCCTGAGCGGGTGCCATGAGTCTTTGTGTGCAGCGCCTCCCGAAAGTAGGGCAGGTCTCCAACCTGCCCTCGGAACATCCTGCGCGCATCGGGGCGGGTCACAGACCCGCCCTACTACTGAGCCCGGAGTTCCGCGTTCAGAAAACGGATAACGCATCCTAACCGACATGCCGCACTACGACGCCCTCTTTCTCGGCACCGGCCACAACGCCCTCGTCGCCCAGGCTTATCTCG
>JANOAF010000667.1:0-4650 GCA_031411015.1 Opitutaceae bacterium | reverse complement strand
TTGATGGAGGCGTTGTTCGGCGCCCTCAGCCGCGAACCTTCGTCCGCCGTCCGTGCGGTGCTCGGTCATTTTGTCTTTGTGTTTATCCATCCCTATTCCGATGGCAACGGCCGGACCGGACGGTTCCTGATGAACCTCATGCTCGCGCCCGGTGGATTTAATTGGGCGATCATCCAGGTGGAGCGGCGACGGGAATATATGGCAGCTTTGGAAAAGGCTTCCGTCCATGGTGAGATCGGCGCTTTTTCAAAATTCGTGGTGGAAGAGATGAAAGCGGCGGCAAAGCTGAAGCCCTTCCGACGTGAACGAGGTTCCACCTCGCTCATTTTCCTGCGTGCTGCGCGTGTGGATAGATTGCCCAAAGGTTGCCAAAAAATCTGTTTTTGCTTTCACTCTGTCGCATGATGATGCAGCCTTCTTTTTGTCCTAAATTATTAACTACAAACTAAGTCCGCGTTATCGCGCGACTTAGCTTCGCCGGTAGAACTGGGTTCGAATCCCTCCCTCTCCGCCATTTTTCTCCTCTGAGGAGAAAATCCCGACAACCGATTTGCCAGTTGCCGTGGCAAATCGGTCAAGAACCAGGTCACTCCGTTCGTCATTTCAGAATTCACGAATCCCTACGGAGATGTCGTTTTCCGCGTGGCCGGCTGGTTGGATGGCAAGCGAGTCCGCAAGAACCTAGCCACTCGCGCCGACGCTGACGCTGTGCGGCAGGTAGTGGACCACCTGCCGTGCTGAATCCTTTCTCAGGGCTTTGCGGGAGTATTGTTCGCCGGAGCCACGGGGACGAGCGTCACATAAGGCTCTTTCGGCTCGGTCGCCTTGTAGCCCATGAGACCGAGCCGTTTTTCTGCGTAGCGCCGGCCGAACTCCCGATAGCCATCGGCCGTGAAATGGAGGTGGTCGGCATTGCACGGCAGACCAGCCGAAGAAATGACGTAGGAATTGGGCAGCGCAGCGGGAAGATGCTTCATAATCTCGTTGGCGTTGGCTTTTTCGCCTTGGTGATCGGCGTTGACCACTTCACCCGCGAGGAGCGGCACTTCCTCGGGCTTCAGGTGCAGATCGCTTATCAAGTCGTCGTAGACTTTCTTCACTTTTTTTGGCCAATCCTGATCCTCAAAATTGGATTCTCCTTGGTGGATAAGGATGCCTTTGATCACTCCCGATTGCTGGGCGATCTTCGCGAGCTTCACGAGATACGCGTAGGGGTTGCCGTCGTATTGGTTGGCGAGCGGACGCTTCCAGATGCCATCGGGGGGCAGGTTGTCGAGATACGTGCGAAAAGCGTCCTTGTCCCAGAGTTCGATCCGGGTGCCCGAAACCCCCATCTTTACGACGCCGACCCGGAATTCTTTCGGAAGATTGGCCACCATCGTGCGGCCGAAATAATCCACGAGGGAAATTCCGCGCGTGCGACGGGTCAGCGGCGGAATGGCGTCATACCACTGCCCCATTTGCCGGTTGCGGTCGGGCGTATCGAAGTCCGCCAACACTTGAAAGCGTGGGTCGACCTCGCGGTCGCGTTCCTCGATCCGACCACCGCCTTCCATGTTCGACTGCCCGAAGCAAAGGTAGAGGTGGAAATTCGGGTCGGGCGCGGCGCGGCCCGTCGCGGCGAGCAAGAGCGCCCCCGCCAGAAGGGAAGAACAGACGTTTTTTTTCATAACGATGGTCTAGATTTCCGAGGAGGAGTCACCGGCCAGAAACCTGACAGGCGCATCACCGCGAACGGCACGGGCATACTTCGTCGCTAAACCGGACTCGGCGATCGGGGGTTCAGTCGCGGAACGTTCTTTGGAGGAGCGTGTGCAGGTAGATGCGCCAGATCTGGTAGTCGTGGCCGTAACCGGGATCTTCGCTCCAAATGTGTTTGATGCCTTTTTCCGCGAAAGCGGTATGGAGTGCACGGCCACCATTGACGGCACCATCCTCGGTGCCTGATCCGATGAAGATTATTTTGTAGTCGCTGTTGGTTTTCGCCGGATCGGCTAACAGTCGGGCCGTGCTAGGCGTCTGGGCACCAGAGTAGCCGCTGAAACCGCCGACATACGAGAACAGCTCGGGGTGCCCGAAGCCGATGGTGGTGCTGTGTCCTCCTCCCATCGAATAGCCGAAAATAGCGCGGGCTTTTTTGTCCTTCACGACGCGGAATTCTTTTTCCACGTAGGGCATCACGTAGCCGAGCAGATCCTTTTCCATGTAACTGGGAGGCGGAGGCGGCGTGTTTGCGGCCGAAGAGGGTGTCGCCCCACCGCCACCCGCGCCGCCAGGGCCCCGACCACCGCGTCCGGGTGGCGGCGTGTAGCCGAGCGAGGCTTGCAGCGCGCGGACTTCCGGAAGCTTGCCGGTTGAGCCGGTCGTGTCGTGGCCGAAGGGCATCACGATGATCGCGGGGGCGGCTTTGCCCTCAGCGATGAGATTATCCATAATGGTGTTTGCCATGCCGGTCTGCGTCCAGCCGCGCTCGTAGTCGTTGGCACCATGCAGGAGATAGAGGACGGGATAGCTCTTACCGCTCGTGGCATAGTCCGGCGGCGTGTAGATGACGACGCGGCGGGCGGTCTTGTTTTCCGGATTGAGATAGTGGTGCTCGATCAGGTTTCCGTGCGGCACGTCGCGGAACATCAACCACGCTGAGTCTTTGCCGGGGAGCGCGACGACACTTTTGTAAACGCCGGAGGCGGGGCGGACGAAGGTGTTCTGAGGATCGGGGGTCGAGAACCCGTCCACGACGAACCAATATTGATAGTAGCTCGGCGCGAGTTTCGGGGAGGTGTAAGACCAGACGCCGTTGTCGTCCTTGGTCATGTCGAAGCCGGCGGAACCGTTGACGGGGACGTCACCGAGCTTGGGGAAGTCGGTAAACACCCGCACGGTTTTGGCGTTGGGCGCCTGAAGGCGGAAGGTGATCGTGCCGTTGGCATTGACCTCAGGGGAGCGAGCGGCGGTGACGACGCTTGCCTCAACGCCGGGTCCGCGGCCACCGCGACCGGGCCCACTGCCGCCGGGAGGATCGTTGTTGATTTGGGCTTGAGCGGAAACGACGCCGAACGAAGTGATCGCTGCTGCGGAGAGTAGACGAGTTATACGATTCATGGGGATGGAGAGGAATGCCACGGCGCAACCTGGCCGGTCGGGCAGGGGTAGATTTTCGGTGGGATTGGACTGGTGTTTGTCGGCGTGGAAACCTTGTGGACCCCAGTCGGAAGTGGCGGCGGATTTTGGCTCGCGCCTTCACTTCGTTGCCGGTCTGTAATCTCGCCAAAGCCACTCAAGCGCGGGAGCCAGGGTCTGCGCGCGGGCAGGACGGTCGACGTGGCCGGCTTCCTTGCAATAGACAAACTGGTAGGGATAGCCCTTCGCCTTGAGGGCTTCGGCCATGCGCTGGTTGGCGATCACCCAGTTGAACATACCGGCGCCCGAGGAATTCGCGCCGTTGTCCCTTTCGCCGACCTGCAGCCAAATGCGCAGGGGTTTATTCGGCGCCGTTTTCGGGATGAAATTTTCGTGGTATTCCCACGCGCCGTGCGGCGCGTCAGGGCCGTTGCGCAGATTCACGAAGGTGCCGGAATACACGAGCACGCGCCGGTAAAGCTCCGGGTGGAACCAAGCCATCGAGAGCGCGGCCGCGCCACCCGAACTACCGCCGAGCGTGGCGCGGGCGTTTGGGTCGGACGTGAAGGCCACGTTGTATTCATTCGCCACGCGGGGCAGCACCTCGGCCTCAATGAAATCGGCGAATTTGCCGGACACGGTGTCGTATTCGACGCTGCGCTGGCTGCTCGGCATGACCATCACGGCGATCAGCGCGGGGAGCCGTTTGTCGGCGATCAGGTTGTCCAGGATGGTCGGAAGATAGGGCGCGGGCTTTTGATCATGCGCGCCCATCGCATCGTGGCAGAACAGCAGTGGAGCACGCGTGCCAGGGACATAGCCGGCGGGAATGTAGACGACAACCTCGCGCGTGGCAGCTTCGTTAACCTTGCCGTCGCGGCCAGCCGCGGGCGGATAAAATTTACTGCCGGCAAGCGGGAGCTGAAACGTCTCGACGCGACCCTGCGGGACGCGGTCGCGCAACGCATTCTCGGGCGCGGGGGCGTAGGGCGGCGCGACCGAGTAGTCGCCGTCGCCCGCCCCCGGCTGCCAGAGGGGCAGCTCAGCGAGCTTGTTGAGTGCGGCCTGATCTGCGGCAGTGAGCGGGGCACCGCGTCCGCCGCGAGGCGCGCCCGTCTGACCGGTCGCGGCCGGCGGGCTCGCTACCGGTTGAGCCTCCGCGCGAGGATTGCCGAGGGTCCCGATGGCCAAGGCGACCGCGAGGAAACCCGCGGAGGGGCGCTTCGACGATCGCATGGCTAGATATTTCCGAGCCTTCCCGTCGAGTCGCCGAAGCGATCGAGGCGCTGCGGACCGCCGACGCGGTCGATCATGTTCAGGAAAAGATTGGTGACCGGATCGTCGTTGAAGCGGGTGTAACGGCCGGGTTGCAGGGTGCCGCCGCCATGACCCGCGAGAATCACGGGGAGATTTGAATGCGTGTGGCGGTTGCCGTCGGCGTTACCGCTCCCGTAGACGATTTGGGAATTGTGCAGGAGAGAATGGCCATCGACGTCCTTCGTGGCCTCCATCTTCTCGAGGAAATAAGCG
>JANOAF010000666.1:0-20902 GCA_031411015.1 Opitutaceae bacterium | reverse complement strand
CGAAGAAGGCGGCATCGCCGCGGAAATACGCGGCCGAGATGACCTCGCGTGCATACTTCGACGCCCCGATAGCGGAGCGATAGTTGTTGTTGGCGTTGGTCGTGAAATGCGCGGGGTTGCGCTTGAACTGATCGTAATAGTCGTCGTTGGAAATCCACTGGATCTTGGGGAAGCCGTAGGAGCCGACGCGCTGGGAAAACGCTTCGTCGAGGACGATGCCGGCGTTGTCGTCCCCGATCTGCGGCGCAGTGCCGGCGAAGCTGTTGATGCCGTCCTTGCCGACAAACGTGTAGGTGTCGGTCGTCGCGCGGAGGTCGCGCTCGAGGCTGCGGATATCAGCGCCGACCTTGAGCGAAACCGGCACATCGCGCACCACGAGGTCGCGGCGGATATTGCCGCGGGCGCTGCGCTTCAGATCGACGGAGTCGCGGATGACGTTGTTGGCGGTGTCGAGCGAGTAGTTGTCGAGCCGGTAGGGATCGATCGGGGCGCCGTCGGCGCCGGTGACACTGATCGTGTTGGGCCGCAGATAAAAAATATCGGCGAAGGAAACGCGCACGCCGGTGCGACGTGCCTGGGAGGCGCCGAAGAAGCCCTTGTCGATGTTGCGCGTGTGGAGGCTGGCGCGCGAGTAGCCGATGCCGGCGTCCATCTTCCAGTCCGGGCCGTCGTGGCGCCAGACGAGCGACGGCGACGAGGTGGTGCCATACCAGTCCTGCGCGCCGCCGTTGACGCGCACCTCGCCGAAACCGCCGACCGGGCCGAAGCCGCCGGGGGTGAGCGTCCCAGTCGACGTCGGCGAACCGGCGACGTAACGCGTGCCCTCCGTGAACGTGGGGCCCCAGGCGCCGGGCTGCACGCGGTTCACGAAGAAGGACAGTGTGCGGTTGTTGTGCACGACGCCGATCCAGTTCCACGTGTAGGACAGCGACAGCGTGTCGTTGCGCGAAAATTTCCAGTCGATCGTGGTGGCGGCGGAATCGCCGCGATTGCCGCGGGTGCTGTCGCGCAAGGCAAAATCCGTGAGATAGGGTTTGTCCGCCGTGGTGGCAGGCAAGCCGGTGAGCGCGGTCGCGGCGACGTTCGTCGCCTGGCCGTTGCCGCGCCACGTGCTCGTCGCGACATCCTCGTAGCTGTATTGATCGACATGGTTGGTCGAGAGCGTGAAACCGAAGCGCTTGTTCACCGGCACGACGGCGGAGAAACTGTAGCCGGGGGTCACCTTGCGCGTCTCGCGGTTGAGCGGGCCGGGCGTCTTGTTGAAGTGCCGGTCACCATCCTTGAGCGTGAGAAACACGCTCCCCGAGTAGATCGGCCGCGAGCGCTCGAAGGCGGAGCGCGGCACCATGTTGACGGAGCCCGCGAGCGAGGAACCGGTCGCTTCCGGCGTCGGCGAGTGATGCACCTCGATGCGCGAGATGCTGTTCACCGTAAACTGATCGAGATTGGTGACGCGGCCCGTGCCGTTGCTCGCCGCGCTCGCCAGATCGAAGCCACCGACCGTGATCGGGACGTTGGCCGATGGCACGCCGTTCATGGAGATGGTGCGCGCCTCGCCGGCGCTGTAGTCGAGCGTGATGCCGGGGAGAAATTTCAACACCTCGCCGGGCGTGCCATCGACGACGGTGCCGAACTCATCCGCCGCGACGACGTTGATAATCGAGCGCGCGAACCGCTGCTCGTTGATCGCGATGGCGGCGCCGTCCATCTCCTTCGAGGTGGCGACGACGAATTTCTCCAGCTTCACCGCCTCGCCGGCCGCCGGCGCGCGACGGCCCGGGCCCGTGGCGAGGGTGATGTTGTGCTGCGTGATTTGGCCGGCCGCGACCGCGACGGCATCGGTCTGCGGGAGCAGGCCGGTAAAGAAAACGCGGACGCGGGCTGAGCCCGCCGGGACATTCGTGAAGCGGTATTGGCCACTCTCATCGGAAAACGTTTCCATCGCAGTCCCTTCGATCGTGAGGCGGGCGCGTTCCAGATACTCACCGCGACCGGAGTCGAAGACGCGCCCCTCGATCGTGCCGGTGGCGGAATTTTGGGCATGGGCGACGAGGGTAAACGCCAGCGCGCAGCCGGCGGCGAGGAACAAACGAATGATCGTGGATTGCAGCGGTGATCGGTTCATGGGATGCAGGGGGATTCAGAATTCCGCGCGCAGGGTTGCGGGAGAGGGTTGCAGCTATCAGGCAGGGAAGTTCTCAGGCTAACCGGGAGAGCGGCGAATGGAGAAAGCTATATCGAGTTAGCGCAAGTAGGAATAGTTCACCCTAAGCCTACTTGCTGGATCGGAAAGCACCTGTGGCCACGGGAAGCCCGGCAGGGGTCCGCCCTATTCCAACCCGACAAAGACCGCCGATACCGGCGCGGGCACGTCCAGCGATTGCCCCGTCGGTTTCAAGCGGCCGGTTTTTTGGTCGATCGCAAACACCACGACGGTGCCGGAATCCTGATTCTCGGCGAGCAGCCACTTGCCGGTGGGATCGACGCCGAAGTGCCGCGGCGTCCTGCCCTGCGTCGATTGGTTTTCGACGTGCGTCAACCGCCCCGACCCCGCATCGATCGCGTAAACGACGATCGAGTTGTGGCCGCGGTTGGAGCCGAAGAGGAACTTGCCGCTCGGATGCACCGCGAGCTCGGCGGTGCTGTAGCCACGTTGCAGCATCTCGCCCGGCGGGAGCGTGGAGATATTTTGCTGGTCGCTGAGGATGCCGCGCGCCGCGTCGAACGTGAAAACCGACATCGTGCAGAGCAGCTCGTTGATCACGTAGAGAAAATTCCCACTCGGATGAAACGCCAAGTGGCGCGGGCCCGAGCCCGGCGGCATTTTTGCATACGCCGCCGCATTGGGCCGGAGTCCCGCGCGCGTCGCGTCCAGCCGGTAAGCCATGATCAAATCGATCCCAAGATCGGCCGCGAGCACGAGACGTTGATCGGGTGAGAGCGCGACGGCGTGGGCGTGGGGCTCCTTTTGCCGCGCCGAATTCACGCTCGAACCGGTGTGCTGCACCACCGTGCCGGGCTCGCCCAGCCGGCCGTTCGGCAACAGGGCCACCGCCGCCACACTGCCGCCGGAGTAGTTGGCCACGATCACGCATTTCCCCTCGCGATCAACCGCGAGATGACACGGGCCCGGGCCTCCGTTGCTCTGCTCGTTGAGCAGCGTCAGTGCCCCACCCTTGGCCCCGATGGCATAGGCCGCGAGACCGCGCCCCGGACTCTTCTCCGGATCGCTGCTCTCATCGATGGCGTAGAGAAATTTCCCGCTGGGATGCACCGCGAGAAACGACGGATCACGGCACTCGGCGGCGAGTTCAGCGGCGGAGAGTTTGCCGGTCGCGACATCGAGCCGCGCGCGATAGATGCCCTTGCTGCCGGTCTTCGCGTTCGTGTAGGTGCCGAAGTAAACGAGAAACTCTTTCGGCGCGGCGCTCAGGGAGGCGGCCATCGTGGCCGCCAGGAACAAGACGCCGGGGGTGCCAAGGGATTTTTTCATCGCGGTGATGCAACGCAGTTCGCCGGTGCAGCTCAAGCCGCGGGCGAATTTTTCTTCCTCGGCATCACCGCGGGGTCATCTATCCACGGTCTCTCCACTTCCATGTGTTCCTCCCCTTTTCTTTTCGGTCGGCGTGCCGCGCTGCAGCGGTTTCTCTCTCTCGTCGTTCTCTCCGCCATGGGTGTCAGCGCGTGGGCGGCCGACGAGCCGAAGAAGGCGAAGGGAAAAGCCAGGGCTGCCGCGCCCGCCCGTTCCGCGTCATCGGAGTTTGGCCCGTGGGTCGAATCGGATTTTCCGTTTTTCTCCTCGGTGCTCGATGTCCGTAAAGCCGGGGCAAATCTTCCCACCGACAACCTCGCGCCCCGCGGGATTATCCTGAATCTCGGTCAGGACTGCTGGGCCTGTTTCGATCCCGATCTGCTGCGCGTCTCCGCGATCTGGCGCGGTCAGGGCGTCGCGGCCAAGGCGCTCGCACCCGGTTCCTATCCGGACATCGCACGCAAAACGCCCGGCGGCCAGGAAGCCCTGCCCACGCCCGAGGGCACCGTGTGGCTCGCCACGGGCATATATCCCGGCTGGCAGACCGCCGCCGAATTCTCGCTCACCGATCCGCGCTCGCCAGCCCCGAGTCCCGAGGAAGTCGGCCGCGGTCCACTGCCAGAAACGATGGGCCGGTTCGAGGCCGTGCGTCTCACGACCGGCGGCACCGTGCTCGAATACACCATCGCCGGCACCGCCATCCGTGAATGGCTTACCGCCGCCGCGAGCGAAGCCGGACCCGAAATCTCCCGCCACTTTCAAATCGGTGCGACGGCGCAAGAACTGAGTCTCGTCCTCGGACGCGCTGCTCCCGGCACCACCATTGCCGTAAGCGCGGGCACGTTGACGGAAAAGAATTCCGTGTGGACCGTGCGCATGCCCGCCCACCCAACGCCGCTCCTTCTCACCGTCGCAGTCGCGGCCCGCGTGGCTTCGACGCCCGCGCTCGTCGCCACGCCGAGAGCGATGCCCAGCGCCCCACCCGCGCGCCGCTGGCCGCAGGAGGTCGCAACCGCCATCAAACTCTCGACCGCCAAGGACGCCTACGTCGTCGATCCCATCGCGCTGCCCAGCAAAAATCCCTGGCGCCGGGCCGTGCGGGCCGCCGACATCCAGTTTCTCAAGGATGGCACGGGCGTCCTCGTCACGCTCGATGGCGACATCTGGCTTGCGCGCGGTTTGCGCGAAGGCACGGGTCCGGTGCATTGGTCGCGCTTTGCGTCGGGCCTGCACGAGCCGATGACCATCGCGATTCGCGACAACGAGATTTTCGCCTTCGACAAGAATGGTATCTGGCGGCTGCGAGACACCGACGGCAATGGCGAGGCGGATGTGCACGAATTATTTTCCAACGCCTTCGCGCAGACCGCCGACTACCGCGAGTTCCCCGCGACGATCCGCCTCGCGCCCAACGGCGAATTCGTGATCGCGAAGGGTGGCCAGCAGGCGACCACGCTCGGCAAGCACAACGGCAGCGTGCTGCGTATCTCCGCCGACGGCCGGCGCTCGACCGTGCTCGGCTACGGTTTTCGCCAGCCCGCGCTCGGCGTGAATGTCCGCACCGGCCTCGTCACCGCCAGCGATCAGCAGGGCCAGTATATTCCCTCGACGCCACTCCACGTCGTGCGCGACAAGCAATTCTACGGCTTCCTCGCGCCGTTTCAGGAAAAAGAAAAATATCCCGCGCCCGTTGCCGAGCCGCTCACGTGGATTCCTCATCCGGTGAACACCTCCGCGTTGTCGCAGGCTTGGCTGTTCGAAGCGAAGATGGGCCCGCTGAACGATGCGTTCGTCCACATCGGCTTCAATCAACCCGAGCTTTTCCGGGTGCTGCTCAACGAGCGGGGCTCACGGTTGCAAGCTTCGGTCGTGAGTATCACGAAGGCGTTTGAGTTCACTCCGCTGAACGGCGCGGTGAATCCGGCCGACGGCCAGTTCTACGTCGCGGGCTTTCAGGTCATCGGCTGGGGCAACGTGCTCGACGTCGGCTCGGGTTTCGCCCGCGTGCGCTACACCGGTGCACCCGTCACCCTCCCGCGCGAAATCGTGCCGATGCAAAACGGTGTGCTCGTGCGCTTCGATGTCGCCCTCGATCCGCAGCGCGCGCGCGATCCCGCGAGCTATTCGCTCCAAAGCTGGGCCTACCAGCGCACCTACAAATACGGTTCACCCCAGTTCAAGGCCGACGGCTCGCCGGGGCAGGATGCGCTCCCTGCGAGCAGCGCCTATCTCTCGCGCGATGGTCGCAGCGTGTTCATCGGCGTGCCCAACCTGAAACCCGTGATGCAGCTCCGCGTCGGCTGGTCGCTCGCGACCGCCGCCGGCCAGCGCTTTGACGACAACGCCTACACCACACCCTACGAGCTCGCGAGATTCGATCCGCGCGCCGAGGGCTTCGACGATCTCACGGTCGATCTCACGCCTCGCGCCGCGGTCGCACAGGTCACCGTCCCTGTGAGCCTCGAAGAGGGCCGCCGCCTCGCGCAACTCTTCGCGTGTGTCGCCTGTCACGCCGCTGAGGAAAACGCCGCGATCGCCAAATCCGGCCCCGCTTGGAAAGGACTCTTCGGTCGCACGCGCCCCGTCTTCGTCGCCGGCAAGCCCACGTCCGTGGTCGTCGACGAAGCCTACCTCCGCGAGTCGATCCTCGACCCGACGGCGAAGATTGCCGCCGGCTTCGAAAAGGGCGAATACGCGATGCCCAGCTTCGCCGGTGTGCTTAACGACTCGCAGATCGAATCGCTGATACTGTTCATCAAAAGCGTGCGGTGAGGGTCGCGAATCTTCGACGCGGAAAATACTTCCTCACGCGGAGGCGCGGAGATCGCGGAGTCAGAACCCAGAAAATTCTCCGCGAACTCCGCGCCTCCGCGTGAGCCAGTCCGAAAAAATGATGGGCACGCCTCGCGCCTTCCGTCATCCCTTCCTCCGTGAACCACCCCCACTTCACCTCCGCCGCGTTGTTTCTCTCCGCGCTTTCCTTCGTCTCGTCCGCCTTCGCCGGCGAACTTCGCGTCGGCACCGGCCTCGTCAGCATCACGCCGCCCAACGCGATCCCGATGGCCGGTTACTATGCCACGCGGCTGGCCGAGGGCACGCACGACGATCTCAATGCGAAAGCCATCATCTTCGCGCAGGACGGCGCGCGGGCCGCGCTCGTCGCGGTCGATCTTGTGTCGCTCTCCCGACCGGTCGTCGAAGAGGCGCGGCGGCGCATCGCGCTTATCACCGGCGTCCCCGCCGAGGCAGTGATGATCAGCGCGACGCACAGTCACACCGGGCCGTTGCTCACCGATGCGTCGACGCGCAATGCCGCCTACGGGGGCGACAGCGATCTCGCGCGCAGCTACACGGCGTCTTTGCCGGCGAAAATCGCCGAGGCCGTGCGCCTTGCCGAACTCGCCCTCGTGCCCGCGCGGCTTTCCACCGCCACCGGCCACGAGCCGAGCCTGCCGTTTAACCGTCGCTTCGTGATGAAGGATGGCAGCGTCGGCTGGAATGCCGGCAAATTGAATCCGAACATCGTCCGTCCCGCCGGCCCAACCGATCCCGCGGTGCCGGTCGTCTATGCCGAAAGCACGACCGGCGAACCGCTCGCGACCTACGTCAATTTCGCGATGCATCTCGATACCGTGGGCGGGCTGCGGTTTTCATCCGACTACGCGTTCACCCTCGCGCAGACCCTCAGCCGGGTGAAATCCGGAAAAATGCTCACGCTCTTCACCATCGGTTGCGCGGGCGACATCAACCACGTCAACACGGGCATCAAGGACCCGCAAAAGGGCGACGGCGAGGCCGCGCGCATCGGCACCGTGCTCGCCGGTGAAGTGATCAAAACCTATACTCGCCTCGCCCCCGTCACCACCACCGGCCCGCGCATCCGCCGCGAGATCGTAAAGCTGCCGCTCGCTCCGCTGGCGCCCGGCGACGTTGAGAAGGCACGCGCACTTGCGACGCGCATCGGCGGAAAACCGGACCCGACGTTTCTCGAAAAAGTCTGGGCCTTCAAGACCCTCGATGTTTTCGGCCGCAACGGCCAGCCGCTGGAGGTCGAGGTGCAGGTCATCGCGCTCAGCCGCGACCTCGCTTGGGTGAGCCTGCCGGGAGAAATCTTCGTTGAGCTCGGCCTCGCGATCAAAGCGGCCTCGCCCTTCAAGAATACGATCCTCGTCGAGCTGGCCAACGGCAGCATCGGCTACATCCCGACGGCACGCGCCTACGACGAGGGCAACTACGAACCCGTCAGCGCACGGTGCGCGAAGGGCTCGGGCGAGACCCTCGTCGCCGTCGCCACGCGGCTTCTGGCCGACCTTCACGCGCAGAACAATTGAGACAGGATTTCAAATTCGTCTGTCATTCAGAGCGCAGCGAAGAATCCAGCAAGAGCTGCGAATCGGTTCAGCGAGGAGAAAGTCCAGGTGGATTCTTCGCGGCGCTCAGAATGACAGCAGGAATAAAACGCAAAGATACCCGCTTATCACCTCACCCCCACTCGATCTATGAACTCACCCACCCCTCGCCTGTTCTCAGCCGCACTCGCCCTGTTAGCTTCAACCCTGCTCACTCTGTCGGCCCACGCCCAAATTCCCGGCGTCACAGTGCCGCCCGCCAACGACGGCAAGCTCCGCATCATCGCGTTCGGTGCCCATCCCGACGACTGCGAGCTGCAGGTGGGCGGGGTCGGCGCGCTCTGGGCGAAGCAGGGGCATCACGTGCTCCTCGTCTCCGTGACCAACGGTGACATCGGCCACTGGCGCGAGGCCGGTGGGCCGCTTGCGGTTCGTCGCAAAAAGGAAGTGGACGCCGCCCACGCGATCCTCGGCATTCAAGGCGTGGTGCTCGACAACCACGACGGCGAACTCGAGCCCACCCTGGAGAACCGCCGCACGCTCACCCGCCTCATTCGCCACTGGAATGCCGACCTCGTGCTCGGCCCGCGCACCAACGACTACCACCCCGACCACCGCTACACGGGCGTGCTCGTGCAGGACGCCGCATTCATGGTCACCGTGCCGTTTTTCTGCCCCGACGTGCCCGCCATGCAGAAAAATCCGGTGTTCATGTATTATACCGACCGTTTTCAAAAGCCCGCGCCGTCGAAGCCCGACATCGTCATCTCCATCGATCCCGTGATCGAAAAGAAACTCGATGCTCTCGCTGTGATGGTCTCGCAGTTCGCCGAGGGCGGCGCCAACGGCAACGCCTCGCTCTATCCCGCCGATGCGGCGGGCCAGCAACTGCGCCAGCGGCAAGTGCGCGAAAATTTTTCGCGCCGCTACCAATCGATCGCCGCGCGCTTCGGAAAGGAACTCGCCGCGTGGTATCCCGGCGACGCGGCCGGAAAAGTGAAGCACGCCGAAGCGTTCGAGATCTGCGAATATGGCAGCCAGCCGAACAAGGCCGAACTCCAGCGGTTGTTTCCGTTCTTCCCGTAGCGCGAAGCTTCAGCCCGCGCTGGACCGCGCAAGCACCTCCTCAAGCGCGGACTAACGCTCCGCGCTACCTCGCAACGCCGCCGCTATTCTGCTGGCGCTACGCGTGAGCCTCGTTTGGCTCGCCACCGGTGACTCTCCCCCTCGAGCAACCCAGCCCCGCCGCGGATCGACCGTCGCGGCTGCGTTGGGTGATGATCGGTTTCGCGTTTGTCGCGACGGTAATCAATTACCTCGACCGGCAGGCCCTCTCGGTGGTGGCACCGATTCTGACGGAGAAGTTCCAGATGAGCAACGAGGCCTACGGCACGGTCATCTCGGCGTTCATGCTGGCCTACACGATCTCCAACGGCCTCTCCGGCCCGATGATCGACCGGCTGGGCACGCGGCTTGGCTACGCCGTGTGCATGGCGGTGTGGTCCACCGCGGGTTTGCTGCATGCGCTCGCCACCGGCGCGTGGTCGCTCGCGGCCTTTCGCTTTCTGCTCGGGCTCGGCGAAGCCGGCAACTGGCCCGCCGGCTCGAAGGTCGCAGCCGAGTGGTTTCCCGACCGCGAGCGCGCGCTTGCGTGCGGCATTTTCAACAGCGGCTCCGCCATCGGCGCGATCATTGCGCCGCCCCTGATGGTCGCGCTGGTGAAATATTTCGGCTGGCAGACGGCGTTTCTGCTCGTGGGACTCACGGGCTACGCCTGGCTCATCGGCTGGTGGTTTGTCTATCGCACGCCCGCGCGCGTGAGCGCCGAGGTGATGGCGAAACCCGCGCCGGCGTGGCGCCTCTTCTGCACCCGCTTCGTTTCGGTCCTCATGGTGGCTAAAATCTTTTTGGACCCAGTCTGGTATTTCTACATTTTCTGGTTCCCGCAGTATCTGAGCAAAGTCCACCACTTCGACATGACGAAGATTGGGATGACGGCTTGGATTCCCTTTCTGACCGCCGACCTGGGCAACTTCGCGGGCGGTTGGCTCACCGGCCACCTTATCCGGCGCGGAATGCCAACGTCGCGCGCGAGGAAAACCGTGATCGCGATCTTCGTGGTGTTCATGACGGCGGGAATTCCGGCGGCGCTCGCCGACAACGTCTGGGTCGCGATCGCGTTTATCTCGATCGCGACGTTCGGCTACACCGGCTACAACACCAACGCGCTCGCGCTCGCGCCGGATGTATTTCCGAAAAGCAACGTCGCCTCCGTGTGGGGTCTCGCGAGCATGGGCGCCGGCATCGGCGGCATGATCTTCAATCCGATCGCTGGCCGGGTGATTGACCAACATGGCTACACGCCGGTGTTTATCGGCTACGGCGTGATGCCGCTAATCGCCCTCGTGCTCATCGTCTTCGCACTCGGCCCACTGCAGCCGCACCCGAAATTTCAGTCGGTGGTGAATCGTTGAACCAACGCCTCGCGCGTCATCGCGCCTGTCATTGCGGGGGGCACAGCGACGATGCAATCGCGCCGATTCGACAATCCCACGGCCCCGAGCCGGTCGAGGGCCTCGATCGCCATGGCTCCCTTCGCGCACGTCGCGATGACACATCCAGCCGAGATATAGCCCGCGGCGAAAATTATTTCTTGGGTGCCGCCGGCGGCTTCTTTTTCTTCGCCGTGTCAGGGTTGATTTCCACGACGGAGAGCGGGGTCTTCTCCATGTATTCCACGGTGATCGGATCGCCGATCTTCACCTCGGGTTTGAATTTGTCCGCCGCCTTGATCTGCACGGGCTTCGCGGTCTCCTTGCCAATGTGCGGACCGGCGAGCGCGAGCATCGCGGGCAGCGTCTCCGGCAGCGCGAGGCCGCGCGAAGGACAGCTGATCTTTGTCGTCCACAGCTGAACTTTTTTGCTCTCGGTCGCGGCGGCGAAGTCGTAGGCGGAGATCGCGATGACGTAGAGGTCCTCGGTCGCGAGCTCGGCGATCAATTCGCTGTCGGCGTCGCGAAACAGGGTGCCCGGCATGAGCATGTCGTTGCTAAACGACGAGGGCTCCTTGCTCACGAGGCCCAGTTTGTAGCCGCCCATGAAGCGCAGGAGCTGGCTGCGGTTGATCTGCCGGCCCTGCGTGTCGTCGACGTCGCCGGAATACATCATGTCGGTATTCATCGTGCCCCAGGTCCAAATCAGAATCAGCGCTGGCGGGTGCTCGGGCGTGCCGGGCAGGTAGCCCTGTTTTGCCAATACCTTGGCGATCACCTTCATGACCTCCTCCTTCGGCGGGATTTTTTCCCCCGCGATGATGCCGCCGAAGTCGCGGTAGCCGGCGCTTACCGCCTGATAGTAGATCGGATTAGCCGGCGAGGCGGGACGCCGGAGCAGGCCGGCGGGCGTCGTGTCCGTAACCGCGATGACCTCCACGTCGTGCTTGGGAAAAATCCAGTCGAGGATGCCGGCGCGGACGTGAACCGCACCGCCCGCCGCCAAGGCAAGAATCGCCGCCAATTTCCACCCGCGTATCAATCTGAGCGCAGCGAAGAATCCCGCACGATATCCGCCCGCGTGCGCGCTGCTGGATTCTTCACTTCGTTCAGAATGACAAAAAGTCGGGGCGCGGTTCTTCATGGTTTCACCTCTATGACGCCGTTCATGATCGGCCAGTGACCGGGAAAAGTGCAAACGTAGGGATAGGACCCCGGCTCCTTGGGCGCGAGGAACCGCAGTGTCGCAGTCGCCTGGGGGTCGATGAGTTTGGTTGCGTGCAGGACTTTGTCGGACTTGGGCACGAAATCCTTTTTGATGCCCTCCGGGTCCTTGGCCATCTCATTCCCCGCGATGCCGACTTCCTCAAGCGCGCCGGGCTTAACGATGACCAAATTGTGCTGCATGGCGTCGGGATTCTTGAAGACCAATTTCACGGGCTGGCCGGGCCTCGCGACAAACGACTTCACATCGAAACTCATCCGCTCGGGCACCGACGAAATCGTCACCACGAGCAGGTCCGGCTTCTGATCGAACGGATCGTTCGCCGCCTGCTTTTTTGCGGCGGCCTTGCCGCCGCCCTTTGTGCCGGCTTTGGCCAACTGATCCTGCTGCCGTAGAAACGCCGTCACCGCATGCGCGGTGTGGCTGGCGGGATCGCTCTTCCACTGGCGGGAAAGCGTCTCCGACTCCAACGAGGTGCGAATCGCGTAGGTAAGGTGCGCGTCGGCCGGCTTCGTCAGCACACCAAGAATCGCCTCGAGCGCCCCCGCGCTACCGATGTAACTCGCCGCAATCGCTGCTTCCATCCGCACGAGACCGCTCTCGTCGCTCGCCCGCGCGCGCAGGAGATCGAGCACATCGGGCAACTGTGCGTGCACGTGGCGGAGTTGCAGCGTCGCCGCCGAGCGCGCGAGCGGTTCCTCACACGCGAGGAGTTCGCGCAGGAGCGGAAGATTCGGCGTTCCGATCGCGCGCGCGAGCCACATCGCCTCGACCTGATGGTGTCGGCGGCGCCCGTCCTTCGCATCGAGACCGCGCACCCACGACGCGAGCGCGGGCTCGACCGCCGCACGCCCGAGTTCGGCCAGCTCCCGTCTCGCCAAATCGCGGACGCGGTATTGCACGGACTTCAATTGCTCGAGTAGCGCGGCCACCGGAGCGCTGGCAATTTTCGGGGTAGCGGGCAGAGTTGCGCCCTTTGGGACGACCCGCCAGATGCGGCCCGAAGTCTTGTCGCGGCGCTCGTCGCGCAGCGAATACTGCATGTGGCCCTTGATCGGGTTATACCAGTCACAGACGTAGAGATCGCCGCGCGGTCCGAACTTCACATCGACGGGGATGAAGCTGAGGTTCGTGGAGAAAATCAGATCGCTCACGTAAGACTCTTCGAAGTGATCGCCGACCTGTTTCCAATCGTGAATCTCGATCCGGTTGGTCGGCTTGTAACGCGCCTTGATCATCCGGCCTTGAAGCGCCGCGGGCCACACCGGGCTGTCGACAATCTCGTGGCCGCAGGTGCCCGAGTAGGCGGGCAGGCCGACGGGGTTGGCGTGCTGCTGCGGAAACGGTGGGTTCGTCGCGTGAAACGCGCTCGCGAAAATCGGATGGCTCGCGATGTGGTGGCCCCACTCCGTGAACGTGACGCCCCACGGATTCGTGTTCGGGTAGCTACCGAAAGTCGTTAGCCGCTGCGTCGGTAAGTGCAGTTGAAACCACGAGGAGTTCCGCGCGCGCACCGGCCCGTAGGCGGTCTCAACCTGGCTATTGAGAAAGATCGATTCGCGAAACAGCAGATCGCCATCGGGCGTGCGGATGAAGTCGTGCAGGGAGTGGTGCGAATCCTCCGTGCCGAATCCGGAAAACACCACGCGGCGCAAATCAGCTTTGCCGTCGCCGTCGGTGTCCTTAAGGAAAGTGAGATTCGGCTGCTCGGAAAGATACACACCGCCGTCGGCGAGTTCGAAACTGAGCGGAATGTGCAGCTTGTCGGCGAAGACGGTGCACTTGTCGGCGCGGCCGTCGCCATCGGTGTCCTCAAGGATGATGATTTTGTCCGCGGGTTCCTGGCCGGGATAGACGTGCGGATAGGTGGTCGAGCAACTCACCCAGAGCCTTCCGCGGGTGTCCCATCGCATCTGAATCGGTTTCGCGAGGTCAGGGAACTGCTCCTCCGACGCGAAGAGATTCACCTCGAAACGCGGGTCGACTTTGAAGGCGGCGAGCTCGTGGGTGGGCGTCATCCATTCGTTGGCGCCCTTGCTCGCATCGACGGGCGGCATCGCGGGCACATTGGAGTCGTCGATCGGTTTGCCGGCGAAACTCTCGCCGCGCGCGCTACGCCAGATGCGATCATCGCGATTGGTGAGCATGACATCGAAGCCGCGCATCGCCGGCAGGAAATCGAGATAGCCGTAGGTCGCGTTGCGATCGCCGGTGTAGTAGTAGGAGTTGAGCGGTCGGTAGCGGCGGAAGAACTGGCGATTTTTGTCGGCGATGCTCGCGACCAATTCAGGGGAAACCTTGGGCGCGGGCGACACGAACGTCGCCTCGAACAACGCGCGCGCAAACTGCGCGTAGCCGGCATCGCCCAGGTGCACGCCATTCGTCGTGAACTGCGTCGTCGGGTCGTCGAGCGCGGCTTTCGTCGGCGCGAAGGCATTCACGAAACCAATCTTCTGCTCGGTCGCCACCGCCTCCATCGCGCGCGTGTAGGCGGCGAGTCGCGCGTTGTTGAGATCGGCCGCGGGGATGCCGGGGATATTTTCGCTCGCGATCGGGGACACGAGCACGATGCGCGGCGCAGAGCCGCCGTTGTAGGCGCTCGTCTTCAGCTGCGTGAGAAACGATACGAGCCGCGTGCGAAACTGGGGCAACCGATCGACGCCGCCGAAGGACTCGTTGAAGCCGAAGGCCGCGAAAATCACGTCCGCCTTCTGCGCCGTGAGATGCTGCTGCAGGTCCCCGAAATTTTTCGGCCGCGGCATCAGATCGATTTCATCCGCCGCCCACGCGAGCGTGCGCACGGAAAGTTGCAGGTCAGGATGAGCCGCCTGCAGCATCGCCTCGAAGTGCGGGAACTCGTCGCCCCGCTCGAAGAGCGTGTTGCCAATCAGCACCACGCGATCGCCGCGCCGCAGCGCGAGCGGCAGTGAAGTCGAGATCGGCTCGACGACGCGCGGGCGCGACGCGGACTTCTCGTCGATGCCATAGCGGCCGAATTCTTTCGCCGCGGGTTCTGCCGACCAAATCGTCGAAACGGTGAGTAGGCAGAGCGCGAGACTGACGGGGTGGTGGTAACGCATGCGCTCGCGAGTCTTCACGCGGAGTCGCGCACGAAAAGGCCAAACTCGTGCTGCACTAAGCGATTTCTCGCTGGAGTCGCGCCGCCCCGGGGCGAGCCTCCAGTGGCGCGAAACTGATCGCTACTTCGCTGCCGCCTTTTTCGCCGGTGGCGCCGGATCGAGGTCGATGGTCGTGGGCAGATCGCCCAGCTCGTAGTAAAGGTGGTCGATCCGATCGTCGCGCACGATGCCGACGCGGAAGCCTGACTTCGCACCGCCAAGCGGTTTGCCAACGGGACCGGTCGTGACGTTGGTCATCGCACCATCGCGCGCCTCGGCGTTGCGGTGGTAGTGGCCGGAGAAAAGGTAACGCACGCCTGCGGCGCGGAAGAGCTCAAGATAAGTCGAGCGGCGCGCGACCGGGATGTTGAAATATTGGTCCACTTCATCCGCCGTTTTGAGGAACCACGGATGATGCTGGAAGATCACGATGTGCCGCGGATTCCCTGCCTTCGCTTTCGCGAGCTCCCCCCGCAGCCATTGCTCCTGCGCAGCGAGCGCATCCGAACACTGATTGGGCGAGTGAATTACCGTCGAGTTGAGCACGATGCCGACGAACCCCGGCTGTCGAAACGTGTAGTAATCGGCTCCGAAGATTTTCCGGTAGGCGTCGAGGGTCGCGGGCGTCGGCACATTTTGCACATCGTGATTACCCGCAGCGTTGTGGACGGGAATCGCGGCATCGATCTTACCCACGATGCGGCGATACTCCGCGATCTGAGCGGCATCGCCGCCCTTATTCACGAGATCACCGGTAATGACGACAAACGCCGGTCGCAGCCGGTTGATCGCGGCGACGGCGAACTCAAAGTTTGCCGCATCCTGCGCGAAATCCTTGTTACCGGAAAACATCCCCATCTGGGGATCGCTCAGTTGGATGAAGAAGAACGGCTCCGCCGCCGCCGCGCCTGCACCCGCGAGGGCGGCGACGACGGCGGCAAAAAAGAGGCGGAGCCGTTTCACGGGGCGCAGGTATTCGAGCTTACTTCAGCACCGCCGCGCCCGCCGTAGCGATCTGGCCATCCTGCGCCGAGGTCACGCCGGAGACACCGATAGCGCCGACGATTTTCCCGCCAACGACGATCGGAATTCCACCCTCGATGGGGAGCGCGCCGGGCAGTTTGAGGATGCGCAGACCCTCGCCACCGGCGGCCACCATGTCTTGAAACGCCTTCGACGGGCGGCGAAACGCCGCGGCCGTCTTCGCCTTTTCCAGCGCGATTTCCACGCTGCCGTATTGCGTCGAATCGATGCGCTCGAGCGCGACGAGGTGACCGCCGCTGTCGACGACCGCAATGGCGACATTCCATTTGTTCTTGGTCGCCTCGGCGCTCGCCGCGGCGATGGCGCGTTTCGCGTCGGCGAGGGAAATGGGCGCGCCATAGTCCGGCGCGGGAGTTTGAGCGCGCACGAGAGACGTGAGCGCAGTTAAAATGAAGACAGACAGGAGACGTGAGATAATCATGGGAATAATGGGGACGACGAACGCTACACGGAGCGCCCCGCCTTTGTCAGGGCGAAACAATGACTGCCGCGCGAAAAGGGTGCATCGAGGTTTTCTGCAATCCCACGGTCGCGATGCCCGCGCCTCGTGGCATGGGCACCCGGGCATGCCAGTAAATTAGATGCGTCCGCGCGAAATCGTTGCCCTCGGAGAGCCGCGCGCTCCATCTACGGGCATGTCTCCCGCCCTTCGTGTCTCCCTGTGGCTTGGCTTTGGCATGGCCTGCGGCTCTTTGGTTTGGGCCGCGCCGTCGCCCGTGCGGCTTCAACCCATCGTTGATCGCGCCGCAGACGCAGCTCCGACAAAGTTTTCCGCCCAGAAACTTCTCCCCACCCAACTCGCGATTACGCTCGTGGACTTGAGTTCCACCGGGGCGGCGCCACGCGCGAGCGTGCGCGGGGGCGTGCCGATTTATCCCGCGAGTGTGATCAAGTTGTTTTATCTCGCGGCCACCCACCGCTGGCTCGAGGACGGCAATCTCACCGACACGCCCGAGCTGCGCCGCGCCATGAAGGACATGATCGTCGATTCCTCCAACGACGCCACGCACTACCTGATCGATTTGTTGACCGACACGACGAGTGGGCCCGAGTTGAGCGACGGCCAGATCAAAGTGTGGTTTGAAAAACGCAGTGCAGTTACCCGCTACTTCGCCGGTCTGGGCTACACCGACGTCATCGCGAGCAAGAAGCCGTGGGGAGACGGCCCCTACGGCCGCGAGTCGCAAGCCATCCGCCTGTTTGAACCCAAGCGCAACATGCTCACGACCGACGCCACCGCGCGGCTGCTCGTCGAGATCGCCACCGGCAAATGCATCACCGCCACACGCAGCGCCGAAATGATGGCGCTCCTCGCACGCGATCCGAACACGAAAGACACCGATCCCGACAATCAGGCGAAATTCTCCGGCCCCGCCCTCCCCCCCGGCACGAAACTGTGGTCGAAGGTGGGCTGGACCAGCCAGACGCGCCACGATGCGATCTACGTCGAGCTGCCGGGCGGCGCAAAATTCGTGCTCGTCGTCTTCACGACCGACCACGCCAACGAGCGGGAAATCATCCGCACGGTGGTGCGCGCCGTGATCGAGGGAATGTCCGGCTGATAAATGGGGGCGAGATGCCCCTCACCCCGCGGTTCAGGTTTTTCCGCGCGATTGCACGTAGGCCGGTGCGCTTGCGCGCGCCCAAATAGCGTTCATCCCTCGAGAGGCTCGGAACCCTGAGCTTGTCGAACGGGCAAGCGCGCTGACCGGCACGATCAAGGGCGTGTCGAAAAAGGTCTCCCTGTTTGTCATTCTGAGATAACAAACGAAAGCGCACCGCTTTCGGCGGCTCGCGCCAATGACAGCTCTTCGAGATGTCATTGGCAGCGGAGTGAGGAATCCAGCAGGACATGCGCACCCCTGAAAACGCCGCGGTAATCCAAGTGGATTCTTCGCTCCACTCAGAATGACAGACCCTTTTCGACGCCCTCTCAGACATACGGGGTGAGAGCACCCCGCCTACATCACGCTACAGTCACTCGCCCGAGGGCTTCGCGAAATCTCCAGCCGTCACGATTACGAGCTTCGCGGGGTCGATGTGTTTGCGGAGCGCAGTATTCACGGCTTCGGGCGTGAGCGCCTTGATACGGCGCTCCTGCTCGGCCTGCCACTCGAGCGTGCGGCCGAGGTGACGCAGCCCCGCGAGCGAGCCAGCAATCGCGGTGTCGCTCGCGCGCGAGACCTTTTGCGAATCGAGATAACCTTGGCGCGCTTTGTCCAGTTCATCGGCCGCGACGCCGTCGCGGAGGAGTCGTTGCAATTCTTCCTTCACGCAGACTTCGAGCCGCGCCATGTTCTGCGGATTGCAGATGGCCGTGATGGAAAAGCTCGCGCGTGGTTCCCACGACGACGCGCTGAAGCTCGACGTCACGCCATAGGACAAACCCTCCTGCTGGCGGATGCGCACGCCGAGTCGCGACGAAAGCGTGCCGGAGCCGAGGATGTAATTGCCGAGCACGAGCGCCGCGTAGTCCGGATCGTCATCGCGCAGCGGCAGCATCACGCCAGCCGAGTAGGTCGCGTTGGCCTTGTCCGGCGTATTGATGGTATGGCGCGTGCCAACGATGCCGCCGTTAAGCGGATTCGTGATGCGCGCGTAGGATTTTTTCGGCGTCCAACCGGCGAGCGCATCCTTCAAGATCGGCAGGCACGCAGTCTCGTCGAAATCACCGACAATAGTGAGTTCGCCGATGTCGCCGCCGAGATACTCCCGATAGAGCTGCACGACCTCGGCATGTGACGCGGCCTGCATGCGCGCGATCGACTCCTCGATCGTCGGCACGTAGCGAATGTCGTCCTTGCCGTAAGATGCGAGTTGCCGCTGCAAGAGCCGCGGGCCGAGCACCGAGGGTTCCGTGCGCGATTGCTCCAGGCCCGCGATGCGCTGCGCCTTCGCCAGCTCAAACTGGTCCGCCGGCAAGAGTGGCTCACGCAACACCTGCCGCAGCAACCCGAGCACGGCCGGCAGCGTGTCGCGCTTGGCCTGAATTGAAAACGATACCGCCCCAAGTTGCCCCGGCGCACCGCCGCCGCGGCCACCACGTC
Source organism: Opitutaceae bacterium (assembly GCA_031411015.1). Taxonomy (GTDB): domain Bacteria; phylum Verrucomicrobiota; class Verrucomicrobiia; order Opitutales; family Opitutaceae; genus ER46. The sequence continues at coordinate 2,094 of JANOAF010000666.1, read as the reverse complement.
CACGGCCGCCACCACCCCCGCCCGCCCCGAGCGTGGCACCGAGGCGATCGAGCTCATCGCGGAGTTGCTGATAACTCAGCTTCTTTGTGCCGTGCAGCATCAGCTGCGGCAGGAAGCCGGCCGCGGCTTCCAATTCCTTGAGGTTTTCCTCATTGCCGTAGCGCAGCGTGAGCGAGAGTTGCACCTCGTTACCGCGGGATTTTTTCGGGAGCAGCGTGACCTTGAGCCCACTGGGGAACTCGCTCCGCGCCACGCGCGCCTCGATGTTTGCGGGTGTCGCGTCGAATACCTCGCCTTCCGCAATCGCGGAACGGCCTTGATAGCCGGCAACGAGGGCGGGCACATCGGGTGCCGGCGGCACCGGCACGCGGTCCGGTTGATCGGTGGGGATGAAGATGCCGACCGTGCGGTTGCTGCGCTTCAGGTATTTTGCGGCGGCAGCCTTGACCGACTCCGGCGTCACCTGCTCCACGCGATCTCGGTAGAGGAAATACAGCCGCCAGTCGCCTTGCGCGGCCCAACTGCTGAGTGAGACGCCCATCTGCGCCGTGTCGGTGGCCGAGAGTTCGCGGGCTTTCAAAATCTGCTGTCGCGCGCGGGCCACTTCCTCCGCGGGGATGCCCGCCTCGCCCACGCCCTCGAGAATCGCGACCAAGCGATCGCGCACCTCGTCCACCGAGGCGTCTTTCGCCACCTCAGCCGACGCGACCAAGAGCGTCGGATCGTGGTCACGGCCGGCAAAGACCGAGGCACTCGTAGCCTTTTTCGTTTCGACCAACTCCTTGTAGAGTCGGCCCGTCTGCCGCGCCGAGAGCGCACTCGCGAGCACCTGCATCGACGCCGCCTCCTCGTGCGAGCCGGAGGGAATGTGATAGGCGACGCCCACCGTGCTCACCGCGCCGACACGCCGGAGCGTCACCGACCGCTCGCCGTCCTGCGCCGGCTCTTCGGTCCACGCCGGCGTGAGTTTGCGCGCGGGCCGCGGAATCACGCCGAAGTGCTTCTGCACAAAACCGAGCGCCTTCCCCTCCTCAAACTTCCCCGCGATCACGAGCACGACGTTGTCGGGCTGGTAGAATTTCCGATAGAACTCGCGCAGGTTTTCCACCGGCACGCGTTCGATGTCACTGCGGTTCCCAATCGTAGACTTGCCGTAGTTGTGCCAATCGTAGGCGACGGCCGAGATGCGTTGCTGCAACACGCGGCCGGGCGAATTTTCCCCGCGTTCGAATTCGTTCCGCACGACCGTCATCTCCGACGCAAGATCCTCCTGACGGATGAAACTGTTGATGAGCCGATCCGCCTCGAGACCGATGGCAAACTCAAGGTTCACCTCGGTCGCCGTCAGCGTCTCGTAGTAATTGGTGCGGTCGTCCGACGTGCTGCCGTTGAACTGCGCGCCGTGCTCCTGCAAGGCCTTCGGGACAAGCGGATGCCGCGGCGTGCCCTTGAACACCATGTGCTCCAGCAGGTGCGCCATGCCCGTCTCGCCGTAGCCCTCGTGCCGCGAGCCGACGAGCACCGTCATGTTCACCGTCACCTTCGACTGTGACTGGTCGGGAAACAGCAGCACGCGGAGTCCGTTCTCGAATTGGAACTCCGTGATACCTTCGACCGTGGCGATTTTTTTGGGCGTGGGCGCATCCGCGGCGTGCGCGGGCACGGCGACAAATAAAAGAACGAGAGTGAGAAAAAACTCGGCGAGACAAACCGGGGGGCGGGGCGAAGCGGAACGTGGGGGGCGGCGCATGGCCCGAATGTGTCAGCAAGCGTTCGCGCCTCAAGCCCCGAGCACGATTCACATTTCCCCAATGCGCAAATCAGCTTTGGTGCGGCGGTGCGCCCTCGCGGAGCGAGGTTTGACCGTAGCCGTGGGCTTTCAGCCCACGGCGTTTGCCTGGGTATTTTGCGCCGCGGAGCGACGCTTCATGACAACGACCGACTTCAAGCGTCGCGCCGCGACGCAGACGGTTTTGTCCGAGAGTTCCGTGGGCTTAAAGCCCACGGCTCATGTCGATCAGTCCCTCCGCGACTGCTCAAACCCATATTTGCGCACAGGTACGCAACAGCACGGCTCACCCTGAAAGCGAGAGT
>JANOAF010000665.1:0-25503 GCA_031411015.1 Opitutaceae bacterium | reverse complement strand
GGCTTGAGGCGAAGCCATAAGGCACAAAAACCGCCGTCGCGCGCATCGGCGCAAAGTAGGGCGCGTCTGTGACTCGCCCTTTCACGCGTTGAGACTTCCGATGGGCAGGTCGAAGACCTTGCCCTACTTGAATTCCGCCGTCCACACCAGCGGTGAGCGCACCCCCGGCCGTGCTTCGCCCCCCGGGACAACAATTTTTCCGCGCCACTGGGCGAGGGTCGTCGTCACGAGCGAAAACGGCACGTCACCGGCCCGCGTCCACGCATCCGACTTCGGATCGTAGGCGAGCACGTCGTGCGGAAATCCTTTGTGGGCGGTCGGCGCGAGAGCGGCCTGCACGCCATCATCGCCGCCAATCACGAGGAGTTTTCCGTTCACCAGCGGCGCGGGAGACGGTGCCGCGACCGCGACCCGCGGCAGATCGGCGATGCGCTTCCAGCCTTTGCCGGGCGTGTAGCGATAGGCGTCACGCAGCCACTCGCGCGCGGGTTTGCCATCGGCGCCGGCCACGAGTCGGGCACCGCTGAACAGGAAGAAATCGCCACCGCTTGCGCCCGCCGTCGCCAGCATTCGCTCCTGGCCGGGCCAGGTCGGCAATTCCCGCCAGCCCGCTTTCACGTTATCGAGATTGAGCGCGAAGAAAACATGCTGCGCCTGCGTCGCGTCCGGCCGGTCGAGTCCACCGGCCATAAATACGGTTCGCCCCGCCCGCGCGCCGGCCGCCATCGCGAGTGGCTTCGGCAATGTCGGCCACGCAGTAAAACTCACGGCACGTCCATCCCATCGTGCGAGCCACACTTCGGAGAAATTCCGCTTCGCGTCACCACCGCCGATGAAGAGGACGCCTTCGTCGAGTTGCACCGAAGCACCATAGCCACCCGGCGTCGGCAGCTTACCCGCCTCGCGCCAGGCGCCGGCCTTGAGCTCCGTCGATGGGGTCGCATCCGGCGTGAGCACAAACACGCGGTCATACCAAATCTTCGTGCCGCCCTCCCACGGTTTCTTGTCCGGAAAATTTGCGCCTCCGGCAACGATGAGCGCATCGCCACTCGCACCGGCATAGCTCCCGGCAAAGCCCTCGCGATCCGGAATGGCGGGCAGCTGTTTCCAGTCAGCCGCGGCGTGGGCCGCTCCGACAATCAATCCCACCATGCCCGCGATTTTCACAGCAGAAGAAAGCATCGGACCGTTACGCCGCCCGTTTCGACGCGAACTCAAAAAAGCCCTGCGCCTCCAACGCCGCGCGCAGCGCCGCTTCCTCTGTGGCTCCGAGCGCTCGCATCGGCAGCCGCACCGGCCCGCAATCGATCCCGATCAACTTCATGATTACTTTGCCGGCGGGTTGGCCGCCAAAGCGCACCATCGTGTCGATCATCGCGCACGCCCGCGCTTGTTCGCGCTCCGCGGTCGCGCGATCGCCCGCGGCATGCGCGCGCATGATGCGGTGATAAACCGGCGCCGCGTAGTTGTAGGTGCTGCCGACCGCGCCCGTCGCACCGGCCGCAAGCGCCGTCAGGAGCAGTTCGTCGCGGCCGAACATCACCTGATGCTCGCTCCCGCCGATCGCGTGCGTCGCGCGGTATTCCTCGAGGTCGTTGTGCGTAAACTTGATTCCCGCGAGTGTCGGAATCTTCGCGCGGGCATCGGCGAGAAACGTCGACGTCGGAATCGTCACATTCGTCATCGACGGAATGTGATAATAGAAAAATGGCAGCTTCGGCGCCGCCGCGGCGACTTGGGCACACCACGCCACCAGCTCGGCCACTCCCGTTGGCTTAAAAAAATTCGGTGCCACCGCGGCAATCGCATCCGCGCCGACGTCCTGCGCGTGCCGCGCCAGCGCGCGGCTGTCGCCGACACTGAGATGCCCGACGTGCGCGATGACTTTCAGTCCCGCCGGTCGCGCTGCCACCCACGCCTCGGTCACGCGCTCCCGCTCGTCGTTCGTCATCGATGAACCTTCGCCCGTGGTGCCGCAGACGAAGGCACCAATCACGCCGTTGGCCACGAGCGACCGGGCTAGCACCGGCACGACGTCGAGGGCCAGTTCGCCATCAGCGCGAAACGGAGTGAACGGTGCTGCGACGAGTCCAGGAAGCGAAAATTTCATGCGTGAACTTTGCACCGTGGGTAAATTCGCCAATACCCGCAAGACCGGTGCAGTGGTGTGGTCGCCACACCACGCCGGCCGGCGCTGGAGTCATCCATGTTATCCGTCTCGGTTCGCACCTCCTCGCGATCGCGGCCGGGCTGCCCAGAGCTTGAGCAAAGGCGCTCACAACGGATCCGACCTGCGCGCGCAGATCGGGCTTGAGCCGCACCGGGTGCGCCAACAAACGTCTGCGCCGTGGATTCGCCCCGATCTGATCAAGGTTCTCTTGCCGCACTCGATGCGCCGCGTTGGTTCGCCGAACAAGTGCAGCCGCACGATGCCCAGCTCCGCGGCTACCTGCGGGGCTCCTTTCCTTCGGTGCGCGATGTGGATGATCTCGTGCAGGATTCGTATCTGCGCCTCTGGCGCGTGCGGGCCTCTGGGCCGATTCGTTCGGCGCGCGCGTTGCTCTTCACCGTCGCGCGCCGCCTCGCCGTGGATGCGACGCGCCGCCAACGTGCGTCTCCATTCGCCGACGTGGATGATCTGGAGCGGCTCCAGGTTGCGGAAGATGTCCCCGACGTCGCCGAGACCGTGGGCCGCCAGGAGCGGGTCAGTCTGCTGGGCCGGGCGATCGGCAGCCTCCCGGCGCGTTGCCGCGAGGTGTTTGTCCTCCACAAGATTCACGGGCTTTCCCGACGCGAGACAGCGGAACGGCTCAAGCTCGCGGAGAAAACCGTCGAGACCCAGACCGCGCGGGCCATGCTCCGCTGCGGTGAATTTCTGAAACAGCACGGCGTCCGCGGGTATTTCGACGATGAAGCCGCCTGAGCCCACACCTGACCGCGAGATGGGGCGCGCCTTGCAGTGGGTGCGCCGCAGCGGAGCCGAGTCCGAGTTGCTGGCCGAGGTCGCCCGCGAGGTGGCCCGCCAAAGGCGCCGCCGCTGGGCGGGCGCAGGTGGCGGCGTGATCGCGTTGGGGTTGCTCGCGGGGTTGTGGCTCCGGCCCAGTTCCAATTTCCGAAGTGCGGCCGTCGGCCCCGCCACCGCTTTTGTCTCGGAGCCGCACCGCGAGCAGTTGCCCGACGGCTCGATCGTCGAATTGCGCGCCGGTGCGCAGATCGCGCACGTCTTCGACGCGGAGCGGCGGCACGTGACCCTACTGCGGGGCGAGGCGCATTTCGAAGTGACGAAAGATCCCGCGCGCCCGTTCGTGGTGCGGGCGCGCGACGTCGACGTGCGTGCCGTGGGCACGGCCTTCGCGGTCGACCTCGGCGAAAAAGCCGTCGAGGTGGTGGTCACGCACGGCCGGGTCGCCGTCGAACCCGCGGCGGCCCAGATCGCGTTTGTCGATGCCGGCCAGCGCGCGCGCGCGCCCACCGGCGGAGCTTCATCCGAGGTGAGCACGCTGTCGGCCGCCGAGGCGGCGACACGGCTCGCGTGGCGGGTGCCGCAGCTTGAGTTCTCCCGCACGCCGCTGGCCGAGGCGCTCGCGCTCATCAACGCCCGTGGTGCCGCGCGCGGACAGCCGCCCATTGAAGTGCAGGAGGGCGATCCCGCTTGGCGGGAAATCCAACTCAGCGGAATTCTCGCCGCCGACAACACCGACGGTTTCTTGCTCCTTTTGGAGACGAATTTCGGCATCCGTTCCGATCGCTCGGGCCCGAGGATCACGCTGCGTCCCACCCGATAGCCTCCGGGTGGTTTCGCCGCCGCGCATCGCAAAAAAAAAATCGCGTGATCCGGAAAAATAGTTGTAGGGCGTGCGAGTGGGGTCGTGCGTCTCCCTTACCGTGCCCCGCCCGACCCCAACTCCGGATCTGCTGAAATACGCGCGTCGCGTTTTTTGGTGCGGAGCACTGACGGTTTTCGCGCTTTCCGCCCGCGCCGCCGAGGCGGCGAAGCGCGCCTTCAATCTCCCCGCGGGCAGCGCGGAGATCGCGCTCCGGCAATTCGCGCAGCAATCCGGGCTGCAGGTCATATTTGACAGCCGCATCGCCGAAGGCGTCCGCGTCAACGCCGTAAGCGGTGAGTTCGCTCCGCTCGACGCCGCCCACCGCCTGCTCGACGGCACCGTGCTGCGCGCCCGCCGCGATGAGCGCAGCGGCATCGTCAGCATCGAGCGCGTGCCCCTGCCGCCGACGCAAAAAAAAACGGCGTCCGTCGATGAATCACAGCCGACACCCGATCCCGCTGTGCCTGCCTCCATTCAGAAAACCGAACCCATGAAAAAACCCCGTGCCTCCGTCCTCGGCCGCGCCACTGCTTGGCTCGTCCTCCTCGCCGCTCCGGCCTCCGCCCAGACGGTGCCGTCCACCACCCCGCCTGTTGCCGAGGCCATCGTCCTCAGCCCCTTCACTGTAAACAGCGAGAAGGACACCGGCTACCAGGCCACCAACACCCTCGCCGGCACCCGTCTCAACACCCCGATCAAGGACCTCGGCGCCTCCATTTCCGTTTATAACAAAAGCTTCCTCGACGACATCGGCGCCACGAGCGCCAACGATCTCCTCATCTATGCCACCGGCATGGAGGCGGCCGGCCCGGGCGGCAATTTTTCCAACGCTGCCGGCGTCAGCATCACGGAACCCAACGTCGTCGGGGACGGCATTCGCAACAATCCCCAGGGCGGCTCGCGCGCGCGCGGTCTGACTTCGCCCACCTACACGCGGGGATATTTCATCTCGGACGTCGCGATCGACGGCTACAACACCAGCGCCGTCACCGTGAATCGCGGGCCGAACGCCATTCTCTTCGGCGTCGCCAATGCCGCCGGCGTCGTGGACACGACGCTCCTCCGCGCCGATCTCCGCCGCAATCTGAACAAGGTCGAATTCCGCTACGGCAACAACGACAGCATGCGCAGCGCGCTGGACATAAACCGCGTGCTGATTCCCAAGAAACTCGGCATCCGTCTCGCGCTGTTGGACGATCAGGAGCGCTACAATCAGCGCCCTACCTTCGACAACAAGCAGCGCATCTACGGCACGATCACCTTCGAGCCCACCCGCACCACCGCGGTCCGAGCCAACTTCGAATCGGGCCGGACCCGCGCCAACCGGCCGTTCTCGGTGCTGCCGTTCAATAGTTTTCAAACCTGGCTGAACCAGGGCCGCACGCCGTGGGATTGGACCTTCTACGACGATCCCGCCCGCAATCCGAATGCCGCGATCCAGAATGCCGGCGGCACCATTGCTGGTTCCGTCCCGCTGACGCCGTTCGCCACCTTCGCGTTGGCCAGCGCCCAGACGTTCAACACGCTCGTCTGGCCGCTCGCCGACACCGGCAGCCGTGGGGGCGCCCTCGGCCTCGGCTATCGCGCCACACCCAGCGCCAGCAATAACACCGGAGCCGGTGCCCTCGCGATCAACACGGTGCGCAGCCAGGTCTTCGATCCCGTCTTCAATCGCGACGGCGTGGGCGACTCCCTGAATTGGCTCGAGACGCGGAATATTGGCGAACTGCCCGCGCTCTACTACGCAACCGCGCAATTTCCCGCCGGCCGCATTCCCGCCGGGCGGAAGACCCAGGGGTTTACCAATTTCGACAACTTCGACTGGCGCAACCAGCAGATCGACGAGACGGGCCGCCAGAACGATACCTTTCATACCATCAACGTCACGCTCGAACAACGTTTCTGGCGCGACCGGATCGGGGTCGAGGCCGCTTTTTTCAAGGAGCGCTTGGAGCGTCAAAATCGAAACAACTTCGTCTCGACCCAGGCCAACGCCAACCACATCCGCCTCGATGCGAACGTGACCCTCCCCGACGGCCGGCCCAACCCCAACGTTGGCCGCCCCTTCGTCGATTCCGCCCAGGCGATTTTCAACCAGAATCTGATCGAGCGTGAGTCGATGCGGGCCACCGCCTACCTCCGCTATGATTTCCGAGACGTGTCTAAAAAATGGGGCAAATGGCTCGGCAGCCACAGCCTCACTCTCCTCGGCGAGCGCGCACAGCGGGACTCGCTGACCACCCAGAGCCAGTTCAAATACTTCGGCAAATACGACGACTTCGACAGCATCAACCTCTACGGCTTTAACCGCTTTGCGAAGATTATCGCCTACGTCGGCCCTTCGGTGATCGGCAAGTCGGGGCCCGTGCAACTCACGGCGATCCAATCTCCCCAGTTGGTCGAAGGCACGGTCGCCAACGCCACTTTCTTCGAGGCCGCCGCCGGCGATCCGGCGCAGGCCAGATTGGTCACCATTCCCTATACGCTCAAGCAGGCGTTGCGCGGCGGCAATTTCAACCGCGACGTAATCAAGTCCCAAGCCTTCAACTTCATGAACTACTGGTTGGACGATCACCTGATCACCAACTTCGGCATGCGCAAGGATCAGGACTACTTCCAGCAGACCGCCTACGCGACGGGCACCACCCCGGAGGCGATCGCCAATATCTTCAAAATCCGGCGCAGTTTCGACGAGTTCGTCCTCCCAAATTATCCCGCCTTTGTCGCCGGTAAAACCGTGAAAACCTATTCGGGCGTCCTGCGCTGGCCGCAAAAACTACTCCGCCTCCCCGCCGGCATGGATGCCAGCGTGTTTACCAATGTCTCCGAAAATTTCACGCCCAACGGCTCGCAGACCGATGCCTACGGCACGATCCTACCCTCCCCGCAGGGCAAGACCCGCGAGTTCGGCCTGAATTTTTCGTTCCTCGAAAATCGATTCAGCCTACGCCTCAATCACTATGAGACCAAGATCAAGGATTCGGGCATCGGGCGGATCGGCGCCCTCAGCGCGATCATCAACAACGCCGTGTTGCAAACCGCCGGGGCTTGGGCGTCGGAACTCAACCGCAATCCCCACGCCTCGCGCCTGGCCGACATCGATCTCATGCTCGGTGCCTTTCCGGGCAACTTCAAGGAGCTGATCAAGTTTCAATACACCGGCAGCGTCGACACTCAGAACTTCGCCCTCGCGACCGTGCAGTTGCCGAGCTATAGTGACACTGCGGATCTCGTGGCCAAGGGCACCGAGGTGGACATCACCTTCAATCCCACGCGGAATTGGCGGATTATCCTGAACGTCACGAAGAACGAGACCGTGCAGACCAACATCGCCCCCATCACCCGCGAACTGCGCGCCCGGCTGGACCCCGTCTTCAAGACCTTGGCCAACCGGCCGCGTTTGGGTTCATCCACGGGCTACACTTATCCGGTGGATGCCAGCGGCAAAGCCACGTCGTTGGATGCCGGGGCGGGCGAGGGCACGTTGGGCGCCTATGTTTTCAGCGACGTCGACGTGCCTCTCGCCACGACGCTCGCAGCCGAAGGCGTGAGCAGCCCGGAAATCCGAAAGTATCGCGCCAACCTCGTCACGAATTACAATTTCGATCGCGAAAGCCGCCTCAAGGGCTTCGGCGTCGGCACCGGCATCCGCTGGCAGGACAAGGTCGGGATCGGTTACCCCACGAGCTATACGCCGGCGGGCAGCGTGTTTATCGATCGCAGCAAACCCTATTATGGGCCCGCCGAGACGAACGTCGACGTCTTCGCCAGCTACACGCGCAGAGTTTACCGCAACAAGATCGACTGGAAGATCCAGCTCAACGTCCGCAACGCCATCGGTCAGGGCGATCTCATCCCGATCACCACCCAGCCCGACGGCTCGCCCGCGGCCGTGCGGCTGGCGCCGGAACGCCGCTGGTATCTGACGAACACGTTTAGTTTCTAGGGTGTATTTTTTGAAACGCCGTTCCGAACGAATCTGAATTCCGTAGGTCAGCTCGCTTGCGAGCTGGCCTACTTGGCAGGATTCAAAAACAAACCCTAGCGCTCCTTATGCACCACTGCGGCAGTTCACGCAAAAATTGTCCGGCCCGCGGCGCGCAAATGGGGCGCATTTTTTGCCGGTGAAGTTCACTCTCCTTGCCGCTGCTTTCCTCGCCGCCGCCACACCGCTTTCCGCTCAGCGCACGCTCTCGCGCGCCGACTACGTCGACCGCGTCAACGCCATCTGGACCGGCCAGATTATCGCCGTGCTGGTCGCGCTCCCGTTTGAGCACAAGACCGCCTCCGTCGTCCCGATTCAGGACCTGCCGATGCTGTGGGAGGGTAAGCCCGCGACCTTCGCACCCGTGGACGACGACTGGTATTACGAGATGGCCGCGCTCCGCGCCTTCGAGAAACACGGCATCGGCCTGACCGTCGAGCAGCTCGGCGAGCAGTGGACCGCCGACCAATGCGGCTCGTGGGGCTCCAGCGAGCAGGCGCGTCTGCTGCTCGCGCGAGGCATCAAGGCCCCCGACTGCGGCCACCCGCGCTATAATAAACTCTGGTTTACCCTCGGACCACAGTTCAGCAGCGACCTCTACGGCGCACTCGCGCCGGGCCTGCCCAACGTCGCCGGTCGCATGGCGCGCACCTTCGGCCACCTGAACGGCTACGCCGAGGGCACCGACGGCGCGGTCTTCACCGCCGCGATGATCAGCCTCGGATTTTTTGAGCGCGATGTGAAGACGATCATTCGCCAAGCCGTGCAAATCCTACATCCAAGTTCTCCGTATCGGCAGAGCGTCGATCTGGTAATCGGGCTCTCGGACGCGGAAAAATCCTTCGACGAAGTCGTCCACGCGGTCGAAGACCGCTGGCACCTCGAATATCCCGCGACCAATAACGCCGTCTCCAACGGGGGCATCGTCGCCGCGGGTCTCTGGTTTGGCGGCGGGGATTTCTGGACGACGATGAACCTCATCGCGCGCGCCGGCGATTTCACCGATGCCGATTGCAACGGCGCCAACGCCGCCGCCGTCCTCGGCGCGATGCACGGCATGAAGGTTCTCCCCGCCCACCTCGTCGCGCAATTCGGCGACCGCATGAAGGGCGCCGGCATGGGCAGTGTGAAAACCTTTCCGCAGCCGGTGGACCTCAGCCTCACCGAACTCGCGCGCCGCACCGCCGACATCGGCGAAAAATTCCTCCTCGCCGAGCACGCCACCCTCGCCGGCGACACGCTCCGCATCCCCGCGCAAACCATCGCGCAGCAGCCCGCCGAGCGCTTCGTCCTCGCCGATCTCACGAAATGGTGGGCGCCCGATTGGACACTTGAGCGCGCCGGCTTCGGTGGCGCGGGCGGCGGCATGGCTGGCATCCGCGGCATCACCCACCTTGAAGGCGACATCCTGGCCATCTATCCACGCGACGAGGTCCGGGCCTGCCTCCTGCGCCGCACCGGGAAGCTCAGCGCCTCGCCGCGCCTCACGTTCGAAGCCGGCAGCGAGCCCGGCCGCGCCTGGGAACTCATCGTTTACGCGGACAACGAGGTGCTCTTCAAAGACGTCATCAGCTCCACCTCCTCCGAGCGCGCGTGGCGCACCCTCGAGATCGAACTGGCCAAATACGCCGGCCGCGAGACGACCCTCCGCCTCTACCAACGGGTTTTCGTTCCCAACCGCACCGCCGGCAACGCGCTCTGGAAAAATTTGGTGCTGCGATAAGCCCGGTAAAACCCAACTCTAGGTCGCGGTCCTGCCCTGCCGCGCAACGCGGCCGCCCGTCCCCATGTTTCCGGTCGCTCGTCGGTAGAGTTTTCTTTCACACTATTCCGAGGCGCACCATGCTGCCTCACCCTGCTCTCATGACCTCCCCTCTCAGATCGCTTCCTTTCTTCCTTACCCTAGCCCTTCCACTGTCATGCGCGCTCGCGGGCCCGCTCACTCTGCGCCAAGATTCCGACACTAAAGCGATCTCCGTTTTCCGCGACGGCACCGCGCACCCCATCCTCACGCAAAACGCCGGCGCGGATTTTAGGCCTTATCTCCACCCGATTGTTTCCCCCGACGGCAAGAGCGTGCTCACGGAGTTCAGTCCTGATCATCACAAGCACCAGACCGGACTTTACTGGGGACTCGCCGATGTAAATGGCCGCAGTTATTTTCATAATCCGGGTCAGGGTTTCTGGCACCGCGTTTCGAGCGAACCCGTCATCGCGCGCGGCACCGAGGTGAAGTGGTCCACGGTCTACCATCTGCTCGATGCCGCCGGCCAGCCCGTGATGGCCGAGACGCAGACGTGGACGATGCGCGATTCCGGCGAGCGCTATCTCCTCGAACTCGAATGGAAAGGAGAGGCGCTCGTGGATCTCAAGATGCCGAAGCAGGACTACGGCGGGCTGTTTCTCCGCATGCCGTGGCGCGCCGGGATGGAAGGTGCGGCGATCAACAGCAACCGCCAGAGCAACGATCGCGCGACCACGCAGCGCGCCCTCTGGGTCGATGTCGGCCTCAAGCTCGACGGCCGTTCCGACTTGGCGCACATCGCGATCTTCGATCACCCCAAAAACGCCGGCTATCCCCAACCGTGGCGCGTGGACCGCCAACTCGGCGTCGGCCCAAGCCGCGCCATTCTCGGCGACTGGTCCATCGCGAAGGGAAAATCCGAAACCGTCCGCCACCAATTCGTCGTTTACTCCGGCACGCTCGATGACGTCGCCCTGACTGAATCGTGGAAGGCCTACACCGGCGAAACGTCGGACGGCGTGCTCTGGGGTCTCGCCAAAGCCGAGGGCAAGAAGGCGGTGTTTCTCACGGGTGAACAGGCGGCCGCGAAAATGACCGTGCCCACGGGCTTCGAGGTTAAACTCGCCGCCGCCGAACCCATGGTCACGCAGCCCATGGCGTTTTGCTGGGACGATCGCGGGCGCCTCTGGGTCGCCGAAAACCGCGACTTCGAAAACCGCCGGGCCGGTTTCGCCAACTCGGGTGACAGCCGCATCGTCATTCTCGAAGATACCGACGGCGACGGGAAATTCGACACGCGCAAAGTCTTCCTTGAGGGCATTCCGTTTCCCGCCGCGATCGCCGTCGGCTTCGACGGGCTCTGGCTCGGGGCACCGCCGAATCTTCTCTTTGTCCCCGACCGCAATCACGACGACAAAGCCGATTCCGCCATCGAGATTCGCCTCACCGGCTGGGGCATCCAAGACCGCCACGAGACGCTCAACAGTCTCAACTGGGGACCCGACGGCTGGCTGTATGGCTGCCAAGGCTACGCCACCCGCTCGCTCGTCGGCAAGCCGGCCGACGGGGGAAAACTCTTCAAGAAAGGCGATTCGTTTCCTGAAAACATGCCGGTGAAGGACGGCCAATACCTGGACGGCGGCGTGTGGCGCTATCACCCGACGAAGGATCGTTTCGAGATCGTCGCGCACGGTTTCAGCAATCCTTGGGGGCTCGATTTCGACGACCATGGCCAGATGTTCATTACCGCGTGCGTCATCCCGCATCTCTGGCACGTGATCCCCGGCGGCATCTACCACCGGCAAGGCGGCAAGCACATCAACCCCTACGTCTACGACGACATCAAGACCATCGCCGATCACCGCCACCGCTCCGCGCACGGCGGCGCGCGCGTGTATCTCGCCGACGAATTTCCGGCGCAGTATCGCGACCGGCTCTTCATGGCCAATCTCCATGAGCACGCCGTGCTGACCGATATTTTGGAACCGAAGGGCTCGGGTTTCGTCGGCCACCACGGTGACGACACGCTGCTCGCCAACGATAGCGCGTGGGTGGGCTTTAGCGTGGAGATTGGACCCGACGGAGCGGTCTACGTGCTCGACTGGCACGACTCCGATATCTGCGGCAACTCCGTCGATCAAAAGGAAACCGGCCGGATCTACCGCCTCGCCCCCACGGGCCTCGCCGGAAAAACCGGGATCAATCTCACCGCCCAATCCGACCTCGAGCTCGTTGAGCTGCTCCAACACCGCAACGACTGGTATGGCCGCCGCGCCCGCGTGATTCTCCAACAGCGCGCGAGCGAGGGCCGGCTCTCGGTTGCCGTTCCCGCGCGCCTCTGGGAAATGTTCGCGCAGTCGAAAACGGCAGCGCAAAAACTCCGCGCGCTCTGGGCTCTGCACGTCACGAAAAATCTCCCCGCCGAGCGCCTGCTCCCGCTGCTCGATCACGCTGAGCCCTACATCCGCGCGTGGGCGATCCAACTTCTCGGTGAAGATCTCACCGCCGATGCGACCGCGTTGAAAAAATTCGCGGCGCTGGCACGCACCGACACGTCTCCCGTCGTGCGGCTCTACCTCGCCGCTGCGCTCCAGCGCATGCCGCTCGCCGACCGCTGGTCGATTGCCCAGGGTCTCGTCGCCCACGGCGAGGACGCCGCCGATCACAATCTGCCCAAACTCATTTGGTTCGGGATCGAACCCCTTGTCCCCGCCGACACCACGCGCGCTCTCACCCTCGCCGCCCGCGCCGAAATTCCGCTCGTCACCCACTGGATCGCGCGCCGCGCGGTCGCCGCCAAACAACTTGAGGCGGTCGCCGCCGCGCTCACGGGTGCGTCCGCCCCGGCCGCGCGTCTCGCCCTGCTGCAAGGTCTCCGCGACGGTCTGACTTCCCTCGGCCGCCGTGAAGCCGCGCCTCCGAGCAATTGGGATGGGGTCGTGGCCGCCCTTAACCGCACCGGCGACGCGACCCTGCGCGACGTGCTCACGCAGGTGAGCCAGCTCTTTGGCGACGCGAAAGCCTCCGCCGCTCAGCTCGCGTTGCTTCAGGATCGCGCCGCTCCACTCGAACGTCGCCGGGGTGTGCTGCGCGATTTCGCGCGCGATTCCTACTTGGCGGCTGTCCCAGCGACCCTCGCGCTGCTCGACGAAGAGCCGCTGCGGCGCGACGCCATCCGCGCGCTGGCCGCGTTTGACGATGCGCGCATCGCCCCCGCGCTCATTTCCCGCTACGCAAAACTTCCGGTCGCGGATCAAGCCGAGGCCGTGCTTACGCTCTCTTCGCGTCGCACCACCGCGCAGCCGCTCCTCGCCGCGCTGCGGCGCGGCACGATTCCGAAGCGGGATGTCACGGCCTTCGCCGCGCGCCAACTCCAGCGCGTGGTCGGACCAGCCTTCGTTGATTTCTGGGGACCAGTCGCGCAGCCCGCCGAGGACAAGCAGGCCGACATGGCGAAATTCAAACGCCTCCTCACGGACGAAGCGCTCGCTAGCGCCAATCTCCCGAACGGTCGCGCCGTTTTCGAACGCACCTGCATCGCGTGCCACACGCTCTACGGTAAAGGCGGCAACGTCGGCCCCGATCTCACCGGCTCCAATCGCGGCAACCTCGACTACATCCTCACCGAGATCATCAACCCCAGCGAAGTGATGGCGGAGAACTACCAGCTCGTTACGGTCACCACCCGCGACGGCCGGACGCTCGCCGGCAACGCCGCCGCCGAAGACGCACAGCAACTCACGCTGCGCATGGTCGGCCAAGACACGGTGGTCGCGAAGTCCGAAATTCTCTCCCGCGAGAAATCTCCGATTTCCATGATGCCCGAGGGCCTCCTCAAATCCCTTGCGACCGACGAAATCCGCGACCTTATCGCCTACCTGCGGACGACGACGCAAGTTCCCGTGCCAACGCCCTAGGCCGCGTCACTTGGCCGGCTTGTAGCCCTGCCACAGCCACTCAAGGGCCTGAGGCATCGTCGCGGCGATGACGTTTCGATCCGTGTGGCCCGAGTCGAGCGAGTAAACGAACTGGTAGGCGTAGCCCTTCGTTTTCAGGACGCCGGCCATGCGCTGGTTCGCGATGACCCAATTGCGCATCGCGCCGGCCGTCGCGGTCGCGCCGTTGTCATTTTGGCTGACGTGCATCCAGATCCGCAGCGGCTTGCGCGCGCTCTTCCCGAGGAAGTTTTCGTGATACTCCCAGGCGCCGTGCGGCGAGTCTGGATTTTCCGGCGACTGATTGTTCGTAAAGGTGCCCGAGTAGGAGAGCACGCGGCGATACCACTCCGGATGAAACCACGCCATCGTGAATGCCGCGGCGGCGCCCGAGCTACCGCCCATCGTGGCGCGGCCCTCGGGGTCTTTGGTAAGAGTGACGCCGTAATTTTTTTCCACGACGGGTAGCACTTCGGCCTGAATGAATTCGGCCAACTTGCCCGACACCGTGTCGTATTCGAGGCCGCGCTCGCTGCCGCGTCCGTCGCCGCCGCCATTGTTCACCATGATGGCGATCATCGCCGGCAGGCGTTTGTCCGCGATCATGTTGTCGAGGATCGTCGGCAGCTGGTTGTTACGTGAGCCGTAGGCGTCGTGCGTCACGATGAAAGGCGCCGGCGTGCCGGCGACATACTGGCTGGGAATATAGACGATGACATCGCGAGTGGCCTTCGCGTCGCGCAGGCCGGTGCCGGGAAAAAATTTACTCTCGGCCGCGGTCAGCGTGAATTTTTCGATTCGGCCCTTCGGCACATCGGCCCGCGGCGTTTGCTCGGGAGCGGGCGCATAGGGCGGTTTCACGAGAAAGTCCCCGTTGCCGGCGCCGGCCTTGAGCGCGGGGAGTTCCATGAGCTTGGCGATCTCAGCCAGCTCGGCGGGCGTCGCAGGCGCACCGCGATTTTTCCCGGTCTTCGCGGCCGCGGGGACGGTGGTGGGTGCCGGAACAGCGTCAGCACCGAAGATCGGCGGGACTGCCAACAGGAGGGAAAGCAAGGCGACGCGAAGTGCAGGGAACATTTGGGGGATAACTTGGGGCGGGAGCTTAGTGAGCGGAACCGATGTAATGCCAGTAGGCAGTCGCACGAATCAAGGGCGCAGTCAGTGCGCGCGGCAAACAACGGCGGACAGCCTTGAGTCCAACATTGCAGCGGCACCGCCCCAAACCTTGACGCCCAAGCCCGACGCCGGCACGACTCAGCGACCCCCTGCCCCATGAGAACAGCCCTCTACCCTGCCTTCGCGTTTCTTGCCATCGCCGCGGCACTGCCCGCGCAAACAGTGCCCGCGGCCACTCCGCCGGCCGCTCCGACCGCCGCGAAGGAAGAAGCTGTCGTGCTCTCGCCTTTCGAAGTAAACTCGGGTGACGACAAAGGCTACGCCGCCTCCTCCGCGCTCGCCGGCACGCGCACCAACGAGAAACTCGCCAACCTCCCCAACTCCATCTCCGTCTTCACCGCCGATCTCATGAGCGATCTCGCGCTCAACGATTTCTTCGGCGCCGTGGAGTTCGCGGTCGGGGCGGAAAATATTTTCAACGACACCGGCACCGTCGGCGCGCCGGTCGGCACGCGCTCGGGCAACCAAATCAGTTTCCGCGGCATCCCGTCGATCCGGCAATTGCGCGATGGCTTCCCGTGGTTTCTTCCCGCCGACACCTACAACACCGAGCGCATCGAGTTCGCGCGCGGTCCCGGCGGCCTCGCTTATGGCGACGTCGATCCGACGGGCATCATCAACGTCTCTACGAAGCGCGCCACCTTCCGCCGGAGTGCGAGCGCGACCGTGCGCATGGATTCTTTCGGCACGCAGCGTTATTCGGTCGACGTCAATCAGCCGCTCGCGCCGCGCCTCGGGCTGCGGTTCAACGCTCTGAACTCCGAGGTCGAACAGTTCCGCCAGCGCACGAACAAGGATTACCGCGGCTACGCGGGTGCGCTGCGCTGGGACCCGTTCAAAGACCGCCGCACGCGGCTCGATGTGAACTACGAGGGCGGCCACCAGCGCAACAACCAGGGCGTGCTCCACCTCAACGATGGCATCAAGGCCTACGTTCGCGGCACCGGCACCAACGCCGCTGACGCCGACCCGATCAACCCCGGCGTTCAGATCAACGGCATCGGCATGCGCCGCATCGCCGCGCCGGGCAACACCCACTCCTACTTCGATATCGGCGGCACGCTCTACGACCTGCAGTCGACTGCGACCACCACCTTTCGCAATTCCGCCATTCTCACTGGCGCCACCGTCGCCACCGGCACCGATCCGCAGAATCCGGTGCGCTACCCGCTCACGACGATTCCCTACAGCGTTTACCCCGACGGTCAGGACTGGTCCGGCCCCGACAACCGGCACGACACCGATTTCCACGCCTACAACGTCGAACTCTCGCACCAAGTCGGCGACCACCTGCGCCTCCTCCTCGCGCATAACGGTCAGGTCGACGCCACCACGCGCCTGCAAACGTATTCCTCCGCCGGCGCCCTTGGGATGAATGCGCGCGCCGTGTTCATCGACGTCAACCGCGTATTCCCGCACCCGACGATTCCGAACGCCACGATTCCCAATCCGCGCTTCGAGCAACTCTTCCTCGCCTACGCCCCCACCTACACGACCGACGGCAACAAATCCACCGGCTGGCGCACGTCCGCCGTTTACGACACCAAGCTCCCGTTCTGGAACTCCACCTTCCGCGCTGTCGCCGGTGCCAGCTACCGCCACGAGCAAAACTATCAAGACACCTACTCCTTCGCGCTCACGCAGGCCGAGATCGCGCGCCGCGGTCTCACCGGTGCCGCCGCGTCCTTCGCCAACAACGTCGTCAACCCCATCCACTACATGGCCGACGGTAACAGCGACGATGCCTTGCGACTGAAGCTCATTCCCGGCGTCACCGACTTTTACCGCAGCGGTGCCGCGCAGACGCGTTTCGACCAGACTCTCGGCTCCGGCAACCTCACCACCCTCGGCTCGTTCTTCAGCGGGCGCCTCCACACCAGCGCTGGCATCAGCCGCGATTACTTCCGGCAAAATCGCAGCCGCGCGCCCATCACCGTGCCCGTGATCGGCGGCACTCAGCTCGTCGATCTCAACAACCAGCCGATCTTCGACGCCACCGGCTACAACGTCCCCTACGAGCGTTTCAACCGCGCCTACGCCACCAATCAAACCTACGGCGGCGTGCTGCGCGTCCTCCCGTGGCTTTCCCTCGGCGGCGGTTACTTCGAGTCGTCGCTGTTCACCGACAGCGTGAGCTTCGAACTCACCGGCCGCCCGCGTCTCCCACGCACCGGCGAGGGCCACGAATACAGCCTGCGTTTCAATTTTCTCGACGACCGCATCAACGCCACGATCACGCGCTTCAAAACCACCTCGGAGAATAATGCCCTCGGCATCAGCTCGGGTGCGACCGGCTCGCAGACCGAGCTCAACACCCTTCTCCCCGCCAACAACCAGCTCCTTGGCACCGGCGACTACCGCGATCAGGAGACCGAGGGCTGGGAGGCCGAGGTGCAGATGAACCTCAACCGCCAGTGGACCGTGCGCGCCACCTACTCGATGAACCGCGTGCAGTTCGGCCGATTCTTCCCGCTCCTGCGCCCCTATCTCGAAGCCGCCCGCGCCGCGGCCAAGGCGCAAGGCCTCGATCCCGACACCGCCACGCAAATCACCCAACAGCTCATCGACGACACCGAGGGTGCCGTGCGCTCCGTGCGCCGCGAGACCGCCAGTATCACCACGCGCTACAGCTTCACCGAAGGTCGCGTCAAAGGCTTCGCGATCGGCGCCTCCGCCCGCTACGCGATGGGCAAACCCCGCGCCGCGCTCTCCTCCGGCGGCGTGGTCGTGCTCCCCGCGACCAAGACGAGCAGCTACATCCTTGTGAACCCGTTCGCGAGCTACCGTCGAAAAATCTTCGGCCACGGCATGACGTTTCAACTGAACGTGAACAACGTCCTCGGCCTCAACTCTGATCAGGGCAACAGCTACACGTGGCCGCGAAAAACGGAGCCGCGGCAATATGTGACAACGGTGTCGATGGATTTTTAGGCGGTAACGGCCTTCTGTCCGCTCTCAAGGGCAAGCCCTGGAACCACCCGGGCTCGCCAGCGACATTCTGCTCGTGCGTAACAGCGAGGAGATGGCGGCGTTTCGCCTTCGCTCACGCAGTGCCCCTTGCGGCTCACCGTCTAGGCGGCATCTTGCGCTCCGGCACGGAAGTGGTTGTTGATATATGACCGACTGTAACGTTCCCGCTTCCTTCACCGTCGTTCAACCCATGCCTTGCCCGCGTCTCTCCCTTCTCGTTCTCGCCGCGTCCCTTTCCGCCTGCGCGATTGCCGCCGAACCCGCCGGCATGAGCTTTCTCGAGCAACGCTTCCACCAGCTGGACCGCGACCACGACGGTAAGCTCACGCGCGAGGAGGCCGGCGACGCCCCGTGGTTCGAACGCATTGATCGGCGCGGCGCGGGCGTGGTGACCATTGAGCAGATTCGCGAAGTCGTGCGTCGCCTCGGCACCGAGCGCGTGAATCGCGCCGTTGACCCCGCCTCCACGCCCGCCGAGGCACCCGTCGTCACACCGGCAGCGACCACGCCGCTCACCGTCGTCCGCGAGGGTCCGAAGCTGCTCAAGCCCGCCGACGCCGGCGTGGGCCGACTGCTCCCCGATTTGAGTTTCACCGATCTCGCCGGACGTGTGGGCAAGCTCTCGGATTTTGGGGCGGCGAAGGCGGTCGTCATCGCGTTAACGAGCACGAGCTGCCCCATCGCGAAAAAATACACGCCCACCCTTGCGCGGCTCGAAAAGGAATTCGCGCCGCAGGGAGTAGTTTTCCTTTTCGTCAATCCCGCCGCGACCGACGCGCCCGAGGAAATCCGCGCCGCGATCGCCGAGCACCACCTCGCGGGCCGCATGGTGCACGATCGCGAGCAGCAACTCGTGACGGCGCTGCACGCCCAGACGTCGACGGAGGTCTTCGTCCTCGATGCCGCACGCACACTCGTGTTTCGCGGCGCGGTCGACGACCAATACGGCCTCGGCTACTCGCTTGAGGCCCCCAGCAGGAATTTTCTCCGTGATGCCCTTGCCGCTACGCTCGCCGGCCAACGCCCGCTCGTCGCCGCCACCGATGCCCCCGGCTGCACGCTCGAGGCTCCCCTCGTCGCGCGCGCGTGGCCCGGGGCGCCCGCTGCCACCGCCGCGATCGCGGGCGATGTCACCTACCACAACCGCATCTCTCGTCTCATCCAAAACAATTGCCTCGAATGCCACCGCACCGGCGGCGTCGCGCCGTTCAGCCTCGCCAGCTACGACGAGGTGCGCGACCACGCCGGCATGATGCGCAAGCAGGTCGCGCGCGGCGCGATGCCACCGTGGTTCGCCGCGCCACCCGCGCCCGGCGAATCGATCCACTGGAAAAACGATCGCTCGCTCTCGCCCGCCGATAAAACCGATCTCTTGGCGTGGCTCGGTGGGGAAAAGCCCCTCGGCAATCCCGTCGACGCCCCCCTGCCCCGCACGTTTCCCGCCGATTGGTCGATCGGCACGCCCGACGCGGTCATCGAGCTACCCCGCGCCGTCGCGATCAAGGCCGATGGCATCATGCCTTACCAAACCCTCCGCGTGGAAACGAAGTTCACCGAGGACAAATGGGTGCAGGCCTACGAAGTCCGCCCGACCGCGCGCGAAGTCGTCCACCATGTCATCGTCAAAGTCCGCGCGCCCGGCGAGAAAGCGCGCGGCAACGACGATGACGACGAGCGCGAGGGATTTTTCGCCGCCTTCGTGCCCGGCAATAACCACGCGATCTTTCCGCCCGGCTTCGCGAAGAAAATCCCGGCGGGCGCGACCGTGACGTTTCAGATGCACTACACGCCGAACGGCAAGGCGACCACCGACCGCACCAGGCTCGGGTTAATATTTTCCTCGGCGCCGCCGCAGCACGTCATCCACGTCGCCGGTCTCTCCAACCCGCGCCTCAACATCCCGCCCGGCGCCGCCAACCACGCGGAGACGACCACGCTGACCCTACCGAGCGACACGACGCTTCTCAGCTTCGCGCCGCACATGCACGTGCGCGGGAAGGCCGCCCGCTACGAGGCCGTGCTCCCCGATGGTTCGCGGCACCGTCTGCTCGACGTGCCCGCCTACGACTTCAACTGGCAGCTCCAATACCGCCTCGCCGAACCCATCACGCTCCCGCGCGGCACGCGCCTCACTTACACCGCGTGGTATGACAACAGCACGGCGAATCCCGCCAACCCGGACGCGACGAAGAACGTCCGCTGGGGCCCGCAGACCTTCGATGAGATGATGCTCGGTTACGTGGAGTATTACCTGCCCGGTCGCGGCTCGCTTGCGCAGACGCAGCCTTAGCATCGGGCGAAAATCAGGTTTTGAGCATCTGCACAGATTCACGGGTGGGACGCCCGTGCCCCGCGGCATGGGCGTCCCGAGCAGGTCTTCAAACCGGGGGTCCCTCAAAACCTGATTTCCGCCCCCGGGCATTTCGCATCCGTCTCCGCGCTCGACGCCAGCTTAGGAGCAGGGTCAGATTACCGACACTGGCGCGATTCCGCGCCGTTTCCCCATGAATCGTTCCCTCTTTATCGGCCTCGCGTCGCTCCTCCTTTCGCCTTTCCCGCTTCTCCTCGCCGCACCCGCGGTGAAGCCGAACATCCTCCTCATCGTCGCGGACGATCTCGGTTACAACGATGTCGGCTTCCAAGGTGGCCGCGACATCCCCACCCCGAATCTCGATCGCCTCGCCGCGAGTGGCGTGCGCTGCACCAGCGGTTACGTGAGCTATCCGGTGTGCAGTCCATCGCGCGCGGGATTTCTCACTGGCCGCTACCAGCAGCGCTTCGGTCACGAGTTCAACCCGCGGTGGAATCTCGCGAGCACGGTGGACGGTCTGCCCCTCTCGCAGACCACGATTGCCGATACGCTCCGTGGCGCCGGTTACACGACGGGCATGGTGGGGAAATGGCATCAGGGCGCGCACCCGCAGTTTCACCCGAACCGTCGCGGCTTCGATGAGTTCTTCGGTTTCCTCGGTGGCGGCCATCGCTACCTGGCTGGCTCGCACGTCGACGTCGAAGTCGGTGCCGGGAAAAAGGGGAACAGCGAGGACGCCGAACACAATTCCCCGCTGCTCCGCAATTCTGTCGAAGAACCCGAAGTCGGCGAGCTCACCACGCGCCTCGGCGCCGAAGCCGCCGCCTCCGTCACGCGCCACGCGCGCGACGCGAAGCCGTGGTTCCTCTACCTCGCGTTTAACTCGCCGCACAATCCCGCGCAGGCGCGCGAGGACATGCTCGCGAAATTTTCCGCCATCACCGATCCGCGCCGCCGCACCTATGCCGCGATGGTCGCCACGCTGGACGAATCGATCGGCCGCGTGCTTGGGGCGCTCGACGCCACCGGCCAGCGCGAGCGCACGCTCGTGATTTTCTTTTCCGACAACGGCGGCCCGATGACGAAGCGCAATGCGAACTCCTCCACCAACGGTCTTCTGCGCGGCCAGAAGGGCGATGTCTTCGAAGGCGGCATCCGCGTGCCCTTCGTCGTCTCCTGGCCCGGCCGCGTGCCCGCCGGTCGCACTTACGATCACCCCGTCATCTCGCTCGATCTTTTCCCGACCGCTCTGGCGCTCGCGCATGCCACCCGCGATGCAAAGCTCCCGCCACTCGACGGCGTGGACTTGATCCCCTTTCTCACCGGAGAAAATAAATCCGCGCCGCACGCGCGCCTCTTCTGGCGCATGGATGGCGGCGAAGCGTTCGCGGTCCGGGAGGGAAACTGGAAGTGGTTCCGCACCTATCAAAACTCGCCTCAACTCTACGACCTCGCCACGGACATTGGCGAAACGCGCGATGTCGCCGCGCAACACCCCGAAGTCGCTGCCCGCCTCGCCGCCGCTTCCGCCGAATGGAACCGCGGCCTCGTCGCACCGGTCTGGGTCAACAATCCTTTCGGTGGCCTCATCAACCTCCCCGGTCCGGCGAAATCCGCCGCACCCTAATTCCGGCCACGCTGGCCACGTGTCGCACCAATCGATCGGTTCAGCGCGTTCGTTCCTGCCATGAACTACGCCGGCAGATGCGAACGTGGTAGAATGGCTCGCGGTGCTTTCCACCTCCTCGCCGCCTTCACTGCCCTCACCGCAACGCTGCCCGCCGCCGAGTCCCCGCGCCTGAACGCGTGGCGCGAAAAAATGCAGCCGCTGGTCCCCCTCAGCTACACTGCGCACTACGCCGCCGCGCCCATTTTGATCGACGGCAAACTCGACGATCCTGCGTGGGCGAGCGCGCCCTGGACGACCGACTTCGTCGACATCGAGGGCTCCCCAAAACCAAAACCGCGCTTCCGCACGCGCGCGAAAATTCTCTGGGACGACCACTATCTCTACCTCGCCGCGGAACTGGAGGAGCCGCATCTCTGGGGAAAGCTCACCGAGCACGACGCCGTGATCTTCAACGATCCCGACTTCGAAGTCTTCCTCGATCCCGGCGGCACCACGCACGCTTACTATGAATTTGAACTCAACGCCCTCAACACCGGCTGGGATCTTTTTCTCCCGAAGCCCTATATGGATGGCGGCAAAGCCCGCAACGCGTGGGATATCCCCGGCCTCAAAACGGCCGTGCACTTGCGCGGCACGCTGAATGATCCCAGCGACACCGATATCGGCTGGACCCTCGAAATCGCCTTTCCCTGGCCAGCCTTCGCCGGCCACGCTGAACACATCCGGCTCGCACGCGCCCCGCGCGAGGGCGAACAGTGGCGGGTGAATTTCTCCCGCGTCGAATGGCAGTTCACCACGCCTGGCGGTCGCTACGAAAAAATCCCGAAGACACCCGAGGACAACTG
The DNA here is from genome assembly GCA_031411015.1 of Opitutaceae bacterium. GTDB lineage: Bacteria > Verrucomicrobiota > Verrucomicrobiia > Opitutales > Opitutaceae > ER46. Next base: position 3,080 of record JANOAF010000665.1, on the reverse strand, counting down.
GGTTTGGTCACCCCAAGGCGTCGTCGATATGCACCGCCCCGAGATGTGGGGCCTCGTGCAGTTCACGCGCCGTCCCGCTGCTGGATCGACCGTGACAACACCGATTCCCGGCAAACCCGCACGCGACATTGCGCTGGATTTCTACTACGCCCAACTCGACTACTTCCGCGCTAACCAGCGTTGGGCCTCCTCCCTCGCTGAGCTCAATTGGACTTCGCCCACGGCTACACCAGATACGCCCGCGCTTCGCCTTACACCCGCTGGCTATGAATTCTCCGTTTCATTTCACGACGAGGCCCACCGTCGCACTTGGACTATTCGCCAAGACCGCCGGCTCACACTCGAGTGACTTTCCCGTCACCCGTTCGGCGAATACTCGCTCACGGGCCGCCTCGCGCTGTTCACCAATCTCCGCAATATCAACGACGCCACCGAAGACGCCGAAATCTCCGGCCCGAGCACGCCCGCGCACGCGCAGTTCTGCTCGCGCCTCGACTTCGGCTCTCTCTGGACCTTCGGCGTCGAAGGCACGTTCTGAGTCCACCCACTCCTCCTCCGGTCTTGCGTAACCACCCAACTCGTCCTGTTCATTTATTCTTCCCCATGAAAAATCTCGTCCCGCTGCTCGTCGCCCTGCTGGGCTGTGCCGCCGCCAGCCACGCTGCGGCCCCCGCGAAATCCATCGCCGGCAAACACCCCAACATCCTCTTCATTCTGACGGACGATCAGGGCTACGGCGACATCTCTGCCCACGGGAATCCCATTCTGAAAACACCCAACATGGATCGCCTCCGCGCCGAGGGTGTGCGCTTCACGGACTTCCATGTCAGCCCCACGTGCTCGCCGACGCGCAGCGCGCTCATGACCGGCCGCCATGAATTCAAGAACGGCATCACCCACACCATTCTTGAGCGCGAGCGCATGACACTGGCCGCCACCACGCTGCCGCAAGTGCTCCAGTCCGCCGGTTACGCGACGGGTATTTTCGGCAAGTGGCACCTCGGCGACGAAGCCGAATATCAACCCAACCGCCGCGGCTTCGACGAAGTCTACATTCACGGCGGCGGCGGCATCGGCCAGATTTATCCCGGCTCCTGCGGCGACGCGCCCGGCAACACGTATTTCAACCCCGCACTTCTCCACAACGGAAAGTTCGAAAAGAACACTGGTTACTGCACCGACCTCTTCTACGCGCAGGCCACGAAGTGGATCGACGCGCAGCGTCAGGCTAAAAAACCCTTCTTCGCCTACATCCCATCGAACACGCCTCACGGCCCCTACACTGCCCGCCCCGAGGACCGCGCCCTTTACGAAGGCAAAGGCCTCGAGCCCGCGACCGAGAATTTTTTCGGCATGATCCACAACATCGACCAGAACATCGGCCAACTCCTCGCGAAGCTCGATGAGTGGGGCATCGCCCAGGACACACTCGTGATTTTCATGAACGACAACGGCGGCACCGCCGGCGTGAAAGTGTTCAATGCCGAGATGCGCGGACAAAAGGGCTCGGCCTGGCTCGGCGGCACGCGCGCGAGTTCGTTCTGGCGCTGGCCCGGCACCCTCCAGCCCGCCGATTGCGGCGTTCTCGCGGCGCACATCGATTTCTTCCCAACCCTCGCTGAAATCACCGGCGCGAAAATCTCGGCGACCGTGGCGAAATCCCAGATCGAAGGCCGCAGCCTCGTGCCCGCGCTGCAGAATCCCGCTGCGAAATTGCCCGATCGCTACCAGTTCACCCATCAGGGCCGCTGGCCGAAACTCGGCGATCCCAATGAGGCCAAGTTCAAAGTCGCGGCCGTGCGCAACACGCGCTGGGCGATGGTCAGCGAAAACGGCGGCCGCGAACCCAACTGGCAACTGTTCGACCTCAGCGTCGACTACAGCCAAAAGAACAATGTCATCGCCCAGCACCCCGCCGTGGTGAAGGAACTCAGCGCCGCCTTCGACCAATGGTGGGCCGAATGTCTGCCGCTGATGGTGAATGAAAAAGCGATGGGCCCCGCGATCAATCCCTTCCAGGAAATCTACTATCGCCAGTTCGGCGGCAGCCCCACCGCCTCCGACCTCGCCAAAATGGAGCCAAAGGGCGCCCTCGAATTCGGCGTGCCGAAAGCCGGCAAGAAAAAGAAGTAGGCCGGCCACCGGCGGCGACATAGAGCCCGTGACGCAGACCGACCGGCGACGATCACACCACCCACATCTACCCCAGACTGGGGGTGCGAAATACTCCGCATGCCATGGTGTCGGTCGTTCCGGCACCCGACAGACACACCTCCAACCTTCGTCCCAGTTCCCGCTTCCCCACCCGAACCCCACCGGCCCACAGCGTCGGGGGTGCGGGCGTCGGACAGATGCCCTATCCGATAAATTTCCCCATGAAATGCCCCACCATCCGCAGGGTCCTCGCGACGGCGCTTTGGGCGAGCACTTGCGCCCACGCCCAGACCAGCGTCGCGCCCAACCCAGCCCGGGAAACGGTTCTCCTCACTCCCTTCGACGTCTCCTCCGAAAAAGACACTGGCTACGCCGCCACCGAGACCCTCGCGGGCACGCGCATGCGCACCAATCTCCGCGACGTCGGGGCCTCGCTCACGATTCTCACCCCGGAATTTCTGCGCGACCTCGGCGTCAACTCCCTCGACCAGGCGCTCCTCTACACGCCGAGTGTCGACGCGAGCGAGGGCGACAACACTGACTCCAATCGCGCCAGCGGCACCCAGATGCGCTTTGGCACCGGGCAGTCTTTTTCCATCCGCGGCTTCAACACCAACGCCGGCAACCAATCCATCTCGCACGATTTCTTCACAGCCCTCGAGCCCACCGACAATTACAACCTCGAGCGCATCACGCTCTCACTCGGGCCGAACGCCCTCTTGATCGGGGTCGGCAATCCACAGGGCACTGCAGTCACCACCACGAAGCGCGCGCAATTGCTCCGTCGGAAAACCGAAGTGCAGGTGCAGGCCGACACCAACGGTTCGCGGCGCATCGCCATCGACCACAATCAGCCCCTCATCAAGGACAAGTTGGGTTTCCGCCTCAACCTGCTGCACGATGAGGCGCGCGAGTTTCGCAAATAT
>JANOAF010000664.1:0-33838 GCA_031411015.1 Opitutaceae bacterium | reverse complement strand
ATGGACCTCTGCATGATCACGCCGACGGCGGTGGATTTTAACGGCGACGGTTTTCTCGACATCGTGTGCGGCGACGAAGACGGCCGCGTGGCCTTTCTCGAAAACACCGGCAAGACCGTCGACGGCGTGCCGCAGTTTTTGCCGCCGCGGTATTTCCGCCAGTTCGCGCAGGACGTGAAGTTCGGCGCGCTCGCCACGCCCTACGCGGTCGACTGGGACGGCGACGGTGACGAAGACATCATCACGGGAAATTCCGCCGGTTATATTGCGTTCATCGAAAATATCGGGGGCACGCCCACGCGGTGGGCGGCGCCGCGCTATCTCAGCGCTGCGGGTAAACTCATCCGCGAAGAGGCCGGGCCGAATGGTTCTATCCAAGGTCCCGCGGAGGCGAAGTGGGGTTATTCGATTCTCAGCGTGGCCGACTGGGACGGCGACGGCCTGCCCGATATCATCACGAATGGCATTTGGGGGAAAATCGTCTGGTATAAAAACATCGGCACCCGCACCGCACCGAAACTCGCGGCCGGCCAACCCGTCGAGCTTTCGCTCCCGCCGGGCGCGGCGAATCCCGCTCCGGCGTGGAATTGGTGGAAGCCCAAGGGCAACGAACTCATTTCCCAATGGCGCACCACACCGCAGATGATCGATTGGAACGGCGACGGCCTGATGGACCTCGTGATGTCCGACGCTGACGGCTACCTCGCACTCTACGAGCGGAAGCGCGCCGCCGATGGTTCGCTCACGCTCTCGCCTGCGCAACGCGTTTTCTGGAGTGAGGGCGCCAGCGTTTTCAATAGCAACGGCCTCCCGCAAAACAAAGAGTCCGGCCTGCTGCGACTCACCGACGGCGTCTATGGCCGCGGCGGACGGCGCACGTTTTGCATCGCGGATTGGGACAGTGACGGAAAGCCCGACATCCTGATGAACAGCAGTCCCAACGTGAATTTCTTCCGCAACCTCGGCAAAAACGCCGCCGGCCAGTGGACCTTTCGCGACGAGGGCCCGGTGAGCACGCACGTCCTCGCCGGCCATGCGACGAAGCCCACTTACTTCGCCGCCACGCGCGAACTGCTCATCGGCGCAGAGGATGGATTTTTTTACCGCGTGAAGAGTCCCGGCGCACGATAGGCGACGGCTACTTCACGGTTGTGGTGATGCCTCAGCGCAATGTCCCTCAGCGGGCCACGCTCGTTAGCCAGACGGTGGCAATCATGGAACGCGGGCTGCGCGAAGGGCGTTGGCGGGGGGAACTCCCGGGGCAGCACGCCCTCTGTGATCAACTGGTTATCAGTCGCACCACGCTGCGCGCCGCGTTGCAGGATCTCGCGCGGCGAAAATTGATCAGCCTCCGGCAGGGCGCCCCGACGCTCGTGCACCGGCTGGCCGCGCGCGCCTCGGCTCAACCCAGCGTGAATCAGGTGGTCGTGGTGCTACCGGAACCCCTGTGGCGACTGCGCCCAGCGGTGGCCCGATGGGTGGGCGAATTGGGGCCGCTGCTGCAGCGCTCCGGCCTCGAAATGAGGTTGAGCGAGGGCGGCCAGTATTTTGGGCGGCGACCCGAGGCCCGGTTGGAAAAACTAGTCCGCATGCATCCCCGCTCGGCTTGGGTGCTGTTCGCGAGCACGGACCTGATGCAGCGTTGGTTCGCAGCGCGCCAACTTCCGGTCGTGCTGGTCGGCCCGGTTTTCGCCGGCGTCGATCTTCCGTCGATCGAATACGACCACGCCGCGATCGCGCAGCACGCGGCCGCTCAATTCACCTCGGCCGGCCACCGGCAGACGGCGATCCTTCTCCAGCACACCGGCTCCGCCGCCGACGCGACGACCTGCGACGCCTTCGCCGCCGCGCGGCGGGCGGGCGCGCCGCCCCCGCTCGTGCTCGAGCACGACGGCTCTCTGGCGCAGATTCATTCGCGGCTCGTTCGGCTGGCACGCGTCACGCCCCGACCCACCGCCCTCTTCATCACGAAGTCGCTCAGCCTGCCGGCGGTCCTGACGATCCTGCCGCGGCTCGGGCTGGAGATACCTCGCGACCTCTCCGTGATTTGCCGGGAAGACGATGCGTTCGCCGAGTATCTGGTGCCCGCAGTCGCGCGCTACCGCTCGGATTCGTCGGCGATTGCCCGAAAACTGGCGGTCGCGCTCGCCCGCCTGGCGGCCGGCGAGACGCTCAAGCTCACGCATGACCGGCTGATGCCGCGCTTTGTGGCCGGTCAGTCGATCGGGCCGGCGGCGGCGCCGCGCTGATGGGAGGTGGTCGGTCGCCGCGCGGCACTTGTCTCTCTCAGATACAAGTCGATTGGTCGTGCAGCCCGAAACGCCGTCCGTAGCCCTTGGCGCTGTTAGCCCCTTCGTAGTCGGTATCGGAGCTTTCCTCCCGCCGCAGACTCAACCCTTCGCCCCATGGATCCTAAATCGTTCTTGTTTTCCCTCCGCACGACAGGTGCGTTCGCCGTTAGCCTCTTCCTCCTCGCAGTGTCGTCGCTCCACGCCCAGACGACGGGCACGGTGTCAGGTCGCGTGCTCAACGCCGCGACGGGCGCCTACCTCGCCGGCGCGACGATTGCGCTCGAGGGCAATCCGGGGATTAACGACCTTTCCGCGGTGGGCGGCGGGTTCCTCCTGAAGGGGGTGCCGTCGGGCACGCGGACGCTCATCGTCACCTATCCCGGACTCGATGTCACCCGGCTCAATGTCGCAGTCACCGCCGGCGCCGCGAGTGATGTGCTCGTCGAGGTTACATCGAAGATCTACCAACTGGATGCCTTCAAGGTTTCCAGCGTGCGCGAGGGTCAGGCGGCGGCGATCAGCAGCCAGCGCGCCGCGGACAATATCAAGACGACGGTCGCCACGGATGCCTTTGGGAATGTCGCGGACAGCAACCTCGGTAATCTGTTGGTCAAGTTGTCCGGGGTCGGCGGCGAACGCGACGAGGGCGACGTTTTTCAGGTTTCGGTGCGCGGCATGTCGGCGGATTTGAATTCGGTCACGGTCGATGGCACGCGCCTTTCCGGGGCGACGACCCGCGGCTCCGGCCGTGCCTTTGAGATCGACAAGGTGTCCACCGCGTCGATCGAGTCCGTCGAGCTGACCAAGGCGGCGACGCCTGAGATGGATGCCGATTCGATCGGTGGATCGATCAACCTGAAAATGAAGAGCTCGTTTGATCGGGCGGGCCGGGCTTTCGACTACTCCGTCGGGGTTAATTCTTACGTCCAGCGCGGCACCACCTATCCCTCGGCGAGCTTTACCTATTCAGATGTGTTTGGCGCGGAGCGCCGCCTCGGTCTCGTCCTCTCGGGCAGCTTCAATCGCACGTCGGGGCCACGCTCCTCCTTTCGCGCCGGCTACACCAACCCAACGCTTTCCGCCCCGGCGCCAATGACAGACTTTCAACTCTCGGAGGACGAAATCAGGCTCGATCGCGCGGGGATCAGTGCGCGCGCCGACTACAAGCTGAGCCGGGCTGCGTCTGTTTTTGCCAGCGTGATGTATAACAATTTCCGCGATGTCATGGATCAGCACAAGCAACGCGTAAGGCGCAGCAATGGCACTGCGGTTTCGACCGACGACGTGGTGACCGTGCTGACCAACGGTCAGTTCGAATATGAAATGGAGTCGCGCGTTCGCACCGTGAAAACGTTGCGCGTGCTCGCCGGAACGAAGCTGAGCTGGCGCGACTTTCAGGTGGATGCGGATGCCTCCCACGCGCCCTCGATCGGGTTTGAGAAGCGCCAGGATCTCTCCCTGCGCGTGAACGGCGTAAACTACACGGTCGATCGCACCAACCGGCTGCATTTCCCCTCCATCGTGCGCACCGGCGGATTGGATCCGGCCAACTATGACAATGCCTTCACGGATTCGCTCAATCGGAAAGATTTCCACGCCAACGATGAAATCTCGTCAGCCCAGCTCAATGTGAAGCGAAGCTTCGCCACGGCGTTACCAACCTACCTCAAGGGAGGTTTCCGCTATCGCTTCCAGGAGAAAAAGCAGGACCGCGCCCAAGACGTCTGGACCTATGTCGGGCCGGACGGCGTAGCGGGTCGCAACGCGGCCACCGGAATCAATGACGACAATCTCAATCGTTTCCGTGATGACGGACATCGCTATCTTCCCATCGATGGTCTCTACACGCAGCTCGCGGCGTGGCCGGACTGGCGAGCTATGCACCGGGAGATCGCCGCCAACCCGTCGGTCTTCGCCTACGACCGCAACAGGTCCGGTCAAAATCTGCTGGTCAACGACGGTAAGGCGAGCGAAGGCGTCACGGCGGGTTACCTGCAGGGCCACGTGAAGGCTGGCCGGTTCTCCATGCTCGCCGGGGCGCGCTGGGAGAATACGCGCGTCTCTGGCACCGGTCCGGTGACAGACACCCGGTTTCCCACCTCCCAGCCGGAGCTGCGCTTTGGCGGTAAGACGAAGAGCAAGTCGAGTTACACCGACATGTTTCCGAGTGTGCATCTCCGTTACGAGCCGCTGCCCGACACTTTGGTGCGCGCGAGCGTCTCCACCGGAATCGGCCGGCCCTCCTTCACCGATCTTATGCCGATCACGACAGTCGATACGGCGCAAAACTCCATCACGCAAAACAACACCGGCCTGAAGCCCCAGCGCTCCACGGGTTACGATGTCAGTATTGAACGCTACTTGAAACCGGTCGGACTCATCTCGGTCGGTGTCTTCCAGAAGGAAATCAAGGATTACATTTTCTCCGTGCGAAACACTGTGCCGGGTGGGGCCGGAAACGGCTTCGGCGGTCTCTACGAAGGCTTCAACCTGAACACCAAAACCAACGGCGGCTGGGCTCGCGTGAAGGGCTTCGAGGCCAACTACCAGCAGCAATTCACCTTTCTGCCCGGCTGGCTCGGCGGGTTCGGCGCGTTCGCCAACTACACCCGGCTACTGACTCGCGGGACGTTCTCCGGCACAGTCATCGTCGACAAGCTCGCGAATTTCACCCCGGTCGCGAGCAACGTGGGCGTTTCCTACATCCGCTCCAAGCTCACGCTGCGCGCCCAGCTCAACTACGTCGGAGAGCGACTCACGTCCTTCAACACGAATCCAGCCGCCTGGCAGTTCCTCGAACAACGCGCCTTCGTCGACGTGAGTGCGAAATACGCGTTGAACCCGCGTTTGGGCTTCTACATCGACGTCTTCAATATCAACAACGCGAGATTCCTCAAATATCAGGGCCTCGGCACCCGGCCGGTGGACGACCAATATTACGGCACGCGCTTGAGCGCCGGCATCACCGGTCGTTTCTAATTGAACCCCATTGTTGCAGTAAATGCCGCTACGCACTCGGCGGTTGGCGTGATCGGCCTCGGGCTGCTGGGCGGCGAACTCGCGCAGCGGCTCCTCGGTGCTGGACGGAAAGTGATGGGCTTCGATGTGAAGGCCGAGCGCCAAGCCGCCTTCGGCCGGATGGGGGGAGAAATCTCGTCGTCGGCCGCCGCCGTCTTGTTGAACTGCGACCGCGTTTTCCTGAGCCTGCCGACCCACAAGGAGGTCGCCGACGTCATTTCCGCGGCTGCACCCAACCTGCGCCGCGGGCACATCATCATCGATACCACGACCGGCGACCCAGAGCCCACCGAGGCGCTGGGTGCCGAACTCGCGGCGCGCGGGGTCATCTACCTTGATGCCACGATCTCGGGCAGCGGTGCGCAGGTGCGCGACGGCTCCGCGATTGCCATGGTCGGCGGCGACGCCGGCGGGTTTTCCGCCAGCAAAGACCTGCTCGACCTGATCGCGCAGCAGTCGTTTCACACAGGGCGATCGGGCACGGGCGCCAAGATGAAGCTCGTGACCAACGCGGTGCTCGGCCTCAACCGCGCGGCGCTCGCCGAGGGCCTCGCCCTCGCCGAAGGCCTGGGGCTCGACGCCGCGCAGGCGCTCGCGATCATGCGCGCGGGTCCGGCCTACTCCCGCATCATGGACCGCAAGGGGGAGAAAATGCTGAACAACGATTTCACCCCCGAAGCGCGGCTGTCGCAGCACCTCAAGGACGTGCGTCTCATCCTCGAGCTCGGCGCCCAGGCGGACCTGCCGATGCCGTTGAGCGCGGCCCATCGCGCGATATTGGAGGAAGCGGAAGCGGCGGGCTTGGGTGCCCTCGACAACAGTGCGCTCGTGCAGGTCTTGCGCGGCCTCACCAAGAAAGAGGCCGGCCCATGAACGCACCGCTCTCACGGGGGGCTCGTTTCGCCGTGCTCGCGGCGGCCTTCGGGGGCCTTTTGTTCGATGGCTTCGAGTTGGGGCTCATGCCGCTGGCCTCGCTCTCCGTTTCCAAATCGCTTCTCGGGGTAAACTACACCGCGACACTCGGCGGTGACTGGTTCGCCCGCTTCACGGCGGCGTTGATGCTCGGCGCGGCGATTGGCGGCATTTTCCTCGGCGCGCTCGGTGACCGCATCGGTCGCGCCCGCGCCATGGGTGTCAGCATTTTGTTTTATTCCCTCTTCGCGGGCCTCGGCGCCTGGGTGCAGACGCAGGAGCAGATGCTCGTCCTGCGTTTCGTGGTGGGTCTCGGGGTGGGCGGTGTCTGGCCCAACGCGGTCGCGCTCGTCGCCGAGGCGTGGCCCGACAAATCCCGCCCGATTGTCGCCGGCCTCATGGGCGCTGCGATCAACACCGGCATTCTGCTGCTCTCGCAGGTGGCGCAGATCTGGTCGGTCACGGCGGCGGACTGGCGCTGGCTTTTTCATCTCGCTGCGGCTCCGGCCGTGCTCGGGCTCGGCGTGATTTTCTTTCTCCCCGAATCACCCGCGTGGCTGGCGTCGCGGGTGTCGGCGGCAACGGCGGTGAAAAAGCCCGTTGCTCCGCTGCGCGAGTTGTTCCGTCCGCCGCTGCTCCGGATCACGCTCACCGGCATTATGCTCGGCTCCATCCCGCTCGTGGGCGCGTGGGCCGCGAGCAAGTGGATGATCCCGTGGGCCGACAAAATCGGCGGCGCCGTGCAGGCCGACTACAAGGCGATGACGCAGGGCTGGTGGGCCTTCGGTGCGATCCTCGGCAGCCTCGTCGGCGCGCAGATCGCCGCGCTGGTCGGGCGCCGGCTCTCGTATTTTCTCATCAGCATCGGTTCGTTCGTCCTCACCTTCGCGATGTTTCAGTGGACGGCGCCACTGCGACCCACGTTTTTCCCGATCGTGTTCGCGCAGGGTTTTGTCGCCACGCTCTTCTTCGGCTGGCTTCCGCTCTACCTGCCGGAACTTTTCCCCACGCACGTCCGCGCCACCGGGAGCGGCATCTCCTACAACGTCGGCCGCTTCGCCACCGCCGGGGGCGTCCTCGCCGCGGGCGTCGTCTTCACCGCGCTCGAAGGCAGCTACCCCGCGGTGGGCGCGGCGGCGGCGTGCATCTACAGTCTCGGTGTATTCGTGATCTGGTTCGCGCCCGACACTTCCCGCCGATCGATGAGCCCAACCCCGCCCTCGTCATGAAATCGCTCGCACCCGCGTTGGGAACAAATCTCCCCACTACCCGCGCGCTCCAGTTCGCCCCGCCCGGCGACAATCCCGCCACCGCCCTTGGCGCTCGTTAACGCTACTCTGCGATCACGCGCGGCCAGCTCCCGCGCAGGCTCCCAAAATGCCGCGTCCACTCCGCAATTCCCTCCGCCCCCGGATCGGCCGTAACCGGTTTCCCCACCGTGTCGGGGTAGAAGCAGCTGACATTTGCGACGGCCAGACGGTGGCCTTCGCGCGCGCCATGCCCTCTGGGGCGCACCCGCGAGCGGCGGCGGGGCTTCTGTGGTTACCACGATCGTCGCCGGCCAGTTCCAGGAACCCCGCGCTGGGAATTTCGGCATCGCGCCCACCGTCTGCCCCGGCGCCAGCCGCTCCGCCAACGGCAGCGCTTCGCCGCTCGCCGGCGCCGTTTGCTTCGCGGTGTGATCGCTGTCCCGCTTGCCCAGCACCCGCCGCTCCCGTGCTCCGTCGTCTACTCACCCTTCCGCCCCTTTTTCCCCATGCACCCCCGCCCGCTGCCGGTCTCTCCCTCTCTCGGCCCCTCCTTCTCCCTCCTGCTCTTTCTCTGCTTCGCCGCCTTCACGCCTGCTGCCCCCGCGGCACGGCCCAACATCATCTACATCATGGCCGACGATCTCGGTCCGGGTGACATCGGGCCGTTCGGTCAGAAAAAGATCCGCACGCCCCACCTCGATCGCCTCGCCGCGGAGGGCACGTGCTTCGACCAGTTCTACGCGGGCGCGGCCGTCTGTTCGCCCACGCGCAGTGCGCTTATGACCGGCCTGCACACAGGCCACACGCGCATCCGGGGCAACCATGGCCGCGCCGGCCTGCAACGCGTGCCACTCGCCGACACCGATGTCACGGTGGCCGAGGTCCTCAAGTCCGCCGGCTACGCCACCGCGCTCTCCGGCAAGTGGGGCCTCGGCGAACCCGGCACTTCGGGTGTTCCCAATCGCCAGGGCTTCGATCGGTTTCTCGGCTACCTCAACAACGACCTCGCCGAATTCCACCACCCCGAAAAAATCTGGCAGAACGAAACCGAGCTCATGCTCCCGGGAAATGCGAACGGCCAGCGCCGTCACTATTCCACCGACTTTCTCACCGATGAGGCGCTCGCCTTCATCACCGAAAACCGTGCGCGCCCCTTCTTTCTCTATCTCGCCTACATCGCGCCGCACGCGCAGCTCGATGCGCCCGACGCGGCCGTCGCCGAATATCTCGGAAAATTCCCCGAGCCCGCCGTCACGGCCAAGGGCGGCAAGAACGCGCATCCCACCCCGTTCGCCACCTACGCTGCGATGGTCACGCGCATCGATCACGGCGTCGGCCGCGTGCTCGATCGACTCCGTCTCCTCGGCCTTGAGGAAAACACCATCGTATTTTTCTGCTCCGACAACGGCGCGCCCAACCGGGCTGGCATCCCGGAATTTTTCGGCAGCACGCAGGGCCGGCGCGGCTTCAAGGGCTCCCTCTGGGAAGGTGGCCTCCGCGCCCCGATGATTGTGCGCTGGCCCGGGAAAATCCCCGCCGGTCGCCGCAGCGATTTCGTCTGGGCCGGCTGGGATTTTCTGCCGACCGCCGCCGCTCTCGCCGGCGCGACGCCGCCCAAGAATCTCGACGGGCTCGACATCACGCGCGCGCTTCGGGGCGAGACGCCACCGCGCGACGGTCATTTGTATTGGGAACATCCCGAGAAGGGATTTGGCCAAGCGGTGCGCGTGGGGGATCTGAAAGCCGTGCGCCTCGGGCTCAATGCCGCCATCGAGGTTTACAACCTGCGCATCGACCCCGCCGAAACAAAAAATCTCGCCGCCACTCAATCCGATTTCGTCGCCCGTGCCACCAGCCTGTTCCGCACCTCGCGCACCGAAAGCGAACACTGGCCGCTCGCCGCCCTTGCCAAAACCGGCCCAGCCGCGAAAACCAAAAACTAACCCCGCTCGCCGCCGCACTTCGTTGCCGCGGAAATTGCCCAACGCTTTTTACTCCATGCGCCCCTTCCGTCCTTTTTTCCTGCTCGCGATCGCGCTCCCGCTGTCCGCTGCCACGCGTCCCACCGCCACCGGCCTCGTGCCCATCGCACCCGCCGGCCTTGAGGTCACGCTGGTTGCGCGGGAGCCCCTCCTCCGCAATCCGTGCGCGATGGCCTTCGACTCCCGCGGCCGGCTCTTCGTCGGCCAAGGGCCGCAATACCGCAACCCCAAGCCCGACACGCCCGGCGACACCGTCGTGCTGCTCATCGACAGCGACGGCGACGGCATCTTCGACCAGGCCAAGACCTTCGCGCGCGGCCTCAACTCCATCCAAGGCCTCGCGTGGCACGGCCGCGATCTCTACATCGCCAATTCTCCCGACCTCACGATCGTGCGCGATCTCGATGGCGACGACGAGGCGGACGAATACGTCATGCTCTACACCGACCTCGGCAACATTGAGCACGCGCTCCATGGCCTGAACTTCGGACCCGACGGCAAGCTCTACATGAGCAAGGGTAACTCGAAGGGCCTCAACCAACCCGGCCGCATCGCGCCGCAACCCTTCCGCGAACTCTTCGGCCACCCCACGCTCCCGGGCGCACCTGATTTTCCCGCGCCGCGCACCTTCACGCGCGAGACCTACCGCGCGACCTACCAGGACCCAAAGGACGACTGGGGTCGCATGGGCGGCATCCTCCGCGCCGATCCCGATGGGTCGAAGCTGGAAATTGTCGCGCGTGGTTTTCGCAACCCGTGGGACATCGGCTTCGACGCGGAATTCAACTGGCTCGGCACCGACAACGACCAGAGCGATGGCGACCGCATCTTCATGCCGTTCTTCGGCGCCGATTTTGGCTGGGCCCACCAGTGGACCAGCCATTGGACTGGCGCGGATCACCTGCCAACCGTGCCCATCAGCGGACCGGTTTTCACCGGCTCGGGCACCGGTATCGTGTTTTCCGATTCTCCTGCGCTCCCGGCCGCATGGCGAGGCGTTTGGTTGATCAATGATTGGCTGCATCGCACCACCTACGCCTACCGTCCGCGCTGGGAGGGCGCGCTCCTCCAGCCGGCCGGCGGCAAATGGGAACCTTTCCTTCGGGCGGGCGACGCTCTTTTCAATCCCGTCGATATCGAGCACGGCCCGGACGGCGCGCTCTACCTCACGGGCTGGGGCGTTTCCACTGCCGCGGAGATCAATAACGGCGTGCAGACCAACGAAGGGCGTGTCTTCCGCGTGGCGGCGAGCGACGCCCCGCGCCCGCCGATCGCGGCGCACCGCGCTCAAGCCTACGCGAAATGGACTTTTGCCCAGCTCGCGGCCGACCTGGGCGCGCCCGTTCCAGCCTATCGCACCGACGCCGCCGTCGAACTCGTCCGCCGCGGCGCCGCGATCCGCGGTGAGCTCGTGACGCTCGCTACGACGCGAAACCTGCCTACCGCGCAGGAAACGTGGGCGCTGTGGACGCTCGGCCGACTCGCGCTGGAAGACGCTGCGCTCGACGAGTGGTTCGCGACGACCGGTGCCCAGCTCTCGTCAAATGCCCGCATTCAGTCGCTGCGTATCGTCGCGCACCGCCTCCGTGAATCGCAGCGCGCGACGGCGCTACCGGCCTTTGTTGCGAAGGCACTAAGTGATCCCGAGCCCCGCGTGCGTTTCGCCGCCTACCAAGCCATCGGCCAAACGCGCCGCCCTGCGCTGCTCGATGCCGTTTGCGCCGCCCTCGCGACCGAGACCGACCGGGTTTCGTTCTATGCCGGCTGGCACACGCTCCGCGACATCGCCACGCCCGATGTCCTCCGCGCCAAGCTCCGCGATTCCCGGGGCGGCGTGCGCCGCGCGGCGTTTCTCGTCCTGCTCGAACGAGGGGACCTCGACGAGGCGTCGGTGCGGGCCCAGCTCAACGACACAGACGCAGCCACCGCCGGTCTCGCCGGACTGTGGCTCGCGAAGCGCAGCGGTAATCCGCTCATCGACATCTCGCCGCCGGCCGGCGACTTCGTCGACCGCGTGCGCGTCAAGATCGTGCCCGGCCTCAAGCCGGCGGTCGTGCGTTTTACCACCGACGGTTCCGAACCCAAGTTTGCCAAGGGTGGCGAAGGCGCGACGCTCAGTTTTACCGAGACGACCACGCTGAAGGCCGCACTGTTTGTGAATGGCCAGAAAGTCGGTCCGACGTCCGCGGGCTTGTATCGCAAGATGGTCCCCGAGCCGGTGCCCGCGGCGATCACGTTGACTCCGCCCGGCGCGCCCCTGACCGGCGCACAGGTCACCGCCGCGCTCCCGCGGGCCGATGCGTCGCGCGGTCGCGCCGTGTTTCACGCGGCCGGTTGCATCGCCTGCCACCGCGTGGGTGCGGAGGGTGGCACCTTCGGCCCCGAACTCACGGGCTTGGGTGTGCGCGGCAATGTCGAACGCGTTATCCGCTCGATCCTCGAGCCGAGCGCCGAAATCGCCGAAGGGTTTGCGCTTCATACCTACACGCTGCGCGACGGCAAAACTGTTTCCGGCCGTATTCTCGAGGAGGGTCAGAGCAACTTTACAGTGGTCCAACCCGACAACCAGATCGTAAGCGTCACTCGCGCGGACATTGTGAAACAGGAAACCCTGCCCACGTCCGCGATGCCGCCCTTCGACCGCGCCATGTCCGCCCCTGAACTCGCCGCGCTCGTCGCGTGGTTGATGAAAACTTCCCCATGAAACTGACCCGCCGAGAATTTATCGCCGCCAGCACGGCGGCCGCCACTGTCCCGGTGCTCGCCCAATCGCAATCGGCCGGGGGGCGCATCGACTGCCAGAGTCATCTGTTCGTGCCCGAGCTGCTCACGCTGATGGAGAAGCGGAAGACCGATCCGCGGGTCTTCACTCGCGACGGCACCCGGTTCATCCAAATGGGTGACTGGCTCCGCAAAGTCCCCCCGCTCTACACCGACGTCGCCGCCAAGTTGGCGGTGATGGATGCGGCAGGAATTTCTCTCACCGCGCTCAGTATCAATGACCCTGGCCCGGAGTGGTTCGGCCCCGACGGGCCGGCGATCGCGCAGCTCCAGAACGACTACATCGCCGGCCTCGCGCGGAAGCACCCGACGCGCTTCTTCGGCCTCTGCGTGCTGCCGACGCAAGATATCCGCGCCTCCGTCGCCGAACTCGACCGCTGCGTGCAGCGGCTCGGGATGAAAGGCTGGCTGCTTTACACCAATCTCGCCGGCAAGTTTCCCGACGAGCCCGAGTTTCGCCCGCTTTTTGCCCGCGCCGTCGAACTGGATCTTCCCGTGCTGCTCCATCCCGCGAAACCGATCACGACCGAGCTGGTGAAGGCCTACGAGCTGACGAGCACGCTGGGCAATATGTTCGACAACACCATCGCACTCACGCGCCTGATCATGTCGGGCCTCCTCGACGAGTTTCCCAAGCTGAAGCTCGTTTGTCCCCACTTGGGCGGCACGCTGCCCTACATTGTCGGCCGCCTCGATCACCAGATCACCGTCCTTAAGCGCGGACCGCAAAATCTCCAGCGCAAGCCAAGCGACTATGTCCGCTCCATCTACCTGGACATCGTCTCGCCACTGCCGGAAGCGATGCGCTTCGCCCTCGATTTCAGCGGCCCCGACAAACTGCTTTTTTCCAGCGACCATCCGTGGGTGCAGCCAAAGGAGATTCTCGATCCGTTCCTCAGCCTGAAACTACCCGCCGCCACGGAGGCCAAGATTCTCTCCGGCAACGCCCGCAAACTTTTTAAGCTATGAACCGCCGCCGCTTCGTTTCCGCCTCTGCGATCGCCGCCGCCGCGGTCGCGCTCCCGCGCGCGGTCCGCGCCGCCACCGCACCCGCACGCATTCCCATCGGATTCCTGGGCGTCACTTACTCGCACGGCCCCGCCAAGCTCGAACTCGCCCTCAAGTCTCCGGACTGGGAATTCGTCGGCGCCTGCGATCCCACGCCCGCCGGTCGCCAAATCTGCGAGAAGCTCGGCGCGAAGATGATCTCGCAGGACGAGCTCTTCGCCCGCGCCCGCGTCGTCGCCGTCGAGTCGGAAATTCGCGATCACGCGGCGCACGCTTTGCTCGCGCTCCGTGCCGGCAAACATCTCCACCTCGAAAAAACGCCGGTCACCAAACTCGCCGATATGCACGCCATCGTCGCGCTGGCGCGCGAACGGAAACTCCTCGTTCAGGTCGGCTTCATGTGGCGCTATCATCCCGGGTTCCGCTCCATCTTCGAAGCCGTGCGGGCCGGTTGGTTGGGGGAAATCTACCTCGTCCGCGGCTTCGTCTCCAACTACCTTCCCCCCGATCGGCGCAAGGAGTGGGCCGAGTTTCCCGGCGGCTCCATGTTCGAACTCGGCTCCCACCTGATCGACGCCGCGGTGCGGCTGCTTGGAAAACCGAAGAACGTCACGGCCTTCCTCGCGCGCCACGGCAAGTCCGACGATGGCCTGCGCGACAACAACCTCGCTGTGCTCGATTACGACCGCGCGCGCGCGGTGCTCTTCAACACCGCGCTCCAAGCCGGCTCGACGCCGCCACGCTCCTTCGAGGTCCTCGGCACCAACGGCACCGCGACGCTCACGCCCATCGAATCTGGCAAGCTCACGCTCGACCTCGCCACCGCCGCCGGGCCCTACAAGAAAGGCTCGCAGGAAATCCCACTCCCGCCCTTCAAACGTTACGTCGATGATTTCATCGAACTCGCCGCCAGTGTGCGCGGCGAGAAATCCCTCACCGCCTCGCTTGACGAGGAGTTACTCGTCGCCGAGACGATCCTCCGTGCCAGCGGCATGGCGTGACTACCGATCCTATGCGCGCATCTTTCCGATTCCTCGCCGTCCTCGCCATCGCCCCGTTCGTCGGCAGCGCCGCCCCCGCTTCCGACGTCACCTTCACGCGTCAACCCGATCGCGTCCGCATCGAGATCGGCGGCCGGCATTTCTCCGACTACATTCACGCCGGCTGGCCCAAGCCTTGCCTTTATCCGATCCTCGACGCCGATGGCACGAGCTACACGCGCGACTTCCCGTTCAAGAAAAACCCCGCCGAGGTTCCCGATCACGACTGGCACCGCGGCGTATGGTTCGCCCACGGCGCCGTCAACGGTCACGACCTCTGGCGCGAGATTCCGGAGAAAAAAACCGGGCGAATCGTCCTCGACGCCATCCTCGAAACGCGCGCCGGTCCCACCGGCCTGCTCCGCGTTCGCCAACTCTGGCAAACCCACGCCGGGCAGACGCTCCTCACCGACGAGACGACCTTGAACATTTCGCGCACCGCCGACGGCACGATCCTCGACTACGAGGTGAAACTCATCGCCTCCCACGGTGCGGTCACGCTCGGCGACACCGAGGAGGGCTCCATGGCCATTCGCGTCAATGAGGCGTTGCGCGTCACGCATGGGAAAAACAAGGACAAGCGTCCCGGAACCGGGACGCTCGTGAACTCCGCCGGCGACACCGGCATTCCCGCTTGGGGCAAGCGCGCCGCGTGGGCCGACTACTCCGGCCCGCTCCCCGACGGCCGCGTGATCGGCGTCGCGCTCCTTGAGCACCCGCAGAATTTCCGTCACCCCACGTGGTGGCACGCCCGCGACTACGGCCTGCTCTCGGCCAATCCTTTCGGGCAGCACGATTTCGAGAAACTGAAGGACCGACCCAACGCCGGTGAGCATATCATCCCCGCTGGAGCCGCGCTGGTGCTGCGCTACCGTTTTGTCTTTCATCGCGGCGATGCGCGGGCCGCCCGCATCGCCGACCGTCAGGGGGATTTCGATTCGAGGAAATAGGTCAAAGATCCATTGGGTCGGGAGGGGAGTTGTCGTTAAAAAGTCGCGGTTTGAGCTTGCGCTTAAATCGATTTAGCAAGTTCCGTTGTTTTGTTGGTTTCAGCGAGTCCGCCCCACCTCATGCGGCCGTAGGTGGTTCGAACCTTCGGTTCATTGTCTGCCTAAAATCCGTCTCTAACTTATCGCTCTACACCCTCCTCTGATGACTATTCTTCGAATGCTGGTGCTCGGGCTTTTCCTTGGGTTGGTTTCCGCGGTCCCCGCGGCTTCACCAGCGGTTCTCCGCGCCGAGTTCATCTACGAAAAGGCCCCGTTCCCATCCTGCCACGCCTCGACGATCGTCGAAGTAACGCCGGGTAATCTCGTCGCCGCCTGGTTTGGCGGCACCGCCGAAAAGAATCCTGACGTGGGTATCTGGGTGTCACGGCGCGAGGGCGCGGGATGGTCAGTGCCGGCTGAGGTCGCCAACGGCGTGCAGCTTTCCGGCCCGCGGGTGCCGACCTGGAATCCCGTGCTGTTTCAACCGCGCACCGGGCCGCTCATGCTTTTCTACAAGGTTGGACCTTCGCCGCAAACGTGGTGGGGGGAGCTGCGGACGTCCGCCGACGGTGGTCGCACGTGGAGCGCCGCCCGCCGCCTGCCCGCCGGGATCTACGGTCCGATCAAGAACAAGCCGGTCCAACTCGCCGACGGCACCATCCTCTGCCCGACGAGCGATGAGACTGATGAAAAACCCAGCAAGTGGCGCGTCTACTTCGAGCGCACGAGTGACCTCGGCAAGACGTGGACGAAGACCGAGTTTTTCAACGACGGGATCGAAGTGGGTGCCATTCAGCCGAGCATACTTTTTCTCGGCGGCGAAAAAATGCAGGCCGTCGGTCGCACGCGGCAAGGCAAGGTCTTCACGATCTCCTCGCCGGATCTCGGCCGGACTTGGGGCAAGATGGCACTCACGTCGCTACCGAATCCCAGCTCGGGCACGGATGCCGTGACACTCGCCGACGGGCGGCAGTTGCTCGTCTACAATCACACGCCAAAGGGGCGCACGCCGCTCAACGTCGCGATCTCGAAAGATGGGGGCGTTTGGCAATCTGTGGTCGAACTCGAAACCGAACCCGGCGAATACAGCTACCCGGCGGTGATCCAAGCGGCCGATGGCCTCGTCCACATCACCTACACGTGGAAGCGCCAAAAAATCCGCCACGTCGTGCTCGATCCGAAAAAACTCTGATCGCTGCGATTTTTTTCGGTTCGCTGCGATGTCCTCTCTCTGGCGATTGCGAGTTTCGCTTCGGTCCAAGCGCTGGCCTGCGGCTGCGTTGATCACGCTCGTGGCCGCCGCGGTCGGCACCGCGGCTACACTCAACGTCACCGTCAGCAGTGCCGACTCCGCGCAGTATCTGCAACGCGCCCGCGTCGAACTCTCGCCCGGCGGACGTGAGGCCTTTACGGATGCGTTTGGTGTCGTCGAGTTTCCCGACATCTCGCCGGCCGACTACTCGGCGAAGATTACCTACGTGGGATTTTCCGATTTCACCGTGAGCGTGCGGATCACCGCCGCGCCCCGCACCGACCTGCCGGTTATACTTCGTGCGGATGGCGCCGTGAAGCTGGAGCGGTTTGTCGTCACGACCGAGCGCGAGGGCAACGCCGCCGCGCTGACCCGCCAGAAAAACGCCGCGAGCGTGCAGAACGTCATCGCGATGGATGCGCTGGGCGTGCTCGCGAACGACAATCCCGCCGAACTGCTGACGCGGCTCCCCGGCGTCTATTCCCTCCCGTCCGACGAGGGTAACCTCGACCGTCCCACCATCCGCGGTCTGCCCTCGACCCTCAACACCACGGCGGTGGACGGTGGCACGATGGTCTCGCAGCTCGCGATGAGCCGGGCCCCGATCTACACGAACATGACCGCGAGCAATTTCGAGGAGATCGAGGTCACCAAGGCGCTCACGCCCAATCTGCCGGCGGACTCGATCAGCGGTCGGGTTAACTTCAAGACCAAGTCCACGCTCGGTCTGAAAGCGAAACGCGAGCTTTCGTTTCGGGCCGGCGGAAAATGGTCGCCGCCGTTTTTCGACTATACCCCACGCCGTTCCACGCCGGAGGTGAAACCCAATCTCTCGCTGAACTACCGTGAGGTGTTCGGCCTCTTTGGCGAAGCGCGGAACATCGGCCTCAGCGCCAACGTCGTCCACAACGAGAACATCACGCAGCGCATCCGCACGCTCTCGACCGTCGACACCGTCGAGCTGACACCGCGCTTCACCCACACCTACGCGCGCACCGACGGCGTGCAGGATCGAAACCTCACGACGGCCAGCGTCCGCACGGATTTTCGCCTCGATGCCGATTCGCGATTTTTCTTCAGCGCCATGCGCAGTTTTCAGGAGCAGACGACTTCCCGTCCGAGCAACTATCAGGTCGGTTACAACGCCAACTTGGCCACCGCCGGGCGCACTTTTGCCACGGGCGTCAACGCCGACGGCAGCCCGAGCGGCGGTGCCAATATTCGTCCCGGCTCCACCGTCCTGCGCACCGAAGTGCTGCGCTCGACGCGCGCGACGTTTCAGGCGGTCACCAATCCGTTCGAGGCCGACGACCTGACGGACTACCAGCATTTCGGCGGCGAGCACCGCTTCGGCCGGTGGCGGCTCGACTACACTCTCAATAATTCCCGCAGCGAGCGAAGCACCGGTGCGTATCGCAACCACGCCGTGCGCCGCAATTGGACGGCGACGGTCACCAATCTCGGATGGATTCTCGACAAAACCGGCAACGAGGAATTTCCGGTCTTCACGCAGACGTCCGGCCCGAGCATCTACGATCCGCGCAGCTACGCGGGGGGAAGCGTTTCCCAAACTTCGGCCGTCTCGGTCAACCGCGCGGGAAGTGCCGAGTTCAACCTGAACCGTGACACGGAAGTCGCCGGCCATCGTGTCATGCTCAGTGTCGGCGGCCTCGCGACCCGCCAGTCCTCTGTCCAGGACTCCGGTGCCCGCGCCTCCACTTACGTCGGCCCCGATGGCGTCGCAGGCGTGAATCCCGCCACGCGCCTCAACGACGACGACCTCACGCGTTTTGCTTCCTATCCGCCGCTCATGCCTCGGCTCGGTCTCGGCGCGGTCCCCGCCTTCGATCCGGTTAAATACAGTTACTCGTTGGACCATGAGCCGGGCCAATGGCGCGTTGATCCCTACCAGGTGGAGTCGTCGCGGCGGGCTGGTCAGGCCGAGGTGGAGGAGCAGATTCTCGCCGGCTACACCATGGGTTCCACGCGGTTTGGCTCGCTCGGCGTGGTCACCGGGGTGCGCTGGGAAGAGTCGCGCACGCGGTCGAGCGGCTACCTCAAGCGTGCGACCCTGCCGACCGTCACCGATCCGGTGGCGCGCACCGATGCGGAATACGGCAGGGCGCCCGTGGTGCGTCGCGGCGTGACGCGCTCGCTGTTTCCCAGCCTGCATTTTCGGCAAGCGTTTACGCCGAACCTCATTGGCCGGGCGAGTTGGTCGACGAGCATCGGTCGCCCGGCCCTCGGCGATTTGGTCCCCAGTTTCGCGGTGTCCGATGCGGAGCAGACCGTTACCCTCGACAACCCGTCGCTCAAACCGCAGTTCGCCCACAGCTACGATCTCTCGCTTGAGTATTACCTGAAACCCGTGGGATTGATTTCGGCCGGCCTGTTTCGGAAAGACCTTTCCGATTTTGTATTTCGCCAGGAGACAGGCGTCGTCGGTGCCGGCCCGGACAACGGCTACGGCGGCCAGTATGCCGGCTACGACATCATCACGAACGGCAATGGGGGCCGCGGGCAGGTCGATGGCCTTGAGTTCTCTTACCTGCAACAACTCACGTTTCTTCCCGGCGCGCTCCGCGGCCTCACTGTGCTGCTCAACTACACGCACCTGCGCGCCGCGGGTGACTACGGGCAGGCCAGTGGCGGGCCCGGTGGACTTGTCGGCTTCGTCCCTCACACGGCCAATGCCCGCCTCAGCTACAAATTCCGGTGGTTCGCTCCCTATGTGCAGTGGAGCTATGTCGGCCGCAGCCTCGGCACCTATTCCGCCAGCCCGCAATTGCAGACCCACCGGCTGGAGCGGCGGATCGTGAACGCGGGATTTTCGCTGAAGCTGCCGCGCAATCTCGAGTTCTTCTTCGACGTCGCGAACCTCTTCGACGAGCCCCAGCGCACGACCCACTTCGTCAGCGGCCAGCGCCTGAGCACGTATTATAACGGTCCATTCGCGAGCTTCGGCCTCAACGGCCGCTACTGATTTCACCATGCCGCATCGCCTTACCCTTCTCGCCCGATTGATCCTTGCGGCTACCGCGTGGGCCTTGCGCGCCGCGCCCGCGGTGTCGGGTCCGCCGCCCGGGGCCGTGATCACGGCCAGTCCCAACTCCGAAAATATCTTCGTCAGCTCGCCGACGATCGCGATTTTGGCCGACGGCGGCTACCTCGTGGCGCACGACTTTGGCGGGCCCGGGGCCGGCGCGCGGCGCGGCAGCGTCTTTGTCCTCTCATCGCGCGATCGCGGAGCCACGTGGACGAAGCTGACCGAACTCGCCGATCAAAAATGGTCGACGCTCTTCGTGCACCGTGGCGCGACCTACCTAATCGGCGTGTCGGCCAAGACGGGAAACATGATTGTGCGGCGGTCGGCCGACGGCGGGCGCACGTGGACGAATCCGACCGACGCCCGGCACGGTCTGCTCGCGGAGGGAAAATTCCACTGCGGCCCGACGCCCGTGGTCGTGCACGGAGGACGCGTCTGGCGAGCCTTCGAGCAATTTGCGCCGAGCAAACCCGAGCGGGAATTTCGCGCGTTCGTCATGTCGGCACCGGAGGAGGCTGACCTGCTTGATGCAAAGAGCTGGACGCGCACGAACCAAATCAAGTTCGACAAGTCGTGGCTCAATACGCGCAACGCCGAGTGGCTTGAGGGCAACGTCGTGATCACGCCGGACGGGCGCGTCGTCGATATTCTCCGCGTGGAATCCTACCCGGCGGCCGACGCGGCGTTCGAGTTGCCGGGCGCGTTCCGCCGTATCCCGCGTTTCGAGGTCGCGGCGATGGTGTCGGTCTCGGCCGACGCGCGCACAGTGGCGTTCGACCCGGCGGCGGACTTTGTCCACTTCATCGGCAGCGAGTCCAAGTTCACGATCCGCTTCGATCCCGTTTCGCGCCGCTACTGGACGCTCGCCAACAAGATCACCAACCCCAACTCCGGGGCCGCGTGGGTGCAGAGCCCGCACCACCAACGCAACGTCGTCGCGCTCAGCTCCTCGTCCGATCTGCGCGCCTGGACCGAGCACTACCGGCTCCTCCGCTACGCGGAGGGTTCGGCCGTGGTGAAGGAGGGCTCGCGCGTGGGCTTCCAATATCTCGATTGGCAGTTCGACGGTGACGATCTCGTGGCGGTCTGCCGCACAGCGTGGAACGGCCAGAATTATCACGACGCGAACACCATCACGTTTCACCGCGTGAAGCATTTCCGCGCGGCGACAATGGCCGGGTCGCCGCCCGATCTCGCCGCCGCTCGCTAGCACTCAACCGAATTTATCCTATGACATCACCGTTTCGTCCCTCCGGAATCTATTCCGCCCAATGGTTGCCAACCGATGCCGCCGGCCGGCTCGATCGCGCCGCACTGGCCACCCATCTCGCGTTTGAGAAAGGCGCCGGCATCAGCGGCGTGCTCGGTCTCGGGAGCACGGGAGAGTTTCCACATTTCTCGCCCGACGAGCGCAAGCACGTGCTGGCCACCGTGGCCGAACTCGCCGCGCCGTTGCCCGTCATCGCCAACATCACCGATATCCGGCCGAAGGTCGCCGTCGAGCTCGGTCGATTCGCCAAGTCGCTCGGCCTGCCGGCGGTCGCGCTGATGCCGCCGACCTTTTTCCCCATGGCGCAGGTCGATGTGCTCGCCTATTTTCTGCATGTGGCCGAGGCCGTCGATCTGCCGGTGATGCTCTACAATTTCCCCGAGCTCTGCGGCAAACGCATCGACCCCGCGACCATCGCCGCCTTTGCGGACCGCGCGCCAATGTGCGCCATCAAGCAGAGTGGGGGAGAGTTCGCCTATCACCGGGATCTGATCGCGCTGGGGCGTGAGAAAAACTACGTCGTGATGTCCGGCGCCGACACGCGGCTCACCGAAGTGTTTGCGCTCGGCGCCGCGGGCTGCACGGGCGGGCTCGTGAACATCGTGCCGGAGCTGATGATCGACATTTACCGTTGCTCCTCGGCAGGACGGCCGGCCGATGCGGCGGTATCGGCGGCTCGGATGGTCGAGCTCGGCCGCGTGATCGATCAGCTCGCGTTTCCGCCAAACGTTGGTGCCGGCCTCGCGGCGCGCGGATTCGAGCCCGGAGCGCCGAAGTCGATTCTCTCGCCGGTCTCGCAACGGCTTTCCGCGAAGATCGAGTCCGAATTGCGGGCGCTGTTCGTGCAATGGGGGTTGGCCCTCGGGCCGGTTTCCGCCGCAGCGTAGAAACGTCGGCGCACGGGCGGGTGAGGTTCTTTGTTGAAGCCACCTGCTCTCCGTCGCCACGGTCACCCCAACCCCCAGCTTTTTTCCATGCCCCCTGCCCAAAACGCCCTCCGCTACGCGTGGTTCATTGTCGCGCTGCTGTTTCCTGTCGCGCTGCTCAACTATCTCGACCGCCAGATGATGGCGACGATGAAGGCGTCAATGGTGCACGACATCCCGAGTATCGCCAACCGCGCTGACTGGGGTCTCGTGCTCGGCTGTTTCAAATGGACTTACGCCGTGCTGAGTCCGTTCGGCGGTTACATCGCGGACAGGTTCAGCAAACGCTACGTGATCGGTGGAAGTCTTTTCGTCTGGTCGGCGGTCACGTGGTGGACGGGTCACGTCACCAGTTTCCACGAGCTGATGGCGGCGCGGGCGCTGATGGGTGTCAGCGAGGCGTTCTACATTCCGGCGGCGCTGGCGTTGATCTCGGACTATCATTTCGGAGCCACGCGCTCCCGGGCGGTGGGCGTGCACCAGACGGGGATTTACTGCGGGCAAATCCTCGGCGGATTTGCCGGCTACATGGCGGACTCGCCCGATCACGGCTGGCGCTGGATGTTTACGACGTGCGGGATGGTCGGCATCATTTACGCGCTGCCGCTGATTGCCGCGCTCCGTGATCCGGTGCGGGCTGCCGCCACTCCTGATGAGACCGGGGCCGCTAAGACTGGGGTCGTGCGCGGGCTGCTCACCAATCGTAATTTCCTTCTCCTGGTTGCCTACTTTACGCTCCCCGCGATCGCGGGTTGGGTGGTGCGCGACTGGATGCCGGAAATCTTGCGCGAGAAATTTTCTCTCGGGCAGGGCCAGGCGGGCGTGAGCGCGATCCTCTACGTGCAACTGGCCTCGCTGGTGGGCGCGTTGATCGGCGGGACTTTGGCGGATCGGTGGATGAAGCGCACCCATCGCGGACGCATCTACGCGAGTGCGATCGGCATGAGTTTGTTTCTCCCGGCGCTCTTCAGCGTGGGCAACGCCGGCACGCTCGGCTTCGCCATCGCGGGCCTGGTCGTGTTCGGCCTCGGTTGGGGATTTTTCGACTGCAACAACATGCCCATCCTCTGCCAGATTGTCCGCCCCGAATGGCGGGCGACGGGCTACGGCATCATGAATCTCGTCAGCATCAGCTGCGGCGGTTTTGGGGATTGGATTTTCGGTGCGCTGCGCGATCAACACGTCCCGTTGAATCTGATCTTCGGGGCCTTCGCCGGCGTCGCACTGCTCTCGGTGGGCATTGTGATGTTGATTAAACCGCGCGAGGAGAAATCGCACGCATGAATTCGCCTCGTCGCTGACCTCGCGGCGAGGGTGTCGCGCACTCGTAGAAAACGGTGAGGCGCGAGCATTCGTGTTGGCCGCAAAACGGGCTAAGTGAGTTTACGCCAGTTTGTGAAAACCGGATGAATGCCGGACTTCTGCGGGCCGCTCGAACGCATTAGTCTCCTCATTTTATTTGGCTGTGCCGTGCTGCGGCCACTCCCATGTATTCCAACAATTATGCCAAGGAGATCGGTATGAAACCGGATGAAAGAATCGTCCCGCTCAAGTTTGCCTTGCCGGCGCTCGCGTTGGTTTTTGCCGGCGTGTGCTTCGGGGTCGTGACCTCAGCCGATGCCAGTCGTAGTGCGCGGCACAAGCCGAGGGCCCCGTCGTCCGTGCTGGTGGCAGGTCAGACGGTTGCCGCTCGCTGAGAGCGACCGCGCGCGCCGCGCTGGCCGGCGCGGCGCGCGAGCGTCATCGGAGGATTGAATTTGGGCGGGGGTTGGGCATGACGGCTTTGCCTTACGCGGCCGTGAATCGTTCCGGTTGCGGGGCAAACCCCCAAATCCCCCATGAAAAAGTTCGTCCTCGCCCCCGTCCTCTCCGCCCTCGCCATGTTTGTCTGGGGCTTCATCTATTGGGGCACGCCCCACCACGTGCCCTACAAGGCACTCGCCACGGTGCCGGATGCCGGCGCCACTGCTGAGGCCATCGGAAAATTACTGCCCACGTCTGGTGCCTACCTCCTGCCGAGCCCGCTGCTTGGCGATGACAAGATGAACGAACTCGCGTTGCGCGGCCCGTCCGTCGAGGTGCATATCATCAAGGAAGCCTTCGGTGCCGCCGAGATGGGCAAGACCATGGCGCTCGGTTATGCCCATGTGCTCATGATTAGCGTGCTGCTCACCGTGCTGCTCTGCGGACTGGAAAAGGCCTTCGAGCGCTGGACCTGCCGCGTGAAATTCTGCGCCTTTATCGGTCTGCTGGTCGCCGTGTGCGATCTGGGCAGCGTGATCTGGTGGCACCACTCGCTCTCGTGGACGCTCGCGCAAGCGTTCTACGATTTCATGATCTATACGATCGCGGGCCTCGTGCTCGCGAAATTCGTGACACCGAAACCCGTGTCCTGAAACGAGCCGCAATTCCCAAGAAAAACAACGCGCCGCAATTCGTTCGGCGCGTTGTTTGTTTAAGGTAGGTCGTAGACCTCGACGATGGCCACGCCCTGGGCGGCGGTGCCGGTGCCGACACCGCTGACTTGGGCGGTGTAGCTGCCGGGCGGGAGCGTGACGACGAGCGCGGCGTCGCGGCTGCCGGGTGTGAGCGCGAACGCCCCGACACTGGCAAACGTGGGCGCGAGCGTGGCATCCCAATTGTCGTTGCTCGCGACTGTCGCGGTGGCGGCGGGCGCGCCTTGGCGAATCACTTCCAGTTTGGGATCGGCGAGGGTGCCGGTGACGCCGAGAGTCGCGAGCGTGGGGCCGACGCCGCGGATAAGGAGGCGGCGTGGCTGCGTGCCACTGATGACAAAACCGGCGATCAAAATGTCTGCGCCCGTGCTGACGCGCGCGCGGCACGAGAGATTGACCAACGTGCTGGTGTCGGCATCGGCTTCGTAAACTTCGACGATGGCGATGCCCTGTGCGGTGGTGCCGGTGCCGATGCCGGCGACCTGCACGGTGTAGCTGCCGGGCGGGACGGTCACGAGCATCGCGGCGTCGCGACTGCCTTCGGGCAGGGCAAACGCGCCTTGGGCGACGGACGCGCGGCGCAGTTCGGCGACATCGGGCACCTCGCCCCAGTTGTCGTTGGCGAGAATTTTGTCGCCGGCGGCGTTGAACACACTGGCGACGGGATTGGCGAGCGCGCCCGCGACGCCGAAGCCGGCGAGCGCGGGACCGGCGGCGCGGATGAGCAGGGTTTTTGATTTCGTGCCGCGCACGGTGATACCAGGAATGACGACGTTGGCGCCGGTGCCGACGTTGGCGCGCGCGGAGAGATTCACGAGGCCGTTGAACTCAAGCGTGAGCGTGGCGACCGCGCTCGCAGCCGTGCCGGCCGAGTTGGTGGCGACACACTGGTAGTCTCCCGCGTAGGCGGCCGTGATGTCGTTGAGCGTGAGGACGGGCGACTCGGTGTTGCAGAATTCTCCGCCCCGGAAATACCACGTGTAGATCGGTGTGGGGCTGGCAGTCACGGCGGCGGTGAGCGTGACTCGCTCGCCGAGCCGGGCCCGTGCGCTGCGCGGCTGCGTGGTGAAAACCGGCGCGCCCGCCGCCGGCGAGATCGCGAGATCGACGGCGGTGGACGCCACGCCCGCGGCGTTTTCCGCGGTGATGATGATGGTGCGGCGCGTCGCGGTGGTGGGCGTGCCGGAGATGAGGCCGTTAGCGGCGTTGATAGTCAGTCCGCCGGGGAGGGAGTCGGCGCGATAGGTGGTCGGGGCGTTCGCGGCGGAAACGCCGAGGGCAAACGCGGTGCCGACGCGGCCGCGCGCGACGAGATTCGCCTCGAACACCGGCGGCAGCACGGCGGCGTTCGTCGAGAGCTCGGCGTAGTTGATGTAGCCGATGAACATCTCGTCGTCGGTCTGCTCGCCGAAGCTGACGTTTAGGCGCGGGTTGGGGTTCGCAGGATTTTGCGGGGAGTTGTCGAAGGCACCGATGACGCGGAGCGTAGTGCCCTTGGGCAGACGCTTCGGCTCGGTGAACCGGTAAGCGGACTGCCACGCGAAATCGTATTGCGGGACATTGAGCAACGTTTCGGTCGTGCCATCGGGGTAGAGCGCATCGAATTTGAAGCGCTTCCCTCGATAGTGCATGTGCGGGTTGAGATCGTAGAGGACGACGTCCTTCGTCGTTGAAGGCGTGAACGTGGCGGTGCGCTCGTATTCCTTGGCGCCGGCGGGAATGGTAATCGACAGGTTGGCCGCGGCCTTGGTGAGCATCTCGCGGTCGGGCGTGCGATCGTGGTAGTAGAATCCGATCTGGGTCTCGTCCGACTCCGGCTGGCCGGTGGCGGTGTAGTGCATTTGAAATGTGACCTGCGCATTCGCGCGGAGGCGTTTGCCGGCGTTGTCGGGGAACCAAGTCTGCGCGAGGCCGGGCACGTAGCCGGCGAAAAATCCACCGAGGCCCGGCAACTGGCCCGATGCGAGCGCGGTGAGGAGGAGATCGGTCTGTGAACCTTCAAACACCAGCGCGTGGTGGACGACGCGGCGGTTGCCCGGCTTCACGACGGCGGCGCGCAGCCACTTCTCGGTCGTGGTCGGCAGGGTGACGGTCACGTAGCGATAGTCGATCGGGCCGCGGGCGGGAATGTCCTGCTTCGGGATCGAGAGCACCACATCGGGCGGGCCGAGCGGCCAGTCGCCGCCGGGAGGAGGCGGCGCGCTCGCGAGTGGGTCGTTGCCCGTGCCGCGCGGCGCGCCGGCGCGCGCCCAGGCGTGGAGCGTGGCGCTCTCGGCGGGCGTGAGCGCGAGGCCGTTGGAGAACACGCCCCACTGGGGATCGGCATGCCACGGCGCCATCTTTTTTTGCAGCATGTCGGCGCGGATGGAATCGGCGCGCGTCGCGAGATCCTCGAACTTGGCGTAAACGTGCGGAGCGATATTGCCGGTCGAGTGACACGACACGCAGCGACGGAGCACGATGGGGGCGACATCGGTGGCGTAGTTGAAGGCGGGCGTGGGCAACAGGTCGAGGGCGGGCGCGGACGCGGGGAGTTCGACCCGCGGTTTGGCGGGCGTGCGGCTGGCGAGCAAGGCGGTGATGGCGTCGGCCACGTAGTTTTCGGTCGGTGCGGCGAGGGTGGCGGGATCAGAGTTGTCGAGCGGCCCGCGATAGGTGAGAAAAGCAAACGGCGGCGCGCCGATGACGTAGGCTTCGAGCTGGCGCGTGGCCCCGAGTTCGGTGGCGACGATCTGAGCATCGTCGATTAACACGGGCGTGTCGTTGTTGTAGAGCAGTTGTTCCGCGGCGAGCGTGGCGCGGTGGGCCGCGGCGTTGGCATCGATTTGCCAGATGACGACGTCGCTTGCGGAGAACCGCGACCGGAGCGCGCGTAGCGCCGAGGCGGTTTGCAGCGCGCGCGGACTGCCCGCGCCGGTGAACACGAGCACCACCGCCTTGGCGGTGGACTCGTAGTAGAGTTCGCGGGTCACGCCACGGTGATCGGTGAGGCGAAAGTTGGGGATTACACTGCCGGGAGCCGGGCCACCCGGCGAGTCAGCGGCAGCCGCGAGACCGCGTAGGTCAGGCGGCATCGACGCATGGGGCATCGCGGCGAGGGCGGTGGCGAGCAGGGTGAAGGTGACGAGCGGCCGCAGAAAAGACATGGTCGAAAACCGTATCTGGTCACAGCGGTTTGCCAAATGCAGAATACGATGGCGGTGAGACCGGGGGGCGCAAATCAGGTTTGGAGCGACCGTGGGTTTGCAGACATGGGCGGGACGCCCCTGCCACGTGGCACGGGCGTCCCGCCCGTGAGTTTGAGCGGATGCTCAAAACCTGATTTGGGCCCGGGACCGGGATAGCGCGCGGAAGAAGCTTGCCCGGGGAAAAGCGCCGGCTACGCCGACAGTCGTGAAATCGTGGCGATGGCTCGGCGGATTCGTGGTGGCGGGAATTTTTCCTGCGTTGCTTCCCGCGCAAGGTCCGGAAATTTCACTGCCCCGGCCCGGCGCGGTGGTGGCGACCTACGTCGCCGGCGAGGCGAAGGTGGTGAATGGGGAGGAGAGCCGAGCGATCAAGGGCGACGATCGGTTGCGGGTGGGCTCGACCATTGCGACCGGGCGAAAATCTTTTCTCACTCTGACGCTCTCGAACGGCGCGACGATTCAACTGGGAGCGGAGTCCGAGTTGGAGGTCGAGGAGTTCGGTCAGTCGCCAATTTCCGGGAGCGTGAAGATCGCGGAGCTCACGGCCGAGCCGACGCTCTCACGCACGCGCCTGCGTCTGCTGCGGGGCGATGTGACGATCGAGGTGAAGCCGCTGAAAGTCGCGCGCGGCTCCACGTTTGTCGTGGCCCTGCCGGCCGGCACCGTGCGGCTGGGTGGTGGCACCGTGCGCGCCATGGTGCGCATGTCGGATCTCGGACTGGGCGTCTGCACGCTGGAGCTGCAGAAAGGTGCGGCGGAGTTTGAATTGGCCGGAAGGGAATTCGTGGCGGTGCCGATCGGTCAAAAACTCGCCTTTGCCCTCGAACTGGAAAAGACGACGGGCGAAATCAAAGTCGGCGAAATGCCGAAGGAAACGCCGCCGAAAAAATGATCCGGCGGCGTTGATCCGAAGCTCACGGCACTTCGTAAACCTCGACGAGCACCGAGCCGGTTTGATTCGGGACGGTGACGGGGGGTTGGCCGCCGGGGCCATTGGCCACCGGGGCGGCGCCGGCTTGGAGGGTGTAGCTGCCGGGGGCGAGGGCGTCGATGATCGCAGCGTCGCTCGCGGCGCGCAGCGGGAAGGCGCCGACGGCGGGGAAGGCGGCGGTGAGGGTGGCGGCACCACCGCCGGTGCCGGCGGCGGCCTGCGCCCAGTTGTTGTTGGTGCCCACGGTCTGGCTGTTGCCGTTCGCGGCGGTCGTGAGGATTGAAATGCGCGCGTCGCCGAGCAGAGCGGCGGAGGGAATGCCGAAATCGGCGAGGCCCTGCGCGACGGCGCGGACGACGAGGGTGCGCGGATTGGTGCCCGCGATCACGATGCCGGGGATCAGGAGATCGCCGTCCGCGGAAATTTTCGCCAGCGCGGACAGGTTGGTGAGCCGCGTGCCGTTTTTGCTGACGTCGTAGATCTCGGCGAGCACATCGCCGACGGCGCCGTTGAGGCCCTTGATGTTCGCGGTGTAAGTGCCGGGATCGAGGGTTAGGAGGAGGGCGGTGTCGAGATCGCCGGCGGTAAGGGCAAAGGCACCGACACTGGTCGCGGCGGTGACAATCTGCGCGGCGGTCGCGCCCCCAGCGGCGGGTTTGTCCCAGGCCTCGTTCGAGGCGATTACGGTGGTGCCCGAGTTGACCTCAAGGCGCGGGGCGGCGAGCGCGCCGGCGAGGCCAAACTTCGTGAGGGCGGGGCCGACGCCGCGGATGAGCAGCGTGGCGCGTTGGGTGCCGGAGATATTAAAGCCGAGCGCAAAGCTGTCGCCGAGGTAGGCGATCTTGGTGCGCGTCGAGAGATTGATCAGGCGGCCGGGGGCCGGGACGGGAGCATCGGCGGCGCGTCCGTTGAGGAAATTGATCACGCGGGCATTGGCGTCGCTGTAGAATTCCTGTGCGGCGTAGGCGACGGCGAGTTGCGAGGCGACTTCGGCGGCGCGGGCTTGGTAGGTGGCAGGGAGCGCGGTGCGCACGGCTTCGGTGGTCGGGACGCCTTTCGGATAATTGTTGGCGTCGATCAGGTTGGCGGCTTTCACCGCGGTCCAGACGGCGGTGGCGTCGGCGGGGGTGAACGTGCTCGAGTTTACGCCGAGGATGCGGAAGCGACCGCTGTGCACCGGCGAGATCGCGTTGCTGATGATGCCAGTGGCGATGCCGCGTCCGGCGAAGAGTTGGGAATTGTTAAGCACATCGGCGTTGCCGGTGGTGCCGAGCGCCGCGTCGTGGGCGGCGAGCGCGAAAAATTGGGGGACGCGCGAGGTGACGACGAGCGAGGCTCCGCCGGTCGCCATGTAGAGCACGACGCCCTTGACCGGCCGGGCCGGGGTCGCAGTGGCGAGCAAGTCCGCATACCGCGCGGCGGCATCGGCCCCGGCGGCGATCCCGAGGAAGAAGACGGGCTTGGTCGCGGTAAGTAGCCCGTCGCGCACGAAGCGATCGAAGGCGGCGGCGTGCGTGGCGGCGTCGGGGTTGTTGGCGAGCGTGGCTTGTTGCGACCAAGCGTTGGTGTTGCGGTTTGAACTGCTGACGGAAGCGACACCGTAACCCGCGGCCACGAGGTCGCGTGCCAGGGTCAGTTGTTCGGCCCCGTTGAACCACGTTGCGCCGGAATCGCCGGTTTCGTGCAGCAGGAACACCACGCCCTGTGGAGCGGCGGGAATGTAGTAGGTGAGGGTCGTGCCGTTGGGGCTCGCGGTGGCGATGGGGTTAAAGCCGGTGACAACGGTGGGCGTCCACGTCGCCACGGTGCGATACGTGGCGGTGAGGGTGGCCGGCGTGGCGGGAACGGTGATGAGCGTGTGCGCCAGCGACGGAGCGATGGCTCCGTTACCGAGGACCGCGGTGTCGCCGGTCCAGCGATCAAACACTTGGCCGGCGGCCGGTGGATTGGCAAAAATATCCACGCGCGATCCGGTGGGGTAAGTGCCGCTGCCGGCGCCGCTGTTGACCGTGATCGCGGTGGGCGCGCCTTGGCCGGTTACCACGACGAACGAGCGCAATGTGACCGTGGCGAGTTGTTGGAGGTTCACGTCGCACATGACTTCGAGCACGCCGGGGTTGCCGGGGCGCAGCGTCACGGTGTTGGTGCCCTGACCGGCGGTGATCGCGGAGCCCGCGCCGTTGAGGGTCCAACGAAACGTGCGGTCGCCGTTGGTCGCCGCCGGGACCGAGGCGGTCAGGGTGGCGGCATTGGTCGCCACACTGGCCGCGGCCGTCATGCTGCCGGCAAGCGCCGGCGAAATGACCGTGACATCGATCGCCGTGCTCTGGCTCGCCCCACTGGTGGTGACGACGACATTGAGCGAGAGGGTGCCGACGACATCGGCGGTAAAATTAACGGTCTGTCGCGTGGGGTCGTTGGTGATCCGGCCGCCGCTGATAGTCCATTGGTAGGTGGACGTCTCGGGCGTGGTGCCGGCTCCGCCGGAATTGGGCACGACCACGGCGGCGACTGAAGTCTGGCCGAGGAGAATCCCGGTATCGGTCACGATCCGCGGGCCGGTGATCACCACTCCGCCACCACCGCCGCCGCCCCCGCCCCCGGGAGGAATAACAATCACGCCGCCGGGGGGGCGCACGCCCCCTGCACCCTGGGCCAGAGCATTCGTCACGACGAGCAGACCGGCGACCGATGCTCCGAAGAAACGCCGCAGATTCAAACGCATCGGCAGAGCTGGGGGAAAACGAAAAACAATCAGGTGCATGGAGAGAACTGAGGGAGACGCGAGGGTGCGGGACTTGTTACCAATCTTACCCTCCCTCGCCAGCCCAACTTTCCCTTCCTTCATGGCACCTCGTAAACCTCCACGAGCGCGGCACCGGTGTTCACGGCGGCGGAGCCGACGCCGCTGACTTGGGCGGTGTAGCTGCCGGGTAGGGCACGTGCGCAAGAATCGGGGCGTCCGTCAGGCGGATACTGGCGTGCCCGCTTGCGCACGTATTAGAGAAGCGGCGCTCGACCGGCCGCGAGACTTTGGGTCACGGCGATTGTCTCGGTCTAAAAATAAAAAACGCCGTCGAGGAAGCCCTCGACGGCGTTTTGTCGGACCGCAAAGCGGCCGGATTTAGGCTGCGCTCTTCATCTTCCAGCGCCGGGCGAAGAAAAGTAGACCGCCGAGACCCAAATAAACCAGCGCGAAGCTGCCACCATCGGGCACGTTGCCAGGAGGATTCGGGTTCGTGACCGAGCCACCCGAGGCTCCGATGACGACGGGCGCGCCATTGGGAAACGCCGTAGTCGTAAACGTCGTTGAAGCGGCAAGAATGGGGAGGCCCGCGGTATTGGTGAAGTAGTTGTGCCATGGACCGGAACTCAGGTTGGCGTTGGTCAATCCGGGGAAAGCCGCGTTTCCGGACGGGGTCAGCGCAAGTCCTTGGGCCCCTTGGTCCGGCCCGACACCCAATGTCGGCAGAAGGGCGGACACCCAGCCATAGTCGTTGGCTTGGCTGAACAAACCGCCGCCACCACCCAAGAAGTTGTTAATTTTGACCGCATTAGTCGTGAAATAGCCAAGCTCGGTGAAGTTTGCACCTCCTGAGACATTGCCAGCAGAATCCATCATGACGATGCCCGCGCCGGCGAGGCCACCGCTCAGGAAGGTGGAGAGTGCGGCATCGTTATAGACGACAGCGGTCCAACCAGCCCCCACGAGGCTTGATCTATTGAATGCCGACAGTGCCGCGTTTCCCGCTTGGGTAGAGTTGTCCGATCCAAGGATGGCCACCACTTTGTTGCCATTCGTTACGCTAGGTGCCAAATTTTCCAATGCGCGCTACATGAAGAGCCAACCGTCTACATTGGTTGTGCCGTTGAAGGAACCATGGTCATCCGCATCCGTGCCGGCGAGAATGAACGGACCGGCGTAGGAGGTGGACACCGTTCCGGCGAGGGAAAAAGCGATGGCCGATAGGCCCGCGAGTAATCTATTCTTGGTCGATTTGAGGGTAGTTTTCATGGGATGAGCCGAAGTTTAAGAAACGCGAGCGTAATGGGTAGCAACAACGGGGCCTGAAATCGATTATTTGAGACCTGCTTGTGTAATACGTAACTCTACTAATAGGATGAAATTTTCGAGCAGATTGGCTCGTTTCTCCAGTCGGACGAAAAATGTAAGTTTTCCCGACAGAAATTGATGGAACTTTACACCGACAGGCCCTTGGCCTCACGGCACTTCGTAAACCTCAACGAGCGCGGCACCGGTGTTCACGGCGGCGGAGCCGACGCCGCTGACTTGGGCGGTGTAGCTGCCGGGTTGAAGGGTGAGTAGCAGCACCGCATCCCGGCTCGCGAGATCGAGGGCAAACGCGCCCACGGCGGCCGAGGCGGTGGCGATTTGCGCGGCGTTGGAGGCGGCGCCCCAGTTGTCGTTTTCCTGCAGCAGCGTCGTGCCGGTGAACAACTGAAGTTTCGGATCCGCGAGCACGCCGGGCACACCGAAGACGCCGAGCGTGGGGCCGATGGCGCGGAGGAGCACGGTCTTGGTGCCGGTGCCACCGACGACGAAACCCGCGATCAGGATGTTGGCCCCGGTGCCGACTTGGGTGCGGGCGGAAACATTGATCAGGCGCGGCGTGGCGGCGGTGAGGGTGCTGGTGCCATCGTAGATTTCGGCGAGCACCACCCCGGACGTCGTGCCGGGGCCGGAGACTTGGGCGGAGTAAGCACCGGCCGCGAGACCGAGCGCGAGCGCGGCATCCTTGCTCGTGACGGGCGCGAGGGCGAAGGCCCCGACCTGCGCCGTGAGCGCGGCGACCTGGGCGTTGCCCGCCCAGTCGTCGTTTTCGAGCAGTAGATTGGTGCCGGAGAAAATTTGCAGTTTGGGATCGGCGAGCACGCCGGTGACACCGAAGACGCCCAGCGTGGGACCGACGCCACGGAAGAGCAGGGGCTTCGTTCCACTCGTCCCCGTGCCGCCGACGACGAAGCCGACGAAGAGCACATTCGCACCGCTGCCGGCGTTGGTGCGCACGGCGAGATTGATCAGGCGGGCGGTATCGCCGGTGCTGGCGGTGACCGAGAGCGTAGTAGCGCTGCTGATCACAGAGCCGCCGAGTCCAATCGCGAGCACGCGATAGGTGCCGGAGTTGGAGCCTTGCGCGGTAGGGAGTGTGAGGGTCGCGGAGGTCGCGCCGGTGATCGCGACATCGTCCACATACCATTGGTAGGTGACGGGGCCGCCGCCGGAAACCGTCGCGAGGCTGGGGATCGAGACGGCGGTGCCGGCGATCGTGCCCGAGGGTGCGACGGGTTGAGTGCCGATTGTGGGAATGCCGGCAAGATCGCCGGGGCGGGCGGCCCGGCGGAGGTTTTGCCGGTGCATGGGCCACGATGTGCGGGCAAGGTTGTTGCCGGTGTCGAAGGCGTAGAGTTTTCCATCGGTCGAGCCAGCGTAGAGCTTGCCGCCCGAGAGCACAGGCGAGGCGACGATCGGCCCGCCG
>JANOAF010000663.1:0-1789 GCA_031411015.1 Opitutaceae bacterium | reverse complement strand
GCACCGCCCGCACCGCTGCGGACGGCTCTTTGGTCAGCGTGCCGAACAGTGCCTCCATGAGCGCCGGGACCGCCTCAATCGCCGGAGGGACATGGTCCGAGCCCCGGATGAACAGCCGCCGCTCGCGGTAGCCGGCGAGGGTGGAAGCCGGCAGGATGTTGGCCTGCAGCGCGGGACTGAAAAGCGCGCGATACCAGTCTTGCAGGTCGACCGGCCGCGCAGCACTTCGCCCAGACAGGACACCACTGCGTTGAACGCAGCTCGATACCCTTTCGCCGCCATCGCGTTGATCTGTCCTTGGTCTTCGGGGTTCTCGGTCGGATTCCACGCTCCGTCGGCAATGCGCTGGAGCAGCTCCGGCGTGACTTGGTTGCCTTCAATGGAGAGCGAATGGTAGGCGTCATGCGCGTAGATTTCATTCACACGTTGCAGATAACGGGATGCATCCGGCATGGAGCGAGGCGGAGCGGGAAAATGCGCCAGCACGGCGGGCCGCAGCCGCGACCACATCGCTTCAATTCGGCCCGCGTAGGGCGACTGCAAAACCGACCCGCCCGGTAGGCGGGCCGGTTCTTCAAATGGGTTTTGCGGCTGAACGGCGATTCCAGTGGCGAATAAATCTGCCTCCAAACGGGCCGCGGATTCCCTCAAGCCGAGATGCCGCAAGCCGCCGACGATCCGGCCGGCAGCGGAAACATTTGCCTCAAAGGCCAACAGGACACGCGAAAGCTCTTCGACCCGCACCATGCGTAGCGCGAGTTCGGCGCTGGTGGCCGACCGAGTGAAATAGCTCGGGGTCGTGCGCATCAGCGCCAGCGGTATCAGTTGCACGCCTTGCTTGGTCTCGGTCGCGGCGGGCAGGCTCTTGCGGTTGGGATAAAGCAAAATGGAACTGCCGTTGGGCAGCTTGAGCGTGAACACGCCACCACGGGACATGAGCACGATCAACTGTTTCGGGGTCTGGGCGCCGAGTATCAATCTTAGCCCTTTCCGCTCCAGTGGTAGGCTAGGCCATCAATCCCGTTACGGTCTCTCCGGCGACGCCGGTGAGACGAATATCCAAGCCTTGATACTTGGAATTGAGCCGGTGGTGATCGACGCCCATTAACGCCAGCATCGTCGCGTGAAGGTCGTGGACGTTCACGACGTTTTCGACGGCACGATAGCCGAGTTCGTCGGTTGAGCCGTAAACCGTCCCAGCTTTCACGCCGCCGCCGGCCATGAACACACTGAACGCGTTGATGTGGTGATCGCGGCCCGTGCCCTGCCCCATCGGCGTGCGGCCGAACTCGCCGCCCCAGAGGATGAGCGTGTCGTCGAGCATCCCGCGTTGTTTCAGATCTTTGATGAGCGCGGCGGTCGCCTGATCGACTTCTTTTGCGCCGCCTTTCATGCCGGGCTCCAGGTCGCTGTGATGGTCCCACGCGCGATGGTAGAGCTGGATCATGCGGACGCCGCGCTCGGCGAGACGGCGCGCGAGGAGACAGTTCGAGGCGTAACTGCCGTCGCCGGGCTCCTTGATGCCGTAAAGATCGAGCATCGCCGGCGGTTCATTTTTGAAATCCGTCAGCTCGGGCACGCTGCTCTGCATCTTGAACGCGAGTTCGTATTGCGCGATCCGCGTCGCGATCTCGGGATCGAGAGTCTCTTGGGCGAGCAAGCCGTTCATGCGGCCGATCTCGTCGATCACCTGACGTTGCGTGCTCTGGCACACGCCGTCCGGGTTGCCGACGTAGTGGACCGCATCGCCGCGCGATTGAAACTGGATGCCTTGAAACCGGCTCGGGAG
>JANOAF010000662.1:0-12035 GCA_031411015.1 Opitutaceae bacterium | reverse complement strand
ATGGGCGAGTTTCTGGATCGGAGCCGGCTCGTCGGGATGCTCATCTTCATCGTCACAGTCGGAGCGATTGTGCTCATCAGCTCGGCGGGCGTGAGCACGCTCAACGCACCTGTCGTCGTCGATCAGGTGGCCACCACCCGGATCAGCGCGCTCGTGTCGTTCAGCTATGAGAGCGCGGAGAAGACGCGCGTGGCCCGCGAGCAGTTCATGGATCAGTTGCCACCCGTTTACCGGCTCGACCTGAAGCCGCTGGGCGATTTCGAGACCGCGGCGCGCATCCTCCTCGGCCAGCTCGCCACGTTTGAGTCGGGCAGCACGA
Organism: Opitutaceae bacterium; assembly: GCA_031411015.1. Taxonomy (GTDB): domain Bacteria; phylum Verrucomicrobiota; class Verrucomicrobiia; order Opitutales; family Opitutaceae; genus ER46. Next base: position 11,716 of record JANOAF010000662.1, on the reverse strand, counting down.
TCAACATCCCGGCGCTCCTTAGCCGCCGGCCCGAACTCACCCGCATCGCGGAAATATTCAATTCTCAGAACCCGGCCTACCACGCCACGGCCGAGGATATCGCCGCCCTCCTCAGCGCGGGCGATGTGAAGCAACGGGCAGACCTGTTCGAAAACGGCCTCGCCACGCTGCGCGACATCTACGCGCAGGGCGTGACCGACTCCGCGCTCGGCACGCTCGCTCCCGGCAGCTCGGTGGTGTTTCAAATCGCCCGTGCCAGTGGCGAGATTGCGCAGCGTCCGGTGCAGACCATGGAAGACGCGCTCACCGTGCTGCGCGTGAGCCTCGGCGGCCCCGGCACCCCGCGGCCGGCGGCGCAGGCGATTTTCCGGCTCTTCCGTTTCGGGCTCACGCCCAACATCGTCTTCGACCGCGACGCCACCCGCGCGCGTCACGACACCGCGGCGCGCACGCTCAAGCCCGTCATCGTCAACGTCGCCCGCGGCCAACTCATCGTGAACGCCGGCGAAAAAGTGACCGCGGGACAGCACGAGATGCTCGTCGCCCACCGCAAATACGTCCGCGACCACACTGATGTCGACGCCAGTGAAGGCCTCACGCTGTTCGGCCGGATGCTGCTGGTGCTCGCGATGGTCATCGCCTCGCTCATCTACATCCGCGTCGAGGATCCCGAGACGCTGCGCAGCAATGTCCGCTGCGGCCTCCTCGCCCTTGTCGTGATCTTCAACCTCGCGCTCGTGCGCGCCAATTACTCGCTGGGCGGCGCGGAGTTCTTCGTGCGCGACGGCTCATGGGCTTCGACGCTGCCCTACGTCGCGCCCACGGCGTTCGCGCCGCTCATCATCGCCATCCTCATCGACGCCGGGTCGGGCATTTTCATGGCGCTGCTGATTTCGATTTTCACCGGCGTCATCTACGGCAACCGGCTCGACCTGCTCGTGCTCACGTTCCTCGCCTCGCTCGTCGCGATCTTTTTCGGGCGCGACGCCCGGCGCCGCGGGCTGGTCGTGCGCGCCGCCGGCGCGGGCGGACTCACCGTGGCGGCGTTTGCCGCGCTCATCGGTTTCGCCGATCAGACGCCCTACGAGACGCTCTTCCGCCAGATGATCGCTGGGCTCGGCACAGGACTTCTCACCGGCGTCGCCGTCGTGGGCCTGCTGCCCGTGCTTGAATCGCTCTTCAAGCGCACGACCGATATCACCCTCCTTGAGCTCACGGATTACAATCACCCGCTGCTCCGCCGCATGCAGCTTGAGGCCCCCGGCACCTACCATCACTCGCTCGTCGTCGCGCAGCTTTCGGAAAACGCCGCCAACGCCATCGGCGCCAACCCGCTCGTCGCCCGCGTCTGTGCCCTTTTCCACGACGTCGGCAAGACCGCGCACCCGCAGTATTTCGGCGAAAACCACCGCGACGGCAACGACCCCCACGCCACGCTGCCGCCCGCCGAATCCGCGCGCCTGATCAAGCAGCACGTGCCCGACGGCGTGGAACTTGCGCACCGCCACCGCCTCCCGCGCGCCGTAATCGAGGTCATCCAGCAACACCACGGCACCACGCTCGTGCGGTATTTCTATCACCGCGCCGTCGAAGCCACGCGCGCGCCGTTTGCGCGCACGACGACGCTGGGAAAAAGGGAGAAATCCGAAGGCCCCAAGCTTGCCGATTCTGACGCAAGCTCACCTTCACTCGTGCCCGCCGCCGCACTCGTCGGCGAAGCCGCCTTCCGCTACGATGGCCCGATCCCCCAGACGAGGGAGAGCGCGATCATCTCGCTCGCCGACGGCGTCGAAGCCACCACGCGTTCGCTCCGCCACGTCCGCGCCGAGGATCTGCAGGAGACGATCAACCGCGTCGTGGCCGATCGCGTAGCGGACGGCCAGCTCGACGCCGCGCCGCTCACCCTCGCTGAAATCACACGGATTAAAAACAGCTTCCAGTTCACGCTGCTGAACATGCTCCACTCGCGCGTCGCCTACCCCGTCGGTGACGAGTTGCCGACCGAGTCCGGAAGTCAGAAATCAGATGTCAGCTAAGAAAGCCGCACGCACGCGTTCTCGTGCTCTGACTCCTGCCCTCTCGCCTCTGCCCCCTGCTCCTGCGCAACGCAGCGTCGCGATCGCGAATCACCACCCGCGCCTTCGGCTCGACCGCCGCGCCGTCACGCGCGCGATTCACCTCCTCGACTCGGAATTTGCGAAATCGAAAATCGAGAATCGAAAATCGAAAATTCCCGCCGCCCCGGCGGGCGAACTCTCCCTCGTCTTCCTCACCGACGCCGCCCTCGCGCAACTCCACGCCGATTTCCTCGCCGATCCGACACCCACCGACGTCATCACCTTCGAGGGTAATCCCGCGCTGGGCACCGCCGGCGAAATCTGCGTCTCCGCCGACGCCGCGCTGCGTCATCTGGCCCCGCGGCGGCGTCCGACCCTCAGCTCTCAGCTCTCAGCTCTCAACCGCTTCTCCACCGAGCTCACGCTCTACCTCGTGCATGGCTGGCTCCATCTCGCCGGCTTCGATGATCTCGTGCCGAAAAAAAAGCGCGCCATGCGTCGCGCCGAAGCGCGGGCCATGCGCATCCTCACCCGCGCCGGCGCCGTGCCGAAATTCACGCTGCGCGCGGCATCGCAAAGGTAGGGCGGCGTCTCTGACCCGCCCTTTCCTGCGTCCGATATTCGAGGGCGGGTCAGAGACCCGCCCTCCTTTGCGCCTGTCGTGATCGTATTGTAGGGCAGGCTCTCCGCACCCCGCCCACAGCCCAAACATCGGCGGTCTCCCACCGCACATTTTTCCCGGCACCAAGGCACAAGAATTAAGCGTGCGAGTCAGACCGTCTCGTTGCACGTTTCCGCCATGCCATCTTTTCCTTCCCTCAGCGGGCTCCTCGCCGCCCTGAGCATTACGCTGCTCGCCACGGCGGCGTTTGCCCAAGGTCCTATCCCCGCCGCCGTCGCACCGAACCGCGGCGAAACCTCCCTCACGCTCGACATCGGCTTCGGCATTAGCGCGGTGCCACCGTCGCGCGTCACCGTTCCCGTCGGGGAAACCCTGCGCCTCACCGGCCCCGCCTCGGGCAGTCGCCCCGTGCAATGGCTGAAAAATGGCCGGGGCATTCCGGGCGCCACGACCAATCCCCTCGTGATCCCCTTCGTCACCTCTGCTGATGCCGGCACCTACTCCGTCATCCTCGTCGATCCGCTCCTGCTCCCCGTGCCGTCACAGTCACTCATCCTCGGCGTCGGCCCGACCGATCGGCTCCTGAATCTCTCCACCCGCGCCATTGTCGGAGCTGGTGCCGATCAGGGGCTTGTTTCGGGTTTCGTCGTCGCCGCCAACAGCTCCGGTAAAAAACTCATCCTGCGCGCCGTGGGACCGGCGCTCACGGCGTTCGGCATCACGAACCCGCTGCGTGCGCCCGTGCTCCGGGTGTTCGACGGTAACGGAAAAGTATACGAGGCCGGGTTTGTTTATCCCGCCGTCGTCGGCGGTCCGACCTACGTGAGCGATCTCGCCGAATCGCTGGCGCGCGCCGGCGCGTTTCCCATTCCAGTCGGTTCGCGCGACGCCGTCGTGATGATGCCGTTCGTCGGCGGCAGCTACACCGCCCAGGTCACGAGTGGCGACGGCACGGCCGGCACGGTGATGCTGGAAATCTACGAGGTGCCGTAAGTGTGCGAGCGCACTGCTTGACGCACCTCATTTTCTTGCCGGCTTCCTGGATAGGAAACACGTCGTGACGTAGCACGGGCTGCCCGTGCTGGGTCGGAATGCGCGGTCAGGCTGACCGGCGCTACGCCCGGCACCGGCCGACGCTGCCAGAAACCGGGCTGCGCGTCACTCGGCCTGCTCGCACAAAAACTCTTTGCATCCCGCGCCGCGCCCCCGAAGCCTGCGCGCTGCCTGCCCATGTCCGACGTCCCGCCGCCCAACTCCCGCTTCATCGCGCTCCGCAATTCCTTTTTCTCCGGCGCGCTCTTGCTCGCGCCCCTCGCCATCACGATCTGGGCGTTCGGGCAGATCATCGGTCTCCTCGGCGGCACCTTCCGTCCGCTTTACGAGCAATACATCCCCGAATCCCTGCAGCGGATCCCGCTGCTCTGGGATTTCCTCGCGACCATCGTCGTCATCGCGCTCGTGACCGCGCTCGGCTACCTGTCGCATTACGTCTTCGGCAAAATCGTGCTCCGCGTCGTCGAACGCTTCGTGCAAAACATCCCCGGGGCCGGTGCCGTCTACAACTCGGTTAAACAGATCGTGACCACCTTCGGTTCGGAGCGCCGCAATCTTTTCAACAAGGTCGTGCTCGTGGAATTCCCGCGCAAGGGCGCGTGGACGCTCGGCTTCCTCACCAATAAACAACAGGGCGAGGCGCAAACGCTCGTCGGGGCCGAAACCTGGACGGTTTTCGTCCCAACGACACCGAACCCAACCAGCGGTTTTTTGCTCATGCTCCCGCGCCACGAGATCGTGGAGTTGGATATGTCCGTCGGCGATGGCATGAAGATGATTATCTCCGGCGGCGCGGTGATGCCTCCCTGGCCTACGGCGGATAGAAGCCAGAGACCAGAAGTCAGAAGCCAGAGCCAAGTCCAGTCACTGAAAAGCTGATTTCTGATCGCGGGCATCTGGCTTCTGACCTCTGAGCAATGTCCGCGCAGTCGCTGCAAACTGAGGCGCTCGTCCTGCTCCGCCGGCCGCCCGCGGAAAATTTCCAGAGCTACACCGTGTTCTCCGCCGAACACGGTGCGCTCACGGTGCTGCAACGGCTCGCGCGCAAGTCCGCCTCCACTTCCATCGCGCTCGATCTCTTCGACGACGTTTCCCTGCTGCTCGAATCGTCAAATCAGGGCCGCACGTGGTTCGTGAAGGAAGTGACCCTAATCACGCGCCATCCGAATCTCGGCCGCAGCTACGAAACGCTGCGCCACGTCTCTGCGCTCGGCGCGTTGATCGCGCGCAATCCGGTGCCCGAGGAAAGCCGCACCGCCGTCGCGGAGTTGCTGCGTCTCGCCTTCGCCGCGTTCGCCGCGAGCGTGCGTCCTGACATCGTGTTTTTCAAAAGCCTCTACCGCTTCGCCCGCGACGAGGGTTATCCCCTCAAGCAGCAATGGTTCCCCACGCTGCCGGAGGCTGATCGTGAGACCGTCGCGGCCTTGCTCAATCGGCCACTCGCTGACCAGACAAGCGATCCAGCCGCCGTGACGCGTCTCCAGCAACGCCTCGAAGACTACCTCCGCGGCCACACGGAGATTCTTTTGGATTAACCGCGAAACTGCCGAAACCACCGCCAGCATCCCGCCGTGTCCGAACTTTCGTGTCTTTCGTATATTTCGTGGTGACCAAATGGACTTCGATTTGGACAAGCGCACCGCCGCGCTGAGCGTCGGCGAGTTTTCCGATTTCTCCCTCGGGCCGCGCGACTCGTCGGGCGGAGGAGCCGCGGGCATCTGGCGCGCGCAGCTCGGCACGCACTGGCACAACGAACTCCGCGCCCAAGCCACCGCCGAGCACGGCCCAGCCGCCGAATTCGAAATCGCGATCACGGGCCAGGTCGTGCACCGCGGCTGGACGCTCAGGCTCACCGGCCGCATCGATCAAATCATCCGCGACGCGGCGCGCGCGACGCTGCGCGAAATCAAAACCGTCACGCGCCCGCTCCCCGCCGACGAAACCGAACTGCGCCGCGACTACCCCGCATACTTCATCCAGATCGCCACCTACGCCGCCCTCGCGCGACTCGGCTCCGACTCTCAGCTCTCAACTCTCAGCTCTCAGCTGTGCTTCGTAGAAGCACAATCCGGCCTCGCGCAAACGCTCGCACTCACGCCCGCAGACGACGCGCTGTTTCGCACGCAGCTCGAACGCCTCACCGAGTTTCTCGATCTGCGGCTGCGCGCCCGCGCGCGGTTGCGGGGCCTGCGTTATCGTCCCGCCTTCGCCACGCCGCGGCCCGGCCAGGAAACGACCCAGGTCGAATTGACGACGCTGTTCAAGCGCCACCCGCTCGTGCTCTTCGAAGCGCCGACCGGTTTCGGAAAAACCGGCGTGCTCCTCGAATTCGCCCTCGGTCAGCTCCGCTCCGGCCACTTCGATCGCGCGCTCTACCTCACGAGCAAATCCACCGGGCAGATTCAAGTCGTCGCCACGCTGGCGGCCATGACGGCGCCGTCGTCATCGGCCGCAGTTGAAAATTCAAAGTTGAAAGTTGAAAGCCCGAGTAATCCCACCACCTCCGGGCTCTCAACTCTCAACCTTCAACTTTCAACTGCTGCCTCAGCGACTCCGGTCGCGGCCTGGCACGTCCGCAACAAGGCCGAGCATTGCGTGAACCACACGTTTCACTGCGTGCGCGAAAGCTGCGGCTACCTCGCCGACGCCGCGACGCGCTGGCCGCAGAGCGGACTCGCGCGCTTCTATCTCGACGAGCACCACGCGCGCGACATCGACACGCTCCGCGCCGCCGGCCGGCACGCGAAAATCTGCCCCTACGAAATCACGCGCACCGCCCTCGCGTTTAACGACGTGTGGATCGGCGACTACAACTACGTGTTCGCGCCGCGGAACCGCTCGCTGTTTTTCGAGCAACCGGGTTTCGCGCCCGCGCGCACTCTCCTCCTGATCGACGAGGCGCACAACCTGCCGTCGCGCGTGGCCGACGCCTACTCGCATGCGTTTTCCGGTGCCGCCGCCGAGACGGTGCGCGGCGAGCTCCATCAACTCCGCGCGCCCGCGAGCCTCCTCACCGTGTGGGATCACTGGTGCCATTTTCTCCATCAGCTTCGCACCAACGACGGACTCTCGCCCGCCGCGGAGGATGATGCGCGGCACCTGCTCGAGGAAGTGGCGAAACACCTCCGCGCTGTGTCGCTCGATTTTGCAGCGCTCGGCCCCAACGCCGCCGACGCGCTGTGGTCCATTCCCGCGCTCCTCGATGAACTCGCCGCGTCAACGCTCTCGCGACTCTGGTGGAGTCCGCGCGACGGCGAGCTTTTGCTCACCTGCCTCGACGCCGCGCCCGCCATCGGCGCGACGCTGCGGGAGTTTGGCGGCGTCGTGCTCGCCAGCGCCACGCTCACGCCGGTCGATGGCTTCACCGCCGCCTGCGGTCTCTCCGCGTCTTCTTCCGACTCTCAGCTCTCAACGCTCAGCTCTCAACTCGCCCCACCGGGCCGCCTCGGCGCCCTCACCAAACGCGACACGAAAAAACTTTTCCGCCAGCTCACCAGCGCCGCCGATCTGCTCCGCGTCGAGGAAGCGCGTGATGCCGCCAGCCCAACCCTCCTCCGCGCGCACACGCCGTGGCGCGACGGTTCCTACGACGTCGCGTTCGATGCGCGGGTGGACACCAGCTACCAGCAACGCGCCCTGCACGCGACGACTACCGCCGCCACGATCGCTGCGCTGCACGCGGCGGCGCCATCCGCAGCTCTCAACTCTCAGCTCTCCGCTCTCAGCTCCGCCACGCCCTGCGTGGCAGTCTTCTTTCCCAGCTACGCCTACGCCGAGTCCATCGCCCGCGAACTCGCCGCGGTCGCCCCGGCGCTGCGCGTCGCGCTTCAACCCCGCGTGCGCGATCTCGCCGCGCAGAGCATGTGGGTCGAGCAATCGCTCGCCAACGCCGACGCGCTCTTCCTCGTGCTCGGCTCCAGTTTCGCCGAGAGCATCGATGCCCTCGGCGGTCGCATCACGCACGCGATGGTCGTCGGTCCCGCGCTGCCCGAGGTCAACGCCGTGCAGCGCGCGCGCCTCGCCGAAGCCGCACGCGCCGGCCTTACCCGCGAAGAAGCATTCCGTCGTGTCTATCAAATCCCCGGCATGACGAAAGTGAACCAAGCCCTCGGCCGCCTCGTGCGCGCCCCCGGTCAACGCGCGCGCGTCGTCCTTCATTGCCGCCGTTTTCTCGACGAAACCTACGCGAGCCTGCTCGCGACCGAATACCAACTCGGCACTAGTATCGCCGACGATGCGGCGTTGGCGGCTTGGCTTGAACGATAGCAATTTCAGCAGTGGCAAAATCTGAGCGCGATCGAAGCAATCGGAGCGGCCAAAAAATATTTTCTGTTTTTCGCGATCGGATCAGCGGGATAGATTCGTTTCGTCCGGCCCGGGCCTCGCGCAGTTCGGCGTCCCCGGCATCGTCCTCGATCCGCAGCTCGCGCTCTTCAACGCGCAGTCCGTCCAGATCGCCGCCCACAACGACTGGGCCAACGCCGCCGATGTCACTGCCGCCGGCACCAGCGTCGGGGCGTTTGCCCTGCCCGCCAACTCCCGCGACGCCGCGCTCGTCGCCACGCTTCCGCCCGGCAACTACTCCGTCCGCGCCACCGGCGTGAACGCCACCACCGGCGTCGCCCTCGTCGAAGTTTACGAGCTGCCGTAGCGGAACCCAGGCAGGCCCCGCGGGCTTCGGCCTTTCGGCCCGACCGGGCGTGCCACGGGGGCCGGCGAGGGCAAGCCCTCAGCCTACCGGAATTCCGGTAGTTCGGATTGTCGCGGACCGCGGTCCGGCCAGCATGGTCGTGCTTCCCCTCATCATGGCTTCACCCCTTCCCTCCCGCCCCGGTGGAAATAGGCTGCTTCTGCGCGTGGCGCTTTTCTCGCTGGCGCTAGTCGCAAATCTCTCCGCCGCCGATGACGACCCGATCACGACGGAGGAAAAGGAGCGCGGCTATCGCGCCCGCACCATCCTCGCGAAACCGCGCTCCGGCCTCACTGAGATCGCGCGCGCCGAGGCGACGGAAAATCTCCGCCTCGTCCGCACGCACCCGCGGCTCGGCGGCATCCGCATCCTAGAATCCGACGGCAGCACCGACGTGAAGTCCGTCATCGCGCGCCTCGTCGCGACCGGGCTCTACGATTACGTCGAGCCCGACTACATCCGAAATCTCCTCGTCGTGCCCAACGACCCGCGTTTCGCCTCCGATCAGTGGTCACTCCAGAACAACGGCCAGGACGGCGGCACGGCGGGCGCGGACATCAAGGCGGCCGCGGCGTGGGAGATCATTCGCGAGGCACCCGATGTCACGATCGGGATCATGGACACCGGCATCTCGGTTACGCACGAGGACATCGGGGCCAACCTCTGGCAAAATCCCCGCGAAACCGGGGCGGGAAAACTCATCGGCGCGGACGACGACGCCAACGGCTACGTCGACGACGTCATCGGCATCAACGCCACCGTGGCCCGCACGTCCGCCACAGCGACGAACGTCAACGACACCAACGGCCATGGCTCGCACGTCGCCGGGATCATCGCCGGCATCGGCGACAACGGAAAGGGCGTCTCTGGCATCGCGTGGAAAGCGAAACTGATGGCGCTGAAATTTCTCGGCACCAATGGCGGCACGACCTCCGCTGCCGTCGCGTGCCTCGACTACGCCATCGCCAACGGCGCGCAGATCATCAATGGCAGCTACGGCTCGCTCTCCTATTCGCAGGCGGAGTTCGACGCGATCAAGCGCGCGCGCGACGCCGGCATCATCTTCGTCGCCGCCGCCGGCAACGATAGCCAGGAGATCAGTTCGCTGCCCGAGTATCCGGCCGCCTACCTGCTCGACAACATCGTCGCCGTCGCCTCCACCACGCGGCAGGATAAACTGGCGAGCTACTCGACCTTCGGTTCCGGCCTGATCGAACTCGCCGCGCCCGGGTCCTCCATCCTTTCCCTCGGCATCGGCAGTCCCACCGCCTACGCCACCAAGAGCGGCACCTCGATGGCCGCACCGCATGTCACCGGCGCGCTCGCGTTGTTGAAACAACAGTTCCCCAACGACAGCTACCGTGCCCTCATCAATCGCCTGCTCAGCTCCGTCGATGTGCTGCCCGCGCTCGAAAACCGCGTGCAAACCAACGGCCGTCTCAACCTGCTCAGCGCGCTCAGCACCACCGACGCACGCCCGTTCAACGATGACTTTGCCCGGCGCGCCACGCTCACCGGCGAAGCCAATCTCGTGCGCAGCTCCAACACCGGCGCCACCCGCGAGACCGCCGAGCCCGATCACGGCGTGCCCGCCGCCGGCGGCTCGTTGTGGTGGACGTGGCAGGCACCCGCCGACGGCGGCAAGCTCAGCGTCTCCACCGCCGGAAGCGCGGTCGACACCGTGCTCGCCATCTACGCGCTGCCGGCGACGAGCACGCCCACGCTCGCGAACCTCACCCGCATCGCGTTCAACGACGACGCCAGCGCCACCGTCAACACCAGCGCGCTCACCATCGACACCGCTCCCGGCGCGACCTACGCCATCGCGATTGCAGGCAAGGGCGCGGCCACGGGTCTCGTCACATTCGCGCTCACCGCGGTGCCGCTCAACGATACGTTTGCGCAAGCGCGCGTGCTCTCCGGCCGCAGTGCGCTCGTCGACGGAAACAACGCCGGCGCGACCGGCGAAGCGGGCGAGCCCCGGCCCCGCAACAACGGCGGCTCCATCGTCGGCAGCAACCGCTCGCTGTGGTATCGTTGGACCGCGCCCAACACGCACGCCTACGAAATCTCCTGCGTTTCACCTTCCATCGATCCCGTGCTCTCGATCTACACCGGCAGCACGCTGGCCACGCTCAGCCAGGTCGCGTTCGACGACGACGGCGGGGCCGGCAGGGACAGTCTCGCGCGCTTCAACGCCATCGCCGGTGTCACCTACCACATCCGCGCCGATACCTTTGGCGTTGGCGGCAAATTCAAACTCTCACTGGTCGACGCCGCGTGGCAATTCGCCACCGAAGATCCCATCAACGCCTCGCCCTCGATCGCAGCCGACGGCACCATTTATCTCCTCGACGAGTTTGGCTACGTCCATGCGATCACTCCGAGCGGCACCCGCAAGTGGCGCTCACCCACGACTGCCGGCTACGCCTTCGGTGGATCCGCCGCGGTCGGCCCCGACGGCACCATCTATTTCGGCGACGACGTCGGCTACGTTTATGCCCTCGACCCTGTCACCGGTGCGCGCAAATGGCGCTTCCTGACCGGTGACTTCATCTGGGCGTCTCCGGCCGTCGCCGCCGACGGCACGATTTACGTGAAGTCCGACGACGGTCTCGTCTACGCCCTCAACCCCGACGGCACCAAGCGCTGGCAGGCGAGCATCCCCGGCGACACGTATTCCTCCCCCGTGGTCGCCGCTGATGGCACGATCTACATCGGCTCCGGCGACGACAGCGCGCTCTATGCGCTGAATCCCGACGGCACGCAAAAATGGAAAGCCTCCCTCGGTTCCACCGTCTATGCCTCACCCGCGCTCGGCGCCGACGGCACGATCTTCATCGGCAACTACGACGGTCGCTGCTTCGCCTTTCGCGCCAACGGAACCGAGCTCTGGCGCTTCGACACCGGCAGCCCACTCTCCGGTTCGCCCATCATCGACACGCGCGGCAACGTGCTCTTCGGCAGCTACGACAAGAAACTCTACGCCCTCAACCCAGCAACCGGAGCCAAGCGCTGGGAATACGCCACCGGTGATGTCATCCGCGGCACCTCGCCCGCCGTGGCCGACGACGGCACGATCTATCTCGGGAGCGATGACGGCCTCATCCACGCGCTCACGGCCGAAGGCACCTTGATCCGCACCTACGCCACCGGCGGGCCGATCGTCGCCTCGCCTGTGCTCTCGGGCGGCAAGCTCTACGCTGGCTCGACCGATGGAAAACTCTACGCCTTCGACACCGGCAACAACCTTGCCCGCACATCGTGGCCCATGCACCGGCAAAACCTCCGCCG